>NZ_CP016756.1:4022500-4322500 GCF_001700965.1 Stenotrophomonas nitritireducens
GGGCCCCGCATGAGAAGGCGGGCGTCGAGCGTGCGCTGGCGTGCAGCATCGTCGGTGACGCGGAGCAGGTGGCCGAGGGCCTGGTTGCCTTTGCCGAACGGCATCGCCCGGATGAAATGATGCTGGCCGCCAATATCCATGATCCCGCCGCGCGGCTGCAGTCGTTCGATCTGGCGATGCAGGCCTGGCAGCGCGTGGGCGCGGCCTAAGCTGCGGGGCTGGCAAGGCCTTGGTAGAGCGCAGCCATGCTGCGCTGGGGCGTTACCGGTAAGGCCTGTTTGTAGGAGCGGCGTCAGCCGCGAAGCCGATGGCATTGAAACCACCCGTGGCGATGCAATCTGATTGACCATCTGCTTCGCGGCTGAGGCCGCTCCCACGCTACTGATGCGTTGCCGGTAAGGCCTCTGCCGGGCATGGCTCGGCACTACATGTGGGGGGCTGCTGGTAAAGCCTCTGCCGAGTGTGGCTCGGCACTACGGTCAGTTCATCCAGCGCTGGGCGAGGGCGATGCTCTCGCTGATCAGCTGGCCGGAGCCCAGCCCGAAGAACAGCCCGGCGGTGATCGCCGCGATCCAGTTGAACAGCATCAACGCGCCATCACGTTCGAGCAGCGCCAGTGAGAACAACAGCAGCTGGAAGCCGAACAGATAGTTGGTGAACGGGATCGGCAGCGACAGCAACAGCCCAACCAGCAACAGCAGCACGCCAGTGAGCATGCGTGCCGGCAGTGGCACGATCAGCGCCTGCAGGCGGGGCTTGAGCATGCGGTCAAGGCGCCGCAGAGGGCGGCTGATCTTGCCCAGAAACCTGTGCACCGTGCTGCGCTTGGGGCCACGCCGGGCGATGAAACCCGGCAGCCACGGCCGCGACATGCCGAACAACAGCTGGATGCCGATCAGGAACACCAGCGGGCTGCTGACCGCACCGCCTATGCCCGGGATCGGGATGAAGGCGGGCAGGATGGCGATGAACAGGAATACGCCAAACGCACTTTGTTCCAGCCCCTGCAGCACCTTGCCCAATGGCAGGTGTTCGTCCGGGTCGCCCTGTTCAAACATCGCCAGCAGGGTGCGGATACCTTCGTTGCGGTAACCGCCGCCCGCCGTCCTGGCGCTGTCCGGCGCGGTGCCGCCCGGGTCAGCCGGTGATGTCATCGGTGTCTTCTTCCGGCAGCCTGCACAGCAGCAGTTTGTCGATGCGGGCACCGTCCAGGTCGACGATCTCAATGCGCCAGCCGGCCCAGTCGAAGTACTCGCCTGCGTGCGGGATGCGGCCGAAGTAGTGCATGCACATGCCGGCCAGCGTGTAGTAGTCGCCTTCTTCGGCATCCGGCAGCTCTGCGCCGTTCATCAGCTCCTGCAGGTCATCCACCGGCAGTGAGCCGTCGACCAGCAGCGAGCCGTCTTCGCGGGTGATCACCAGCGCGTCATCGTCGGTGTTCTCGGTGGCCTGCAGGCGGCCGACCACGGCGCCCATCAGGTCGGAAATGGTCACCAGGCCCTGGATTTCGCCGTATTCGTCCACCACCAACGCCATCGACTGGTGTTCCTCGCGGAAGATTTCCAGCAGCTTCATCGCGTGGGTGGATTCGGAGACGTACAGGGTCTCGCGCAGGTTCTCGAACAGGTTGTGGCTGCCGCCGCTGATGCGGGTGACCAGGCTTTTGACCTCGAGAATGCCGGCGATGTCCTGGTCATTGCCGCGGTAAACCGGGTAGCGGGAGAAGGCGTGGTCGCGCATTGCCTGCAGGTTCTTTTCCGGATCAGCGTTGGTGTCCAGCCAGGCAATGCGGTTGCGCGGCGTCATCAGGCTGTCGGCGGTGCGGTCACCCAGGCGCATGACGCGGTTCATCATGTCGCGCTCGTGGCTGTCGATCACGCCCTGCTCGTGGCTTTCGGCTACCAGCATGCGGATTTCTTCTTCACTGACCGACGCCGATTCGGTCTTGCCCAGGCCGAGCATGCGCAGCACCAGGCGGGTGGAGTGCGACAGCAGCCAGACGCCGGGGGCGGCGATGCGGGCCAGCCAGCTCATCGGCACGGCGACGATGCCGGCAATGTCCTCCGAGCGGGTTAGGGCGACGCGCTTGGGCACCAGTTCGCCGAAAATCAGCGTCAGGTAGGTGATCAGCGCCACGGCCAGGGTCTTGCCGAGGAAGTCCGACCAGGGCTGGACCGCGCCGAACAGCGAGAAATTGGCGGACAGGGCCGGGAAGATGGCCTGCAGCTGCTGGGCGATGGCGCCACCGATGGCGTCGCCACCGTAGACACCGGTCAGGATGCCGATCAGGGTGATGCCGATCTGCACCGTGGACAGGAAGTTTTCGGGCTTTTCGGACAGGGCCAGGGCGCGCGCGGCGCGCTTGCTTGAGCCGGCCAGCTGTTTCAGGCGGCTTTTGCGCGAGGTCATGACCGACATCTCGGACATGGCAAAGAAGCCGTTGAGCAGAATCAAGGCCAATACGATGAAAAATTCAAACACGGGTCTCTCCCCGGGTTGGTGACAGGGAGGGCGGGTGTTTGCGGTGGCGGCGGCCGCTCAGTGGCGGGATCCGGCGCTTTGGCGGGGGATAAGGGTCGTCGTCCATAGGGTGCGCCGCGAGGGCGCTGGGGGATATTAGCAAACCGCCGGCCCCCGGGTACGGCCGGCTGTTCACATTTCAGGGCTAAAAAAGACGCCGGGAATACCCTGAATGCCATCTAGCCGTCATAATTCGCCCCTGATGCCGTCCCTCCCGCGACGGCGAATAGGCTCCCCATGTTTTCGTTGCAGACCATCTTTGGCTCCGGCAAGCAGTTCTATACCTACCTCGACGAGGCCGCGCAGGCCGCCTATGACGGTGCCAAGGCACTGCACAGCATGATGCGTGAGGCCGATCGTCAGCCGGCGCTGGATGCGTTCAAGCTCGCCCGCCTGCGCGAGCGCGCCGCCTCTGACAAGATCAGCCAAGCGCTGGTCGACAGCTTCATGACCCCCATCGAGCGCGAGGACATCGAAGCGCTGGGTTCGGCGCTGTACAAGATTCCGAAGCAGATCGAGAAGTTTGCCGACCGCTACTCGCTGGCCGTGCAGCACCTTGATCAGATCGATTTCGCCCCGCGCGCAGCGATGCTGGAGCAGGCCGCCGGTGTGGTGGTGGAAATGGTCAACGACCTGCGCCACATGAACCTGGACCGGATGACCGCGCTCAACGAAAAGCTGCGTTCGCTGGAGAACGAGGCTGACCGTCTGATGCTCGAGCTGTACCGCGACATCTACTCCGGTCGCTTGGACAATCTGCAGATGTTCCTGCTCAAGGAATTCTTCGAGATCCTGGAAAAGGCCATCGACCGTTGCCGCGAAGCCGGTGTGGTGGCCTACCAGATCGTGCTCAAGAACAGCTGACGGGGACGCTCAATGCTCACCCTCGTCCTGGTGGTGATTTTCGCCGCGCTCGTCTTCGAGTTCATCAACGGCTTTCACGACACCGCCAACTCAATCGCCACGGTAGTGGCAACCAAGGTTCTGTCGCCTGGCTGGGCAGTGATGCTCGCTGCGGGCATGAACCTGATCGGCGCGCTGACCGGCACCGCCGTCGCGCTGACCATCGCCAATGGCCTGCTCAACACCGACGTGGTCGCCGTGACCCCGCAGGTGATTCTGTGTGCGCTGCTCGGTGGCATCGTCTGGAACCTGATCACCTGGTGGAAGGGGCTGCCGTCCTCGTCCTCGCACGCCCTGATCGGTGGCCTGTGCGGTGCCGGCCTGGCCGCTGCGCACAACAACTGGGATGCGCTGATCTGGTCGCAGAACGTCGGCAACTGGGCGCAGAACAAGGGCCTGTTGTGGAAGGTGTTCGTGCCGATGATCACCTCGCCGATCGCCGGCTTCCTGCTCGGTATCGTGGTGATGTGCCTGTTGTGGGCAATCATCGCGGGCATGGCGCGTGTCGGCGGCGTGCTCGGTCGTCTGGCCCGTCCGCGCTGGGTCAATGCCTTCTTCGGCAAGGCGCAGATCGTGTCGGCGGCGTACATGGGTTTTGCCCATGGCCATAACGATGCGCAGAAGACCATGGGCATCATCGCCATGACGCTGATCGGCGCCGAGGCATCCGGTGCATTGAACGACCTGCCGTCCTGGCTGGCCTTCATGCATCCCGATGCCAACACCGGCGGCGGCATCGCCATGTGGATCGTGCTGACCTGTGCGGTTGTGATGGCAGCTGGTACCGCTTCGGGCGGCTGGAAGATCATCAAGACCCTGGGTCACAAGATGGTCAAGCTGCACCCGATCCACGGCTTTGCCGCGGAAACCAGCTCGGCCACCATCCTGACCCTGGCTGCACACTTCGGCATGCCGGTCTCGACCACCCACAGCATCTCCACCGCGATCATGGGCGTTGGCTTCGCCAAGAATCCCAAGTCGCTGCGCCTGGGCGTGATCGAGCGGATCCTGTGGGCCTGGATCCTGACCATCCCGGCGGCAGGTGGCTGTGCGTATCTGATCCTGCGTCTGTTCGAAATGGCGGGTTGGAACTGAGTCATCCGGTTCGCAACCCGTAAACCGAAAACCCGCCAGCAATGGCGGGTTTTTTGTTGGGTGGGTGTTGTAGGAGCGGCGTGAGCCGCGAAGCTCGCACACCAACAGCTGACAGAGGTTGCCTGTTTGCCAGTGCGGTCAGCTTCGCGGCTTACGCCGCTCCCACAAGGGCAATGCCGGCGCGCTGACAACAAAAAAACCCGCCGGGTAAAGGCGGGCTTTCGTTGCGATGCAGCCGCGGGAAATCAGACCTCCAGCGAGGCCAGGTCGCCCTTGCTTTCCAGCCAGCCCTTGCGGTCCGATGCGCGCTTCTTGGCCAGCAGCATGTCCATCAGCGCCGAGGTCTGCTCGCTGTCGTCTACGGTCAGCTGCACCAGGCGGCGGGTGTCCGGGTGGATGGTGGATTCGCGCAGCTGCGAGGGATTCATCTCGCCCAGGCCCTTGAAGCGGGTGACGCTGACCTGGCCGCGGATCTTCTCGCGCTCGATCTTGTCCAGCATCGACCGCTTTTCTTCCTCGTCCAGCGCATAGAACACCTGCTTGCCCACGTCGACACGGAACAGCGGCGGCATTGCCACGAACACATGCCCTGCATCCACCAGCGACGGGAAATGGCGCAGGAACAGCGCCGCCAGCAGGGTGGCGATGTGCAGGCCGTCAGAGTCGGCGTCGGCCAGGATCACCACCTTGCCGTAACGCAGGCCGGACAGGTCGTCCTTGCCCGGGTCGCAGCCGATCGCGATAGCCAGGTTGTGTACTTCTTCCGAAGCCAGCACGCTGCCCGAGGCGACTTCCCAGGTGTTCAGGATCTTGCCGCGCAGCGGCAGGATGGCCTGGAAATCCTTGTCGCGGGCCTGCTTGGCGCTGCCGCCTGCCGAGTCACCCTCGACCAGGAACAGCTCGGTGCGCGACAGGTCCTGGCTGATGCAGTCGGCCAGCTTGCCGGGCAGGGCCGGGCCCTGGGTGACCTTCTTGCGGGTGACCAGCTTCTCGGTCTTCAGGCGCGCGCTGGCACGCTCGATGGCGATCTGCGCGATCTTCTCGCCCAGCTCCACGTTCTGGTTCAGCAGCAGGCTGAAGGCATCGTGGGCGGCGCCCTCGACAAAGCCGGCAGCCTGGCGCGAGGACAGGCGTTCCTTGGTCTGGCCGCTGAACTGCGGGTCGGTCATCTTCAGCGACAGCACGAATGAAACCCGGTCCCAGACATCTTCCGGGGCCAGCTTGACGCCGCGCGGCAGCAGGTTGCGGAAGTCGCAGAACTCGCGCAGCGCCTCGGTCAGGCCGGTGCGCAGGCCATTGGCGTGGGTACCGTGCTGGGCGGTGGGGATCAGGTTGACGTAGCTTTCCTGCACCAGCTCGCCTTCCGGCAGCCAGGCCACGGCCCAGTCGACGATCTCGGTTTCCTTCTTCAGCGAACCGTAGAACAGGTCGGCCGGCAGCATCTCGCGCTCGCCCAGCTCGGCCTTCAGGTAGTCGCGCAGGCCGTCTTCGTAATACCAGGTGTCGACTTCGCCGGTGGCTTCGTCGGTCAGCTTGACGGTCAGGCCCGGGCACAGCACGGCCTTGGCGCGCAGCAGGTGGCGCAGCGCACGTACATTGAACTTGGGCGTATCGAAATACTTGGGGTCGGCCCAGAAGCGCAGGCGGGTGCCGGTGTTCTTCTTGCCGACGCTGCCAACCACTTCCAGCGGGCTGGCGCGGTCGCCGTTGCGGAAGGTGATGCGGTGCTCGCTGCCGTCACGGCGGATGTGGATCTCCACCAGCGTGGACAGCGCGTTGACCACCGACACGCCCACGCCGTGCAGGCCGCCGGAGAAGGTGTAGTTGCGGTTGTTGAACTTGCCGCCGGCATGCAGCCGGGTCAGGATCAGTTCGACACCCGGGATTTTTTCCTCCGGATGGATGTCCACCGGCATGCCGCGGCCGTCATCGCTGACTTCGCAGCTGCCATCCTTGAACAGGGTGACCTCCACGGTCTTGGCGTGGCCGGCCAGGGCCTCATCGACCGAGTTGTCGATCACTTCCTGCGCCAGATGGTTCGGGCGGGCAGTGTCGGTATACATGCCAGGACGGCGTTTGACCGGGTCCAGGCCGGAGAGGACTTCGATGTCAGCGGCGTTGTAACGGGCGTTCATGGATCTCGGTAGGGCGCAAATCGACGTGCGAGTTTGCGGTCTGGCGGCGTTTTTTGCACGCGGGGCATTCAGGGCCGGGGCAGCTGCGGCGCGGTATCCTATGCCCGGATCCCAAACAGGCCCGCCATTCCTGGCGGGGCAAGCAAGGAGATTTTGGATGAAAACGACAAAATTGCTGGCTCTGGGTGTTGCTGTTGCAGCGGTGGCTGCCATTCCCTTCGTGATGGCGCAGAGCGCCGACAAGGGCAAGGCCGACGAGACCGCGCAGGCTGCGCCGGTCGACAAGGCGCAGAGCGAGGCCGAGCAGAAGGCCAAGCGCCGCGCGGCCGCGGCTGCCCAGGACAAGGCCAAGGCTGACCAGCCGGCGCCGCGTGAAGAAGAGGAAGAAGAAGCCCGTCGCCGTCGCTGACGCGGTTTTTTCCGAGTTTCAAGGACGCCCCGGCGCAGGCCGGGGCGTCTTTTTTTTGATCCCGCCGCATCCAGTGCTTGGGTGTTTTGGCGACAACCTTTAAACTAGGGCTTTCCGGGAGGCAGTGAGCCGTGACCCCCCTTATTTTTGTTACCGGTGGTGTGGTGTCCTCGCTTGGCAAGGGCATCGCAGCCGCGTCTTTGGCCTCGATTCTCGAGGCGCGTGGCCTGAAGGTCACCATGATGAAGCTGGATCCGTACATCAACGTCGATCCAGGCACGATGAGTCCCTTCCAGCATGGCGAGGTCTATGTCACCGACGACGGTGCCGAGACCGACCTGGATCTGGGCCATTACGAGCGTTTCATTCATAACCGCCTGAGCCGCAAGAATTCGGTGACCACCGGGCGTATCTACGAAAACGTGATCCGCAAGGAGCGCCGGGGCGATTACCTTGGCGCCACCGTGCAGGTCATCCCGCATATCACCGACGAAATCCGCCGCTGCATCGACGAGGCCACCGAAGGCTTCGACGTGGCGCTGGTGGAAATCGGCGGCACCGTGGGCGATATCGAGTCGCTGCCGTTCCTGGAGGCGATCCGCCAGGTGCGCACCGAGCGCGGCCCGGAAAAGGCGCTGTTCATGCACCTCACCCTGGTGCCGTACATCGCCGCCGCCGGTGAGCTGAAGACCAAGCCGACCCAGCACTCGGTCAAGGAGCTGCGTTCGATCGGCATCCAGCCGGACGTGCTGCTGTGCCGTTCCGAGCAGGCCATTCCGGACTCGGAGCGCCGCAAGATTTCGCTGTTCACCAACGTTTCCGAGCGCGCCGTGATCAGCGTGCCGGACGTTGAGGTGCTGTACCGCGTGCCGATGGGCCTGCATGCGCAGGGCCTGGACGAGATCGTGGTCAACCAGCTCAAGCTGGGTGACAAGGCCGGTCCGGCCGATCTGTCCGAGTGGGAAGCCGTGCTGGATGCAGCGCTGCACCCGCTGGACGAAGTGACCATCGCCGTGGTCGGCAAGTACGTCGACCACCAGGATGCGTACAAGTCGGTGGGCGAGGCGCTCAAGCACGGCGGCCTGCGCCAGCGCACCAAGGTCAACCTGAAGTGGCTCGAAGCGCAGGAACTGGAGGAATCCGGTCTGGCAGCGCTGGAAGGCGTGGACGGTATCCTGGTGCCGGGCGGCTTTGGCGACCGTGGTTTCGAAGGCAAGGTGCTGACCTCGCAGTTCGCCCGTGAGCACAACGTGCCGTACTTCGGCATCTGTTATGGCATGCAGGCGGCGGTGGTGGATTTCGCCCGCAATGTGGCCGGCCTGGAAGGCGCCAACAGCACCGAGAACGACCGCCAGTCGCCGAATCCGGTGATCGGCCTGATCACTGAATGGCGTACCGCCACCGGTGAAGTTGAAAAGCGTGACGAGAAGTCCGACCTGGGCGGCACCATGCGTCTGGGCCTGCAGGAGCAGCGCCTGAAGCCGGGCACCCTGGCCCGCGAGCTGTACGGAAAGGACGTGGTGGCCGAGCGTCACCGCCATCGTTACGAGTTCAACAACCGCTACCGCACCCAGCTGGAAGACGCTGGCCTGGTGATTGCCGGCAAGTCGATGGATGACACGCTGGTCGAGGTGATCGAGCTGCCGCGTGAACAGCACCCGTGGTTCCTGGCCTGCCAGGCACACCCGGAGTTCCTGTCCACGCCGCGCGGCGGCCACCCGCTGTTCATCGGCTTCATCCGCGCCGCGCGCGAGAAGAAGGCCGGCGGCAAGCTGCTGCAGGAAGCCCGCGCGTAAGCACGGGCGGTAGTGCCGAGCCATGCTCGGCAGAGGCTTTCCCCGCAGAAATGGGCATGTAGTGCCGAGCCATGCTCGGCAAGGGGCTTTGCCCGTGGCGTATGAGTGGAGGCGAGCTTCGCTCTCCTTACCCTCATCCGCCCTTCGGGCACCTTCTCCCGCAGGGAGAAGGGCAAGGCGCTTCCCAAACAAGGCCCGCCCCGTGCGGGCCTTGTGCGTTTCGGCGCTCCGGGCCGCTTTCAGGCGAAAGCAACGGCCGCGCCGGGCCGCGCTTCGTTTAAACTGCCCGCCGGTATTTTGCGTTTCCCGTCGATAACAGACTCACCCAAACGAGCCTAGCCCCCAGACATGACCAACATCGCCAAGATCCACGCCCGTGAAATCCTCGACAGCCGTGGCAACCCCACGCTGGAAGCCGAAGTCACCCTGGCCGACGGCTCGTTCGGCCGCGCTGCCGTTCCGTCCGGCGCTTCGACCGGCACCAAGGAGGCTGTGGAACTGCGCGATGGCGACAAGACCCGTTACCTGGGCAAGGGCGTGCGCAACGCCGTGAACAACGTCAACGGCGCCATCGCCACCGCGCTGGCCGGCTTCAATGCCGAGGACCAGCAGGGCCTGGACCGCCGCCTGATCGATCTGGACGGTACCGAGAACAAGGGTCGCCTGGGCGCCAATGCGCTGCTCGGCGTCTCGATGGCCGCTGCCCACGCGGTCGCCGCTTCCAGGAAGCAGGCGCTGTGGCAGTACCTGGCCGCCAAGACCGGCGCTGTGCCGTCGCTGCCGGTGCCGATGATGAACATCATCAACGGTGGCGCGCATGCCGACAACAACGTCGATTTCCAGGAATTCATGGTGTTGCCGGTCGGCTTCAGCTCGTTCAGCGAATCGCTGCGCGCCGGCACCGAGATCTTCCACGCCCTCAAGTCGGTGCTGAAGAGCCACGGCCTGAGCACGGCGGTGGGCGACGAAGGCGGCTTCGCGCCGGACTTCCGCAGCAACGTCGAGGCGCTGGACACCATTCTGGAAGCCATCGGCAAGGCCGGTTACAACGCCGGTGAAGACGTTCTGTTGGGCCTGGACGTGGCGTCCAGCGAGTTCTACGAGAACGGCAAGTACAACCTGGTCGGCGAGAACAAGCGCCTGACCTCCGACCAGTTCGTCGACTTCCTGGCCGACTGGGCCGCGCAGTACCCGATCATCAGCATCGAAGACGGCCTGGCCGAGAACGACTGGGCGGGTTGGAAGCTGCTCACCCAGCGCATCGGCAACAAGGTGCAGCTGGTGGGCGACGACCTGTTCGTCACCAACCCGAAGATCTTTGCCGAGGGCATCGAGTCGGGCACCGCCAACGCCATCCTGATCAAGGTCAACCAGATCGGCACCCTGACCGAAACCCTGGAAGCCATCGCCATGGCCGACAAGGCCGGCTATGCGGCCGTGGTCTCGCACCGTTCGGGCGAAACCGAAGACACCACCATCGCCGACATCGCCGTGGCCACCACCGCCACCCAGATCAAGACCGGCTCGCTCTGCCGCAGCGATCGCGTGGCCAAGTACAACCAGCTGCTGCGCATCGAGGAAGCCCTCGGCAGCGGTGCACGCTATGCCGGCCGTGATGCGTTTGTCTCGCTCAAGCGCTGATCGTCATGCGTAATTGGCGCTGGCTGCTGCTGGTGCTGGCGGTACTGCTGGCGTTGCTGCAGTACCGCTTCTGGTTTGGCCAGGGCAACTCGGGCGAAGTGATGATGCTCGAGGCGCAGGTGGCCAACCAGAAGCGTGACAACGACGGTCTGCAGCAGCGCAATGATTCCCTGGCCGCCGAAGTCCAGGATCTCAAGGATGGCGAGGCTGCCATCGAAGAGCGTGCGCGCAGCGAACTGGGCATGATCAAGCCGGGTGAGAAGTTCTACCGGGTGGTCGAGAACGCTCCGGTAGCTGCACCGGTGGTACCGGCGCCTGCCGTGCAGACACCGGCCGGGCAGGGCAATCAACAGTCACCTCCGGAGAACGTGCCGTGATCGTACCCACCTGGGCCGTGGTTCCCGCGGCCGGGCGCGGTGCGCGCTTCGGCGGGCCGCTCCCCAAGCAATACCTGCTGGCCGATGGCGAGCCGCTGCTTGCCCATGCCTTGCAGTCACTGCTGGCCCACCCTGGCGTAGCCGGAGTAATGGTCGCCATCGCAGAGAACGATGCCGATTGGCCGGGCTGGACCTCGTTTGCCGACAAGCCTGTGTTGACCTGCGTGGGCGGGCAGACCCGCGCCGCGTCGGTGTTGGCGGGCCTGCAGGCATTGCCGGACAGCGTGCGCGCCGACGATTTCGTGCTGGTCCACGATGCGGCGCGCCCGAACCTGGCCGCGGTGGATCTGAGCCGCCTGCTGGAAGTGGGGCGTGCCGATCCGGTGGGGGCCATTCTCGCCGCGCCGGTCCGCGATACGCTCAAGCGTGCCGGCGACGACGGCGGCATCGATCGCACCGAGCCGCGTGAGCACCTGTGGCGTGCGCTGACCCCGCAGCTGTTCCGCCGTCATCAGTTGACGCGTGCCTTGCTTGACGCGGCCGCGGCCGGTGTCGATGTCACCGATGATGCGATGGCGATGGAGCGGCAGGGCGTGCGCCCGCTGCTGGTCGAAGGTGCGGAAAGCAATTTCAAGGTCACCACGCCGGCCGATCTGGCCCGTTTCGAATTCGAGCTGTCGCAGCGCGGCAGCTGATCCCCTGCCGGCGCGTTGGCGCCGGCTCTGCCAAGAAGTACCTGCCATGAACTCTTCTGTTTGCTTCCCTCCCATCCGTATCGGCCAAGGCTATGACGTGCATGCCTTCGGGGAGGGTGACCACATCATGCTGGCCGGCGTGCGCGTGCCGCACAGCCGGGGCGTGCTTGCCCACAGCGATGGTGATGTGGCCCTGCATGCGCTGTGCGATGCCCTGCTGGGCGCGCTGGCGCTGGGCGATATCGGCGTGCATTTCCCGCCGTCCGATGCGCGCTGGAAGGGCGCGGACAGTAGCCGCTTTGTCACTCATTGCAATGAACTGCTGCGCGAGCGTGGCTGGCAAGTTGGCAATGTCGACATCACCGTGATCTGCGAGCGGCCCAAGGTTGGCCCGCATGCGCTGGCGATGCGTCAGAAGGTGGCGCAACTGCTGGAAATCGATCTGGACCGGGTCAGCATCAAGGCCACCACCACCGAAAAACTGGGCTTCACCGGCCGCGAAGAAGGCATAGCCGCGCAGGCTGTGGCCTTGTTGGTGGCCGCATGAACGCGCTGCCGTTGGCGTTTGGTGCGCCGCTGCTGACCGCTGCGATCCGCAGCGTGCCGGAAGATTTCCAGGTGGATGAAATTCCGGCCTTCGAGGCGACCGGCGAGGGCGAGCATCTGCTGCTGGACATCCGCAAGCGCAATGCCAATACCGTGGCCATCGCCAAGCAGTTGGCGCAATGGGCCGGCGTGCCGGAAATGGGCGTCAGCTATGCCGGGCAGAAAGATCGCCATGCGGTGACCACGCAGCGCTTCAGTGTGCACCTGCCCAAGCGCGTGGCGCCGGACCTGGCCTTGCTGGAATCGGACGAACTGCATGTGCTGGCGTCGACCTGGCACAACCGCAAGCTGCAGCGCGGCGCGTTGGCCGGCAACCGCTTCAAGCTGGTGCTGCGCGGCGTGCAGGGTGACAAGGCGGCAATCGAAGAACGCCTGCAGATTGTTGCAGCACGCGGCCTGCCTAACTGGTTCGGTGAGCAGCGCTTTGGTCGCGACGGCGGTAACGTGCCGGCTGCGCTGCAGATGTTTGCCGGCCGCCGGGTGCGCAAGGATCAGCGCTCGATGCTGCTGTCGGCGGCCCGGTCGGCGCTGTTCAATCGCGTGCTGGCCGCGCGCGTGGAGCAGGGTAGCTGGGACTCGGCGTTGGACGGCGAGGTGTGGATGCTGGACGGCAGCCGTTCGGTATTCGGGCCGGAACCGATGAACGACGTGCTGGCCGAGCGGCTGGGGCGCTTTGATATTCATCCGAGTGCGCCGTTGTGGGGTGTTGGTGAACTGCGCGCGACCGGCGGCGCCCTCGCGCTCGAAGAGCAGGCACTGGCTGATGAGCAGGCCATGGCCCTGCGCGCGGGGCTGGAGCAGGCCGGGCTCAAGCAGGAGCGCCGCTCGCTGCGATTGAAGCCCTCGCTGATGCAGCATCAATGGCTGGCTGACGATGTACTGGAAGTAGCGTTCGCCCTGCCACCGGGCTGCTATGCCACGGCGGTGCTGCACGAATTGGGCGAAGTGAGCGACGCAAGCCGCAATGAAATTGCGGGTAGCGCGCCAGTTGAAGCCGAAGCGCCCAGCGCAGAAGACGCCGCCGACTAAGTGCTTGGCCAAGCCGTAGCCCGGGTAAGCGCAAGCGCACCCGGGAAGCTGGCAGCCGGTGTCACTTCAACACGTCGCGCGAACAGCCCCGCGTGCGCTGTGCTTACCCGGGCTACAGAGACTTCAAGACACCACGCGAACGGCCCCGGGTGCGCGGGCTACCGCGATGGGAAGGTTGCCCCGGTTCAAGTGAACGGTAGTGGCTGAGTGCGCTGGCAGCTCAGCGGTTAGCCAGCAACACCAGCACCGCGCCGGTGCCGCCTTGCGTGGGCGGTGCCGAATGAAAGGCCAGCACGTCGTTGCGCTGGCGCAGCATGCGGTCGACCAGGTTCTTCAGCACCGGTGCGCCGCCATCCGATTGCAGGCCCTTGCCATGGATGATGCGCACGCAGCCATGTTCATGCGCGCGGGCTTCGAGCAGAAACTGGCGCAGCAGGTTCTCTGCCTGCGCGGCGCTGGCGCCGTGCAGATCCAACTCGTCCTGCACTGAATACTGACCACGCTTGAGCCGCTGGAACATGCGCGGCGGCAGATTGTCGCGGCGGTAGCTGACGCTGTCGCCGGCCTCCAGTGGTGTATTGGAGCGCAGCAGGCGGGCAAATTCGCCCAACGCCTCGGATTCATCCCGTTCGGCCATGCGCGCGCGCGGCTTGGGCTTGGGTTTGCCGGTAACCGCAGGCTCCACCGGGCGTATCGGCGTCACTTCGCCGATGGCCGAGCGGAACAGTGCGGCGTCATCTTCATCATCTGGGTACGACATTTGCACAGCGTAACGTGCGCGCAGTCGCAGGCAAGCCCTGCGGGGGTGGAAAGTGCCACGGTGCATTCCGGTATCATGGCCGCTCAGGTCGGTCCGTCCCGGTGATGTACTAACCGGGGGTTCCGGCGATTGCGGCGATGAGTGGGAGCGCCGCGTGTTGATCCAGTAACCCAGGCCTTTAATGCGCGTACTTGTATCAAATGACGATGGTGTGGACGCCCCCGGCATCAAGATGTTGGCCGAGGAGCTTCGCAACGCCGGACATGAAGTCACCGTGGTGGCGCCGGACCGTGATCGTTCTGGTGCCTCCAACTCACTCACGCTCGATCAGCCGGTGCGTCTGCGCCGCATTGACCACTACACCTGTTCGGTTGCGGGTACACCCACCGACTGCGTGCATCTGGCGCTGACCGGCATGCTCGAATACGAGCCCGATATCGTGGTCTCCGGGATCAACAACGCCGCCAACCTGGGCGATGACGTGATCTATTCCGGCACGGTCTCGGCGGCAATGGAAGGGCGCTTCCTCGGCCTGCCATCAGTGGCGGTGTCGCTGGTTACGCACAAGCACGAAGCCAAGCATTTCCGCACCGCGGCCCGCGCCGCGGTGGAGATCGTGTCGCGGCTGATCGCCGATCCATTGCCGGCCGACACCATCCTCAACGTCAATGTGCCGGACCTGGCGTGGGAAGACATCCGTGGTTTCGAGGTTACCCGGCTGGGCAACCGTCACCGCGCCGAAGCCTGTATTCCGGCAACCGATCCGCGCGGAAATACCGTGTACTGGATCGGCCCGGCCGGCAGTGAGCAGGACGCCGGCCCCGGCACCGATTTCCATGCCGTGCGTACCGGGCATATCTCGATCACCCCGATCCAGGTGGATCTGACCCGCTATTCGGCATTGGAAAAAGTCGCCAGCTGGGTAGGCGGGCTGACCGACACCCTGGGGAAGCCGGAATGACGGCGCGCATGCGCCTGCAGCCGGAGGCTGTGGGTATCGGCATGACCTCGCAGCGGGTACGCGACCGCCTGGTGGATCGCCTGCGCGAAGTGGGTATCGCCGACGAAGCCACGCTCAACGCAGTGCGCGTGGTGCCGCGGCATCTGTTCATCGATGAGGCCTTGGCCTCGCGCGCCTACGAAGACACCGCCTTGCCGATTGGCCATGGCCAGACCATCTCCCAGCCCTGGGTGGTGGCGCGGATGACCGAAGTGGTGCTCGCCGTTGCACCGAAGAAGGTGCTGGAAGTAGGCACCGGTTCGGGTTACCAGGCCGCCATTCTTGGCGCGCTGGGGCTGGAGGTGTTCACGGTCGAACGCATCGGCGACCTGCTGCGGCAGGCACGCAAGCGCTTCCGCCACCTGGGCATGAACATCCGCACCAAACACGACGACGGCCGCGTCGGCTGGGCCGAACATGGCCCCTATGACGCCATCGTGGTGACTGCGGCGGCGCCGGCGCTGGTCGATGCCTTGATCGATCAGCTGGCCGTGGGCGGCCGACTGGTTGCGCCCGTCGGCGGGCCCGGTGGACAGGTGCTGTTGCAACTGACCCGTCAGGCAGATGGCACCATTGCCCAGGAAGAGCTGGCACCGGTGAGCTTCGTGCCGCTGTTGCCCGGCATGCTGGACTGAGAATAGGATTACTCACTGAATGAAGATTTTCGGGCCGTTATACGACCGCGCCATGGTCTGGGCCGCCAACGAGCGCGCACCCACCTATTTGACCGTGCTCAGTTTCATCGAGGCCATCATCTTCCCGGTGATGCCGGAGGTGATGCTGATGCCGATGTGCGTGGCACAGCCGCGCAAGGGCTGGCGGTTTGCAACGCTGAGCCTGGCCGGTTCCATGGCCGGTGCGATGGTCGGCTATGCGCTGGGCCATTACGCCTTCGAGGCCTTGAAGCCGGTATTCGAGGCCCTGGGCATGCTGCCGGCCATCGAGAGCGGCATCGCTACCCTGCAGGCGAAGATGGCGGAGTCGCCGTGGGCGGTGTTCACCTTCCTGGTGCTGGGCGGCTTCATGCCCATTCCGATGAAGGTCTTCACATGGGCCTCGGGTATCGTCGGCGTGCCACTGCCGCAGTATGTGTTGAGCATGCTGGTCGGGCGCGGCAAGCGGGTTTATTTGTTGGCGGCGGTGATCCGCTTCGGCGGCGCAAAAGCGGCCGAACGGTTACGACGCTGGATTGAGCCGTTGGGCTGGATCGCCACCGCATTGGTGGTGGGCCTGGTGGCTTGGCTGGTTTGGAGGGCTAAATTCGCATGAATGCAATGATGGTTGGCAAGGGATTGGGCAGGGCGCTGGCAGTGATGGCGGTGGTGTCGCTGGCGGCGTGCGGGACGGCCACGGTGGTGAAGCCTTCCGGCGGCAGTTCTGGCACTTCGGCCTCGACCACGCCGCGGACCTCGGTGGCCAAGCCTGGCCAGACCGCGGTTGTCCGTCGCGGCGATACCCTGTTCGGTATTGCGCGGATCAACAACATCACCCCGCGTGATCTTGCCGCGTGGAATGGCTTGTCCGAGCCGTACACCATCTACCCCGGCCAAGCGCTGCGGCTGTATCCGGGCGGTGCTACCGCCAGTCGGCCGGCGACAGGTGGCTCAGCGACGACCACGCGCCCGGCCACGACCCCGCCGGTTGCCACGCCTACCCCGGTCAACAGCGGTATCGCCTGGCGCTGGCCGGCCGAAGGTGCGCTGGTCGGCCGTTTCGTCGCCGGTGAGGCGACCAAGCAGGGCGTGGATATCGCCGGCAGCAGCGGCCAGGCGGTGCGTGCCGCGGGCCCGGGTGTGGTGGTGTATTCGGGCGCCGGCCTGGTCGGCTACGGTGAGTTGATCATCATCAAGCACAACGATCAGTGGCTGTCGGCCTATGGCCACAACCGCAAGCGCCTGGTCAACGAAGGGCAGAGCGTGAAGGCTGGCGACCAGATCGCCGAAATGGGCCGCACCGGCACCTCGCGCGACATGCTGCATTTCGAGATCCGCTACAACGGCAAGCCGGTCGATCCGCTGGTCTACCTGCCGAACAGGTAAGCACGCGCTGCCGGGGCAAACCCGGCAGCCCGCATCTGGGTAGCGCCGAGCCATGCTCGGCAAGGGCGGGGCCAGCGATATACCAGCATCTGCAGGGAGCGGCATGTAGGAGCGGCGTAAGCCGCGAAGCCGGCATCGCTGGATTACCCACAAGTCTGCCGTCTGCTTGCTCGGGTGCTTCGCGGCTTACGCCGCTCCTACAGAACGTGTCGCAGCTAAGCACGCGCTGCCGGGGCAAACCCGGCAGCACGCAAGGGGCGGGGCCAGCGATACGCCAGCACCTGCAGGAAACGGCTTGTAGGAGCGGCGTAAGCCGCGAAGCCGGCATCGCTGGATTACCCACATGTCTGCCGCCTGATTGCTCAGGTGTTTCGCGGCTTACGCCGCTCCTACAGAACCTGTTGCCGATATTGCTGCCGTTTTACGGCGCGTTTTCGAGAATAATGGCCATCACCACACGGCGGTTCTCGCCGGCCAGCACATTGAACGTGCGCGCGGCAGAGGCGTTGTTCATTACCTCGATGCCGATGCCGCGGGTCAGGCAGGCGGCCATGACCGCGGCTGGCGGGAAGATCTGCCTTTCACCCGTGCCCAGGATGACCAGGGCCGGGTTCTGCTCCAGCGCTGGCGCCAAGTGCTCGGCGCTCAGCTCGGCCACCGAGGTGACCGGCCAGTCTTCGATCAGCGTGTTGGGCGACAGGATGAAACTGCGGCCCAGTACGCGGTCATTCACCTTCGCCTGGCGGCCATCGGCCTGGCGCAGGGAGTAGATGTAATCGGGTAGTTCGCGACTGAGCTGCATGCTGCTTCCTCGCTGATCAGCCGCGCGGCAGTACGATCTGGCGCTTTTCCTTGGCCGGGCGGTAGAGCACGGCGACGTGGCCGATGCGCTGCACCAGGGCCGAACCGCTGGCCTGGATCATTTCGTCGATCAGGGCATCGCGGGCTTCACGGTCTTCGGCGGCAACCTTGACCTTGACCAGCTCGTGGCGCTCCAGCACCTCGTCCAGCTCGGCCAAAAAGGCCGGGGTGACCCCTTTGCCACCGATTTGCAGCAGTGCTTTCAGGTCATGCGCGATGCCGCGCAGGAATCGGTTCTGGGCCGAGGTCAGGACGATAGACATGCAGGACTACAGGTAATCAAGGGGGTTCAGGGTATCATGACCACCCCTGTGAGCCCCATTGCCAATGCCTTCCCGTAGCAAAAGTAGCCAGCGCTGGCTGAAAGAACACTTCTCCGATCCTTTTGTGAAAAAGGCCCAGAAGGAGGGCATGCGCTCACGCGCGGCCTACAAGCTGGAGGAGCTGCTGGAGCGTGACCGCTTGCTCAAGCCGCACATGGTGGTGGTCGATCTGGGCGCCGCGCCCGGTGGCTGGTCGCAGCAGGTGCGCAGGCAGATGGGTGATACCGGCCGGGTATTGGCGCTGGATATCCTGGAAATGCCGCCGCTGGCTGGCGTGGAGTTCCTTCACGGTGACTTCAGGGAACAAGACGTTCTATCGGCATTTGAAGCCATGCTCGGGAATCAGCCGGTGGACCTTGTGCTGTCGGATATGGCCCCCAATAAGAGTGGTATGGATGCGGTTGACCAACCGCGGATGATGCACCTGGCGGAGTTGGCGTTGGATTTTGCCGACAACCATCTCAAGCCGGGTGGGGCGTTCCTGATCAAGTTGTTCCAGGGCGTCGGCTTTGATGACTATGTGCGCGAAATGCGCCGCCGTTATGAAAAGGTCGCCATTCGCAAGCCGGACGCTTCACGCAAGCGTTCATCCGAGGTTTATGCCTTGGGGCAGGGCAAGCGCAGCCAGATAAAGTAAGCTCAACCATACGACGTATCAGAAATTAGTATCTAGAGGGACACCGGAGCCGATGAGGATGAACGACCTGACCAAGAACCTCCTGTTGTGGGTGGTTGTCGCCGTCGTGCTGATGGTGGTGTTCCAGAGCTTTGCCCCGCGCAGCGGTGCAGCGGCTGCTGGCGATGCCCGCAATTACACGCAGTTCCTGCAGGAAGTGGATGCGGGCCGGATCAAGTCGGTCGAATACACCGACAAGACCACGCTGACCACCAACCATCTGCGCTTCAAGCGTGCTGACGGTTCCGACGGTGCGCTGTATGCACCGGCCGATCCCAAGCTGCTGGATCAGCTGTATTCGAAGAATGTTGAAGTTGCCCGTCAGGAGCCGGCTGGCCCGAGTTTCTGGGGCATCGTGTTGCAGTTCCTGCCGGTACTGCTGCTGATCGGTTTCTGGATCTTCATGATGCGGCAGATGCAGGGCGGTGGCGGCGGTGCCAAGGGCGCGATGTCCTTCGGCAAATCCCGCGCCAAGCTGCAGGGCGAGGACCAGATCAAGGTCACCTTCGCCGACGTTGCCGGTTGCGACGAGGCCAAGGAAGAAGTCGGCGAGCTGGTCGAGTTCCTGCGTGACCCCTCCAAGTTCACCAAGCTGGGCGGCAAGATTCCGCGCGGCGTGTTGATGGTGGGCCCGCCGGGTACCGGTAAGACCCTGTTGGCCCGCGCCATTGCCGGCGAAGCCAAGGTGCCGTTCTTCGCCATTTCCGGTTCGGACTTCGTCGAGATGTTTGTCGGCGTCGGTGCCAGCCGCGTGCGCGACATGTTCGAGCAGGCCAAGAAGCACGCGCCGTGCATCATCTTCATCGACGAAATCGATGCCGTGGGCCGTCATCGCGGCTCGGGGATGGGCGGTGGCCATGACGAGCGCGAGCAGACCCTGAACCAGATGCTGGTCGAGATGGACGGCTTCGAGGGCGGTGAAGGCGTGATCGTGATCGCCGCCACCAACCGTCCCGACGTGCTGGACAAGGCGCTGCTGCGTCCGGGCCGTTTCGACCGTCAGGTGATGGTCGGCCTGCCGGACATCAAGGGCCGCGAGCAGATCCTGCGTGTGCACCTGCGCAAGGTGCCGGCCGCCGATGACGTGCGTCCGGAAGTGCTGGCACGCGGCACCCCGGGTTTCTCTGGTGCCGATCTGGCCAACCTGATCAATGAAGGCGCCCTGTTTGCGGCTCGTCGCAACAAGCAGGAAGTCGACATGAAGGACTTCGAGGACGCCAAGGACAAGATCTACATGGGTCCTGAGCGTCGCAGCATGGTCATGCGCGAGGATGAGCGTCGCAACACCGCTTACCACGAGTCCGGCCACGCCGTTGTCGCCATGTCGCTGCCCAAGGCCGACCCGGTGCACAAGGTCACCATCATGCCGCGCGGCTGGGCATTGGGCGTGACCTGGCAGTTGCCCGAGCACGACCACATCAGCAAGTACCGCGACCGCATGCTGGAAGAACTGGCAATCCTGTTCGGCGGCCGTATCGCCGAGGAGATCTTCGTAGGCGAGATGTCGACCGGTGCCTCCAATGACTTCGAGCGTGCCACCAAGCTTGCGCGTGGCATGGTCACCAAGTACGGCATGTCCGATGTGATGGGCACCATGGTCTACGCCGACGAAGAAGCCGGCTATGGCATGCACAGCAAGACCATTTCCGAGGCCACCCAGCAGAAGGTGGACGCGGAGATCCGTCGCATCCTCGACGAGCAGTACCAGGTTGCCTACAAGATCCTGGAAGAGAAGCGCGACATCGTCGAAGCGATGACCGCCGCGCTGCTGGACTGGGAAACCATCGATGCCGAGCAGGTCAAGGCGATCATGGAAGGCCGCAAGCCTTCGCCGCCGGCCGGTTGGGTGGACAAGGGTGGCAGCAACGACCGTGCAGACGGCGGCAAGGGTGGCGACGCCCCGCAGCCGGTAGCACCGATAACCGACCCTGCCGGCCAGCATTGAGCCAGCGGCGTTGAATCGACGAACAACGGGCCGGTTTTCCGGCCCGTTTTTTTTATGCGTCGGCCGCCATGCTGGGCGAGAATGGCCACATTCTGTTCTTCCCTGGCCATGCCCCATGAATGCTTCCCCGCCGCCCAAGGCGCCCTCGGCCAATGTGCCGGAAATGATCATCGCCACCGTCGCCGGCGTCGGCTTCGGGGTGAAGACCGATAATTTCCTGGCCGGCATCTTCATCGGCGTGGTGCTGGGGGTGATCCTGAGCCTGATCGGCAGCCGCATCCGCGCCCGCAACAAGCAGTAAGGCAGGCGTTGTCACTTGTCCCGGCGTGGCTGCAACGGAGCCGGTGGCGGCATGTGAGCGCGGCCTGTGGCGGCTTAAACTAGCTGCTGTTGCCGTTGGCAGGAGTGCCCATGTTTGATGTTGTCCCCACCCTGGAATGCGGCGGCCTGACGCTGCGGCTGGATCGGCCGCAGGTAATGGGCATCGTCAATGTCACTCCGGATTCGTTTTCCGATGGCGGCCAACATGCCGATACCGCAACCGCCGTTGCGTATGCTCTGGCGCTGGTGGAGCAGGGCGCCGACCTGCTCGACATCGGCGGCGAATCCACCCGTCCCGGCGCAAGCCCGGTGTCGGTGCAGGAAGAAATCGATCGGGTTGTGCCGGTGATTGAAGCCCTGGCTGCGCGGGTGCCGGTGCCGCTGAGTGTGGACACCTTCAAGCCGGAGGTGATGCGCGCCGCGCTTGCCGCCGGTGCGCACATGATCAACGACGTGCAGGCCCTGCAGCAGCCCGGCGCGCTGGAAGCGGTTGCTGCCTCCAAGGCGGCGGTGGTGCTGATGCACGCGGTTGGCGGGCCGTACGACGCCGGCGTTGCGCAGGACTATGTCGATATCGCCGGGGATGTGCAGCGGTTCCTCGCCGAGCGCATTTTCGCCGCTGAGATGGCCGGCATCGGGCGCAAGCGGTTGCTGCTAGACCCCGGCTATGGCTTCAACAAGGACACCGCGCAGAATTTCGCCTTGCTGGCGGCGCAGGCGCGTTTGAACAGTCTGGGTGTGCCGCTGCTGGCGGGCTTTTCGCGCAAGCGCTGCATCGGCGATGTCACCGGCCGTGCGCTGGCTGCCGAACGCGTGGCCGGCTCGCTGGCGGCACATCTGCTGGCGGTGCAGAACGGCGCGATGATGGTACGCGTGCATGACGTGGCCGCAACCGTGGATGCGCTGAAAGTGCTCGCAGCGGTGGCTGCGGTACCCGCGCCGCGCGCCGACAGGCCTGCCGTGCCACGCTGGCCGGACGAGGAGTGATGGGCGTCGATCAACGGCCATTGGCCATCGCCCTGATGGGGCCTACCGCCTCGGGCAAGACCGCAGCGGCCATTGCCTTGGCCAAGGCCTATGACGGTGAGATCGTCAGCGTCGATTCGGCGCTGGTCTACCGTGGCCTGGAGATAGGTGCGGCCAAGCCTGACGCCGCCGAACAGGATGGCATTCCCCACCATCTGCTGGACCTGCGTGATCCCTGGCAGACCTATTCGGCCGCCGAGTTTTCGGCCGATGCAACGGCGGCGGTGCGTGACATCGTCGCGCGCGGCAAATTGCCGATACTGGCTGGTGGTACCGGCCTGTATTTCCGCGCCTTGCTGCAGGGGCTGTCACCGATGCCAGAGGCGGACCCGGCCACGCGCGCAGCGATTGCCGCCGAGGCCGAGGCCTGCGGCTGGCCGGCCCTGCATGCCCAGTTGACGCAGCTGGACCCGGTGGCCGCCGCGCGCATCCATGCCACCGATCCGCAGCGCATCCAGCGGGCGTTGGAGGTGTACCGCCTGACCGGCAAGCCGATCAGCTATTGGCAGGCATTGCCGGGTATCGCCCGGCTGCCGGCGCGCGTGCTGAAACTGGTGCTGGCCCCGGCCGAGCGTGCGGTGCTGCACCAGCGCATCGAACGCCGCTTCGACCTGATGCTGGAGCGCGGCTTTCTGGACGAGGTACGGGCGTTGCGGGCACTGCCACAGATGGCGGCGGTGGCAGCGCCACTGGACCTGCCGGCGGTACGCGCGGTGGGTTACCGGCAGGCCTGGCAGTTCCTGGATGGCCAGGGCAGCGCGGCTGAATTCCGCGACAAGGGCGTGTTTGCCACCCGCCAGCTGGCCAAACGGCAGCTCACCTGGCTGCGTGGGGAGCTGGATGCGCGCTGGTTCGACCCGATTCGGGACATGTCCGGTGTGCGGAAGGCGGTTTCCCGCTTTCTGGAAGGCTGAGCGAGCGCGCGGCGGTGTACCATCAGGGTTCCGGGCGGGCAGGGGACGCCGCCATCAGTCCGGTTCATAAAAACAATAACGAGGAGTAGACGATGTCCAAGGGGCAGTCTTTGCAGGATCCGTTTCTGAATGCCTTGCGCCGCGAGCGCGTGCCGGTTTCGGTCTACCTGGTCAATGGCATCAAACTGCAGGGCACGATCGAATCGTTCGATCAGTTCGTGGTGCTGCTGCGTAATACCGTCAGCCAGATGGTCTACAAGCACGCCATTTCCACGGTGGTGCCGGCGCGCAATGTGCGCGTGGGTCCGGGTGGTGGTTACGTGCAATCGGGTGATGGAAGCCAAGCAGCTGATGACGAAATTGACAACGACAACGAATAAGCAGGTGGTGGCGCATGTTTGACCGCTCGAAAAAGGGCGAACATGCGCTGTTGATCCAGCCGCATGTTGGCCGGCTGGAAGAAGATGTGCTGGAGGAATTCACCGATCTGGCGCGTTCGGCCGGGGCAACCATCGCCGCGACGATAAGTGCGCGCATGGACCGGCCCAATCCTTCGACCCTGATCGGCAGCGGCAAGCTGGAAGAGGTGAAGGCTGCGGCCGATGCCACCGGTGCCGACCTGGTGCTGGTCAATCACCAACTCAGCCCGGTGCAGGAGCGCAACCTTGAGCGCTACCTGGAGCGGCGCGTGATCGATCGCACCGGCCTGATTCTGGACATCTTCGCCCAGCGGGCGCACAGCCACGAGGGCAAGCTGCAGGTCGAACTGGCGCAGTTGCGGCATATGTCCACGCGGCTGGTGCGCGGTTGGACCCATCTTGAGCGTCAGCGCGGTGGTTCCATCGGTTTGCGTGGCCCGGGTGAAACCCAGCTGGAAACCGACCGCCGCCTGTTGCAGAAGCGGGTGGAACAGCTGCAGAAGCGGCTGGAAAAGGTTGAAGTGCAGCGCACCCAGATGCGCCGTGCACGGGTCCGCAGCGAAATGCCGCGTATCGCTCTGGTTGGCTATACCAATGCCGGCAAGTCCACCCTGTTCAATGCGCTGACCGGTGCCGAGGCCTACGCCGCCGATCAGTTGTTTGCCACCCTGGACCCGACCGTGCGGCGGATCACGCTGCCTGGCGGCAATGCGATGCTGGCCGATACCGTCGGCTTCGTACGCAACCTGCCGCATGACCTGGTCGCCGCATTCCGGTCGACCCTGTCCGAAGCACGCGAAGCGGATTTCCTGCTGCATCTGGTCGATGCCGCCGACCCGTTGCGCGAGGAGCGCATCGCCCAGGTCGATGAGGTATTGGAAGCGGTAGGTGCGGGCGATCTGCCGCAGCTGCTGGTATTCAACAAGATCGACCGTATCGAAGGTGCCGAAGTGCGCCACGACGCGCAGGACGGTGTGCCGGACGAGTCGCGCCGCGAACGGGTATGGGTTTCCGCCCGTGACGGCCGCGGACTGGAGCTGTTGCAGTCGGTGCTGGGCAAGCGCCTGGGCCTGCAGCATGTCACCGGCAGTGTGCGCCTGCCGCCTAGTGCCGGCCGCCTGCGTGCACGCCTGCACCAGTTGGAAGTCATCCGCAGCGAGCAGGCCGATGACGACGGTTGGCTGGTCGAGGTGGATGTTCCGATCGCCGAGGCCGAGAAGTTGGCCTCGAGCGAGGACGGCGCGGTGATCAAGCCGTTGTTGCCGGAAAAGCTGCCCGAGTGGTGAGACCGGGGCTTGCCGGTTGAGCTGATGAGGGAACGACAGCCGGCCATTGGCCGGCTGTCTTGTTGCAGGCCGGACCGAACCCGCAGATAGTGCCGCCGCATGACCCGCTTGTTGTTTGTGGGTGCGGCATAAGCCGCGAAGCTGGCAAAGTGTCAGGCGGCAAACTGCTGGCGATTCCCGCACTCTCAGCTTCGCGGCTGACGCCGCTCCCACAGCTCCCCCAGCTATGTGAACCCGGAACGACGTTGCCAGTGCGCAGCCCTCTTTTTGTAGGAGCGGCGTAAGCCGCGAAGCCGACACATTGTCAGCCCGCAAAACGGCGTATGGCCCAACTACATCAGCTACGCGGCGAATCCCGCCAGCACGCAATGCTGGCCCACGCGCAGGACAGGCCAACGGCTGTGCCCTGACAGCCAAGCCTGATCTGCGGTAAAACGTATTAGTCCCCCGCGAACCCCGCTGCCGCAATGTCCAATCCAACCGATGCCGACCTCAATGCCCAGGCCGCCGCGCTTGGCGAGCGCCTGCAGCAAGCCTCGCTGCAACTGGTAACCGCGGAAAGCTGCAGTGGCGGCTGGATCGCCAAGAGCATGACCGACATTGCCGGCTCCTCGGCATTCTTCGATTGCGGCATGGTGGTCTACAGCTACGAGGCCAAACAGCGCCTGCTCGGCGTGCGCGCGCAGACGTTGGAGCAATACGGCGCGGTGAGCCGCGAAACCGTGCTGGAAATGGTGGCCGGTGCCCTGATCAATTCCGGCGCGGGCATCGCGGTGGCGGTCACCGGTATTGCCGGTCCCGGCGGTGGCAGCCCGGACAAACCGGTGGGCAGCGTCTGGATAGGCTGGAAGCGGCGCGGCGGCTATGCCCGCGCGCAGTTGTTCCAGTTCGACGGCGACCGTGATGCCGTCCGCAGGCAAACCGTGGGCGCGGCACTGTACGGCATCGCCGAACAACTGTGACATGCTGGCCCTGCCACCAAGTGGGGTAATCATCGATGTGGGAAACACTGGGCACCGTCCGTGATCTGGGCCGGCTGCAGGAAATTGCCGGCGTTCTGATCCGTTATGGTTTTGGCGACGTGGTGCGCCGCATCGGGCTTGCCTCGGTGCTCGAGCGCGCCGGTCGTCTGGTGCGTTGGAACGACAGCCAGCAGATGTTGCGGATGACTGCGCCGGTGCGTGTGCGCAGCGCGATGCAGGAGCTCGGGCCGACCTTCGTCAAGCTTGGCCAGGTGCTGGCCACCCGCGTGGATCTGTTGCCGCCGGAGTGGATCGCCGAACTGTCCGAGCTGCAGAACGCGGTGCCGGCACTGCCGTACGCGGCCATCCGCGAGCAGTTGGAGGCCGATCTCGGCGCGCCGCCCGCGCAGGTGTTCGCCTTCCTTGATGAGATGCCGATGGCTGCCGCCTCACTGGCGCAGGCCCATCGCGCGCGCCTCCACGACGGGCGCGAAGTCGTGTTGAAAATACGCCGCCCCGGCATCCGCGATGTGGTCGAGGCGGACCTGCGCCTGTTGGCGCGGCTGTCGGAGATCGTCGAAGCGCGGCTGCCGGACCTGCGCCGCTATCGCCCGGCCGAAGTGGTGCAGCAGTTCACAACGTCACTGCGCAGTGAGATGGATTTCGCCGCTGAATGCCGCAACGCCGAGCGCATCGCGCGCAATTTCGAAGGCCGCGACGACATCCTGATTCCCAGCGTGCATTGGCAGTGGACCTGCGAAAGCCTCAACGTGCAGGACTTCGTCGATGGCATTCCGGGTCGCAGGTTGGAGGCGGTTGACGCCGCCGGCCTGGACCGTGCGGCGTTGGCTCGGCGCGGTGCCGATATCGTGCTGAAAATGGTGCTGGAAGACGGCTATTTCCACGCCGATCCACATCCGGGCAACATCTTCTACATGCGCGACGGCCGCATCGGCGTGATCGATTTCGGCATGGTCGGCGCACTGTCCGAAGCGCGCCGCTTCCAGGTTGCACAGCTGCTGCATGGGCTGGTGGAGCAGGAGCCGCAGGCGGTGGCTGATGTGCTGCTGGACTGGGCGGGCGGTGTGGAAGTGGATGAAGCGCGGCTGCAGCAGGACATCAGCCAGTTCGTCGACCAGTACCGTGGCGTGCCACTGAAGGATCTGCGCATCGGCCTGATGCTGGGCGATATCACCCAACTGCTGCGCAGCTACAGCCTGACCTTGCCGGCCGACCTGGCGTTGATGATCAAGGCCTTCCTTACCCTGGAAGGCATGGGCCGGCAGCTGGATCCGCAGTTCGACATGGCCAGTGCCGCGCGGCCGTTCCTGGAGCGGGTGGTGATGCAGCGCTACGCGCCCAAGGCGCTGTTCAAACGCGGCCGGCGCAGTTTGCTGGGAATGCTGGATTTCGCGGGTGAACTGCCGCGCGACCTGCGCCGGCTGGTGCAGGCCGCGCGCCGCGGCCAGCTCAAATTGAAGGTGGAAACCAATGCGCTGCAGGGCTTCGGCGACCAGGTCAACCGCGCCGCCAACCGCTTGGTGGTGGGGGTGATCACCGCTGCCCTGATCATCGGCTCCTCGATCGTGATGCACAGCGTGGGCGGGCTCTCCAGCCGTTGGTTCCTGGCGCTGGGACTGGGCGGGTTCGTGGGCGCCGGCATCTGCGGGGTGTGGATCCTGTTCTCGATACTGCGCAGCGGACGACACGACTGATTCGCAGAAGGGGGCTTGCAGTTCTTTTTGTTAGTAGTAATACTACTAACCATGAACCTGACCGACACCCAGCAGGCCATCCTTGACTTGATCGCCGAGCGCATCGAGGCCGAGGGCATGCCGCCATCGCAGACCGAAATCGCCCGCGCCTTTGGTTTCAAGGGCGTACGTTCGGCCCAATACCACTTGGATGCCCTGGAAGCCGCGGGCGCCATCGAGCGTGTCCCAGGGCGTGCGCGTGGCATTCGCCTGGTGCGCCAGGAAGGCGAGAGTGCGCCGGACCCGCACACGCCTGTGCAGGCCGCCAACGATGATGTGCTGCGCCTGCCCATCCTCGGCCGGGTCGCCGCTGGCCTGCCGATCGGCGCGGATATCGGGTCGGACGACTACGTGGTGCTGGACAAGGTGTTTTTCTCGCCGGCGCCGGATTACCTGCTCAAGGTGCAGGGCGATTCGATGATCGACGAGGGGATTTTCAACGGCGACCTGATCGGCGTGCACCGCACCCGCGACGCGCTGTCCGGGCAGATCGTGGTGGCGCGTATCGATGACGAGATCACCGTTAAGCTGCTGAAGATCGCCAAGGACCGCATCCGCCTGTTGCCCCGCAATCCCGACTACGCACCGATCGAAGTCCTGCCCGACCAGGATTTCTCCATCGAGGGGCTGTACTGCGGCCTGCTGCGGCCCAACCGCTGAAACGGGCGGATTTGAAGCTTGAGGCTTTGAATCCGCGCATTTCGCAGCCGTAACTGTCTGTTTCTCTTACGTGGGGCGGGTGTTTGGGCTGCTGTCGGTATCCTTGTCGGCCCAATAATTTTGTCGTCTCGGCAGCAGTCTCAGCCTGTGCGATACGACTCCCCTACAGTGGACCCCATGACGAAATCAACGAAATCAACCCCGAGGACGAACACGATGGACGAGAACAAGAAGCGCGCGCTCACTGCCGCACTGAGTCAGATCGAAAAGCAGTTCGGCAAAGGCTCGGTGATGCGTATGGGTGACCGTGTTGTCGAGCCCGTCGAGATCATCCCAACGGGCTCGTTGATGCTGGATATCGCACTGGGCATTGGTGGCTTGCCGAAGGGTCGCGTGGTTGAAATCTATGGCCCGGAATCCTCGGGCAAGACCACCCTGACCCTGCAGGCGATTGCCGAGTGCCAGAAGCTGGGCGGCACCGCGGCCTTCATCGACGCCGAGCACGCCCTGGACCCGATTTACGCCGCCAAGCTGGGCGTCAACGTCGACGACCTGCTGCTGTCGCAGCCGGACACCGGCGAGCAGGCCTTGGAAATTGCCGACATGCTGGTGCGTTCCGGCTCGGTCGACATCGTGGTGGTCGACTCTGTCGCCGCGCTGACCCCGCGTGCTGAAATCGAAGGCGAAATGGGTGACCAGCTGCCGGGCCTGCAGGCACGTCTGATGAGTCAGGCGCTGCGCAAGCTGACCGGCAACATCAAGCGCTCCAATACGCTGGTGATCTTCATCAACCAGCTGCGCATGAAGATCGGCGTGATGATGCCGGGCCAGAGCCCGGAAGTGACCACCGGCGGCAACGCATTGAAGTTCTACGCCTCGGTGCGCCTGGACATCCGCCGTATCGGTGCGATCAAGAAGGGTGACGAGATCATCGGCAACCAGACCAAGATCAAGGTGGTCAAGAACAAGCTGGCACCGCCGTTCAAGCAGGTCATCACCGAAATCCTCTACGGCGAAGGCATTTCCCGTGAGGGCGAGCTGATCGACATGGGTGTGGATGCCAAGCTGGTTGAGAAGGCTGGCGCCTGGTACAGCTACGGCGAGGAGCGCATTGGTCAGGGCAAGGACAACGCCCGCGGCTACCTGCGCGACAACCCACAGGTTGCGGTTCGCCTGGAAGCCGAGCTGCGTGAGAAGTTCCAACCTACCGAAGCGGCGCGCGAAGAAGGCGACGACGAGGACGGCGAGGAGTGATTTTCCCGTGGGAGCGGGCGGCGCATCGTCAGTGACGTCGCCCGCTTCTGCGGCATTTTGTCCGGAGACCCCGCGGCAGGGATGGCGCGGGGTTGGGCCTTACCGGGGTAGGGTGTGGTGTGATGACCGAGATGGATGACCAGCCTGCGCGCAAATCCAAGCGTGGCCGTGAGCAGACGCCGTTGCAGCGGGCCTTGGGTCTGCTGGTCAGGCGCGAGCATTCACGCAAGGAGCTCGGGCGCAAGTTGAAGGCACGTGGTGTTGACCCGGAAGCGGTCGACGCGGCAGTTGCCCGCCTTGCTGAAGAAGGCTGGCAGGACGACACGCGTTTTGCCCAATCCGTGGTGCGAAACCGCGCCGGTAGCGGCTATGGGCCGCTGCATATCCGCGCGGAGCTGGGCACCCATGGGCTGGACAGCGAGCAGATCGAGGCTGCGATGGCCTCGTTTGAAGGCGATTGGACTGAAAACGCACGTGAGCTGGTATGCCGCCGTTTTGGTGCCAATGGCCCGGAAGACCTTGCACAGCGGCGCAAAGCCGCGGATCTATTGGCCAGGCGTGGGTTTGATGGCAACTGTATCCGCCAGGCCAGCCGTTACGACCCAGAGGACTGAGTGAGGACTGGGCGGGCTGGGCCTGCTACCCTTTCAGGGTTTCGGTTGTCCCGAATTCCCGCGCCTGTACAGGCTGCCGGGACCCGTCTGCCAGCTTATCGCCAGTCCCCATGAATACACCTGCCAAATTTACGACCTCCCAGATCCGCGCTGATTTCCTCGAATTCTTCAAGGGCAAAGGCCACACCATCGTGCCGTCCGCGCCCCTGGTGCCGGGCAATGACCCGACCCTGCTGTTCACCAACTCGGGCATGGTCCAGTTCAAGGACGTGTTCCTGGGCGCGGAAAAGCGCAGCTACGTGCGCGCTGCCGACGTCCAGCGCTGCCTGCGCGCCGGTGGCAAGCACAACGACCTGGACCAGGTCGGCTACACCGCCCGCCACCACACCTTCTTCGAAATGCTGGGCAACTGGTCCTTCGGTGATTACTTCAAGAAGGACGCCATTGCCTGGGCTTGGGAGCTGCTGACCCAGGTCTGGAAGCTGCCGGCCGAGCGCCTGCTGGTCACCGTGTACCAGACCGATGACGAGGCCTACGCACTGTGGCGCGACATGGTCGGCATCCCGGAAGACCGCATCGTGCGCATCGGCGACAACAAGGGTGCGCCGTTCGCTTCGGACAACTTCTGGCAGATGGCCGACACCGGCCCCTGCGGCCCCTGCACCGAGATCTTCTTCGACCATGGCGATCACATCGCCGGTGGCCCGCCGGGTTCGCCGGATGAGGATGGCGACCGCTTCATCGAAATCTGGAACCTGGTGTTCATGCAGTTCGATCGCCAGCCCGATGGCTCGCTGCAGCCGCTGCCGGCGCCGTGCGTGGATACCGGCATGGGCCTGGAGCGCTTGGCGGCGATCCTGCAGCACGTGCACACCAACTACGAGATCGACCTGTTCCAGGCGCTGATCCGCAAGGCTTCCGAGCTGACCGGCATGGCTGACCTGGAAAACAAGTCGCTGCGCGTGATCGCCGATCACATCCGCGCCTGTTCGTTCCTGATCGTCGACGGCGTGCTGCCGTCCAATGAAGGCCGCGGCTACGTCCTGCGCCGCATCATCCGCCGCGCCCTGCGCCATGGCTGGATGCTGGGCGTGCGCCAGCCGTTCTTCAGCAAGCTGGTTCCAACCCTGATCGAGCAGATGGGCGAGGCCTACCCGGAATTGCCGGCACAGGCCGACACCGTGGTGCGTGCATTGCTGGCCGAAGAAGAGCGTTTCGCTGAAACCCTCGATTCGGGCATGAAGATCTTCGACGACGTCGCGGCCAAGGTCAGTGATGGTGTCATCCCCGGCGTGGACGCATTCCGTCTGTACGACACCTATGGCTTCCCGGTCGACCTGACCGCCGATATCGCCCGCGAGCGCGGGATGACGGTGGACATGGCTGGCTTTGATGCCTCGATGGAACACCAGCGCGAAACCGCGCGTGCTGCCGGCAAGTTCGGCGGTGGCGTGACCTTGCCGGCCGAACTGGTCGCCACGCTGTCGCCGACCGTGTTCCTGGGCTACGACGCGCTGCAGGCCGATGGCCTGAAGGTCGTCGCGCTGATCAAGGATGGCCGCCCGGTGGACGCCGTGCAGGCTGGCGACGAGGTCATCGTGTTCACCGCGCAGACCCCGTTCTACGCCGAGTCCGGTGGCCAGGTGGGTGATACCGGCGTGCTGTCGGCTGCCGGTGTGAAACTGGCGGTCAGCGACACGCAGAAGTTCGCTGGCCAGTTCCACGGCCATGTCGGCAAGCTGGAACAGGGTGCGCTGAAGCTCGGTGACGTGCTGGCCGGTGCGGTGGATGCGTCGCGTCGCAGCGCCACCATCCTCAATCACTCGGCTACCCACCTGTTGCACGCCGCCTTGCGCGAAGTGCTGGGCACCCACGTGCAGCAGAAGGGCTCGCTGGTGGCGCCGGATCGCCTGCGCTTCGATTTCTCGCATTTCCAGCCGATCAGCGCCGAAGAACTGGCGGTCATCGAGCGCAAGGTCAATGAGCAGGTGCGCGCCAACAACGCCGCCGAAGTGCACAACATGGGCATGCAGGAAGCGCTGGACTTCGGTGCCATGGCGCTGTTTGGCGAGAAGTACGGTGAAAACGTGCGCGTGCTGAAGATGGGCGACTACTCCACCGAGCTGTGCGGCGGCACCCACGTGTCACGCACCGGTGATATCGGCCTGTTCAAGATCACCTCCGAGGGCGGTGTGTCTTCGGGCGTGCGTCGTATTGAAGCGGTGACCGGGCAGGGCGCGCTGGATTACGTCGCCGACGAGGAAGCGCGACTGCATGAGGCCGCACAGCTGCTCGGCGGCAGCGCCGGTGATGTGGTCGACAAGATCCGCCAGCTGGCCGAACGGCAGAAGAAGCTGGAACGCGAGCTGGAGTCCCTCAAGGCCAAGGTTGCCTCTGGCGCGACCGCCGACCTGGGCGGCTCGGCGGTAGATGTGGCCGGGGTCAAGGTGCTGGCCGTGCGCCTGGAAGGCTTTGATGCCAAGGCGCTGCGCGACGCGGTGGACCGCCTGAAGCAGCAGCTGGGTGACGCTGTGATCGTGCTGGCGGGCGTGCAGGACGGCAAGGCGGCGCTGGTTGCGGGTGTCAACGGCGCGGCGGCGGGCAAGGTCAAGGCGGGCGAGCTGTTGGCGCACGTGGCTGCCCAGATCGGTGGCAAGGGCGGTGGTCGTCCCGACATGGCTCAGGGTGGCGGTGAGGATGGTCCCAAGCTGGTGACGGCCCTTGAGGGCGTCCTGGCATGGGTCAAGCCACATCTGGCCTGAATGTGACAAGCCTGGCACCTTGTAGGTGTTTGCGCCCTGACGTTAACATTGGGAGTCTTTTCCCTTTGTCGTGGGGCGCATAGCTAGAAGCGCGCCAATGCCGGCGGGAAACCCTGCCGGTTCCATGGAGATTTGCAAAATGTTGATCCTGACTCGCCGAGTAGGCGAAACCTTGATGATCGGCGACTCGGTCAGCGTGACCGTGCTCGGCGTCAAGGGCAACCAGGTACGTATCGGTATCACCGCTCCGAAGGATGTGGCGGTGCACCGTGAGGAGATTTTCCAGCGTATCCAGCGTGGCGATGAGCCCGCAGCCCCCGGAAGTGAAGAAACTTCCGAATAAGGGTTTACCTTTCACCTCGTTTAACGTTATTCTTCGCGCCCCGCTTCGGAATACACGCGGCGGGGCAAAAGAAACGGAGTGATGCCCGAGTGGCTGAAGGGGCTCCCCTGCTAAGGGAGTATAGGGTTAAAAGCTCTATCGAGGGTTCGAATCCCTCTCACTCCGCCAGTTTCAAAAAAGCCCCTGAAAAGGGGCTTTTTTGTGTCTGTTGGTTTTGTCGCTGTGCCTGCTGTTGGTGAGTTCTGTTTCGATGTGCTGGTGCGCCGCGCGCTTTTGTAGGAGCGGCATCAGCCGCGAAGCTCACGGACGATCAGATTGCTGGGCCTTGAGTTCAATAGGGCCGGTGTAGCGGCATATGTGGCCCTCTGCGGGATCGGTGTTGTCCCCGGGTGTTGCGGTGAGTGGCGATGCGCTGTGGCGACGCTTGTAAGGCCTCTGCCGAGCATGGCTCGGCACTACAGAGCTGTGTGCTGCGCTGGGGTGCCTGCGTGCTTCTGTGGGAGCGGCGTAAGCCGCGAAGCTCGCGGGCGATCAGATTGCGGGGCCTTGGTGAGCTTAATAGCACCGCTGTCGCGGCTTATGTGGCTCTCTGCTGGGCTGGGCGCGTGGTGACAGGCCGTGCGTTGCGGCGTTGCTCTTAAGGCCTCTGCCGAGCATGGCTCGGCACTACAGGGCTGCGTGCTGCGCTGAGGTGTCTGCGTGCTTCTGTAGGAGCGGCATAAGTCGCGAAGCTCGTAGGTGCTCAGGTGGCGTGCGGGTGGCTTCGGTATGGCCAGCTTCGCGGGATCGGCATTGCCGGGAGGGCCTCTGCCGAGCATGGCTCGGCATTACAGTCGACGTTGGTTATGCGGGGCGCTGGTGCTCGCGTCAGGCGCTGTTTTGTCCGGCCTGATTATCCATCCGCAAAACGCACATAAAAAAACAGCAGGCAATGCCTGCTGTTTTTGGTATTGGTGCGCTCGGAGAGATTCGAACTCCCGACCACCTGGTTCGTAGCCAGGTACTCTATCCAACTGAGCTACGAGCGCTCAACATTGCTGTTGTAGTTTGAAGCGGTGCGGATTATATCCGCGTTCTGACATGGTGCGCTCGGAGAGATTCGAACTCCCGACCACCTGGTTCGTAGCCAGGTACTCTATCCAACTGAGCTACGAGCGCGTCGTTGCCAGGAGCGAGATTATGCGGATATGAGCCGTTTGCGTCAACGCTTTTTGTGAAAATTTCTTAATCTTCGGTATGAATCAGTGCCTGGGCCACCTTCTGTGGAGATTTCATCCAATGGAAGTGATCGGCAGGCACGCCCAGGTCCGCGGATGACAGTATCTGCAGCTGGTGTGCAGACGCCGGAAGCTTGGCCAACAGATGCTGCATCGAACTGACCGGCGCCAGCCAATCGCTGTCCATCACCACGGCGCGCGTCGGCGCGGTGATGGTGCGCATGCAGGCTTCCAGGTCGATCGGCAGGTTGTGGGCGGCGTAATGATTGCTCAGGCCGACGCGGGCCCAGTCGCGTATCAATCCGCGCGCCTCGGTGCCGCCGAAGCCGACGCGACGTCCGGGCAGGGTGCCGTTGCGTTGTGCCAGCCAGGGCAGGAAGCGATACGCCAAGGGCAGCAACCAACCGCGCGGCGGCGGGAAGCTTCGCCACCATGGCGTGCCGCTGGCAACCAGCCATAGTGCGTCCAGCTCGGCGTCACGCAGGCCTGCATAACAACAGCTGAGCTGGCCGCCGAGGCTATGGCCGCCCAGCTGCAACGGGAGCCCGGGCAGAGTGCTGTGCACGGCGGCTTCGGCGGCGGGCAGGTCGAGCTGCAGCAGTTCCTTGTAACCCCAGTCGTGGCTGCGATCAGGGCGCAGGCTGCTGCTGCCGTTGCCGCGCCATTCGTGCAGGAAGACGGCAATGTCGTACTCGGCCAGGGCTTGCGCGAACGCCTGGTAATGGCGTGCAGCAACGCCCAGTGCCGGCAGCCATAGCAGGCAGGCGCGCGGCTGGGCGGGGAGGTAGGCCAATAGTTCGAAGCTGTGGCCATCGGCGCTGCTGACGGGCAACGCGGTGGGTTGGCGGGGCGTCGTTTCCATGTTCATGCCGGTCGCGCCGCGCCGAAGTGATCCAGCACCATTACTTCGCTGTGGCCGGGGCGGTAGCCGCCCTGCAGGGCGCGTGCGACATAGTCGATGGCTGCTTCGCAGGCGTTGGCCAGCGACAGTCCGCAGCACAGTTGCGCGGCAATCGCCGAGGCCAGCGTGCAGCCGGTACCGTGTGCATCCACCGGCAGCCGTACATGGCTGAATTCCTCGCGGCTGACGCCGTCGAAGTAACGATCGATGACGCGACTGCCTTCCAGCAGGTGCCCGCCCTTGAGCAGGACCGCGCCGGCGCCCATGTCGAGCAGGGCGGTGGCGGCATCTTCTGCGTCGTCGGCATTGAGGATGCGGCGGCCAAGCAACAACTCTGCTTCCGGCGTATTCGGAGTCAGCAACGTTGCCAGCGGCAGCAGCCGCTCGCGCATTGCGCGCAGGGCGCTGTCTTCGAGCAGCTTGGCGCCACTGGTGGCGACCATGACCGGGTCGATCACGATCTGCGGTGGCCGCCGTTGTTCCAGTACATCGGCGACCAGGTGGATCACCTCGGCATTGGCAAGCATGCCCAGTTTGACCGCGTGGATATCAAAGTCATCGAAGCAGGCATCGATCTGCGCGCGCAGGAACTCCAGCGGCGGCACATGCACGGCGGTGACGCCACGGGTGTGCTGTGCGGTGAGTGCGGTGATTGCCGACAGGCCATGCACGCGATGGGCGGCAAAGGCTTTGAGGTCGGCTTGAATGCCTGCGCCGCCACCGGAATCGGAGCCGGCAATGGTCAGGGCGGAAACGGGGGTGGAAGGGCTCATTGGCCGATTGTGCAGTGTTTGCCGAAGGCCTGCCTCACCGCTGCCGGCGCATCAGCCATTGCCGGTACAGCACGTATCCCATGCCGCTCAGTCCGGTCAGCAGGGCCGGTACCAGCAGGGCGTCGTACTGCCAGCGCGCGAACAGCCATGCGCCGAGTACACCGCCGGCCAGAAAGCCGCTGATGATCAGACCACTCAGGGTCAACCGGTGCATCGGCACCGGCAGTCCGCGCAGCAGGTGGCCCAGGCCGATGCCGAGATCGGTGAACATGCCGCTCAGGTGGGTGGTACGGACGACTGCGCCGCTGAAAGTGGTGGCCAGCGCGTTCTGCAGCCCGCAGGCCATGGCCGCAGCCAGTGCGCCCCAGACCTGGTGCTGCTTGAACAGAGGAATGGCCAGCAGCAACAGGGCAGATTCCAGTGCCAGCGCAACCCCATAGCGGCGCCCGAGTTGCAGGGTGCTGTCCTGGATGATCAGGCCGCTGAGGATCGCGCCCAGCGCAAAGGCGATCAGCAGGCCCCACAGATGGCCGACCGAGCGCCAGTCGGCATGCGCCAGGGCAATGCCGAGCTGGCTGGTGCTGCCTGTGACATGGCTGACGGCCTGGTGTTCAAAACCCAGAAACCCGACCGCATTGACCATGCCGGCCACGCACGACAGTGCAATCGCACCGATCCAGACCCAGGTGGGCAGGCGGACCTTCATTGCGCCGCCCGGTCAGGGCGACGACTTCGCGCCGTTGCGTTCGATGCTGCTGAAGGTACCGGTTTGCGGGTCGTAGACCGCGCCCCAGAACCGCGCGCCGCCATCGCAGACCCGGATCGCTTCGCGGCCCGGGTCCATTTCGCTGTGGTCGGGCAGGGTGAAGGCATTGATGTAGATCAGCCGTTTGCCTGCGGACTCGAAGCCCACGTACTGGCGGCCGGACTGGGCCGGCTCGGCAATGCTGGGCTGCAGCTGCGCCAGTCGGCTTTCCAGTGCGTCGATGTCGGCGCGGCTGGGCGCCCAGTAGCCGGTGACTTCACCGGCGTGTCTGGCGGGGCTGTCGCGCGAGCAGGTGTCCAGCACCTGCGCGGCGACCATGGGGCGGGTGACCACCCAGGACTGTCCCGTCTTTACCGCCGTCGGCACGCTGCCCGGACGGGTGTTGGTCGGCGTGCAGGCGGCGACGGCCAGTGTGGCGGCGGCCAACAGGGACAGGGTTTGCAGCTGTTTCACAGAACCTCCGAAGCGTAATCGGCCAGGCGCGAACGTTCGCCCCGACGCAGTGTGATGTGTGCACTGTGCGGCCAATTCTTGAAACGGTCCACCGCATAGGTGAGGCCTGAGGTGGTTTCGGTGAGGTAGGGCGTGTCGATCTGCTCGACGTTGCCCAGGCAGACGATCTTGGTGCCGGGGCCGGCGCGGGTGATCAGCGTCTTCATCTGCTTCGGGGTGAGGTTCTGCGCCTCGTCCAGGATCAGGTAACGCGACAGGAAGGTGCGGCCGCGCATGAAGTTCATCGAGCGGATCTTGATGCGGCTGGCCAGCAGGTCATTGGTGGCCGCGCGGCCCCAGGCGCCGCCGTCCTGGTTGTGGGTCAGCACTTCCAGGTTGTCGGTGAGTGCGCCCATCCACGGCGTCATCTTTTCTTCCTCGGTGCCGGGCAGGAAGCCGATGTCCTCGCCGACGCTGACCGTGGCGCGGGTCATGATGATCTCGCGGTAACGCTGCGTGTCCATGGTCTGCGCCAGGCCGGCGGCCAGCGCCAGCAGCGTTTTGCCGGTGCCGGCGGTGCCGAGCAGGGTGACGAAGTCGATCTCCGGGTCCATCAATGCGTTGAGGGCGAAGTTCTGCTCGCGGTTGCGCGCGGTGATGCCCCAGACCGAATGCGAGCCGTGGCGGAAGTCGTTGACCAGCGACAAGGTGACGCGGCCATCGCCTTCGACCTTGGCCACCTTCAGCTCGACTTCGTCGTCGCCGGGCAGGTAGGCGTACTGGTTGGGATGCCAGTCCTCGTCGTCGGCGGCCATGATCTCGTAACTGGTGCGGCCCTTGTCGCTCCAGCTGCGCAGGCTTTCGCTGTGCTTCTTCCAGAAATCCTCCGGCAGCTGGGTGGCGCCGGTGTAGAGCAGGCTGAAATCGTCCAGCGCGCGGTCGTTCTCGTAATCCTCCGAATCAATGCCGGCAATGGCAGCCTTGATGCGCAGGTTGATGTCCTTGGAGATGAACACCACCGGGGTTTCCGGGTGCTGTTCCTTCAATGCCAGGATCGCGCCGAGGATGGCGTTGTCCGGGATAACCTTGCCGAAACTCTTGCCAGCCTCGAAATGGCTGGTCTGGAAGTAGAGGTTGCCGGCGCTGTGCGCGCCGCGCAGTTGCAGGCCCTTGGGTTGCGCCAGCGGCACGCCGTTCTGCACGCTGCCGATGCCGGATGCTTCGATCAGCTCATTGAGGAAACGGCTCACCTGGCGGGCGTTGCGGCTCGCCTCGGTAGTGCCCTTCTTGCCGTTGTCCAGCTCCTCGATCACCTGCATGGGCAGGTAGACATCGTGTTCCTCGAATTTGAACAGCGCGGTCGGATCGTGCATCAGCACGTTGGTATCCAGTACGTAGATGCGCTTGCCTCGGGTCATCGTCGATTCCTGGTGGCGGGACAGGGTCACGCCATCGCACCTGCAGGGCAGGGCGATGACATGGGTTGGAACGGGAGGTGGGTCACTTGGTTTGAGCGGCCTTCAGTGCTTCCAGCACGGCATCGGCATGGCCGGCGACTTTGACCTTGCGCCATTCCTGCACGAGCTGGCTGTCAGGAGAGATCAGAAAGGTACTGCGTTCGATGCCGCGTACCTGCTTGCCGTACATGTTCTTCATCTTGATCACGTCGAAGGCGGTGCACAGCGCTTCATCCGTGTCGCTGATCAAGGGGAACTTGAAGCCCTGCTTGGCGCAGAAGTTGTCGTGCGACTTCAGCGAGTCGCGGGAGATGCCGAACACCTGTGCCCCGGCGCGCTTGAACTTTGGCAGCAGGGCGTTGAAGTCCAGGCCTTCGGTGGTGCAGCCGGGGGTGCTGTCCTTCGGGTAGAAGTACAACACCAGCCATTGGCCGGCGAGGTCGCCGAGGCTTGTGGTGGTGCCGCCGGACAGTGCCAGCGGCAGCTCGAGGGTGTTTCGGTCCAGGGTATCGCCGATGTTCATCAGATCCTTTCCGGAGCCTGGGGTAATTCGATTGCAGTTACATGAAACGCCGCGCGCCTGTGACGGGCGCGCGAAACATCAGAACTTCATCGGGTCCATGATCGCGTCCAGGTTGAGGTGGTCGCAGAATTCGAGGAAATCGTCGCGCAGCGCGGCGATGTGCATGTTGGAGGGAACACCAATGGTGATCTGCGCGGAGAACATCTCCGCGCCGGTCTGCATGGCCTGGTAACGCGTGCTCTGCAGGTTCTCGATGGTGATGCCCTGGCGGTCGAAAAAGTCGGCCAGCTGGAACAGGATGCCCGGCTTGTCGGCGGCAACGACCTCGACGATATAGGGCAGCAGGTTGGACTGGGCCTGCTTTGCGGCGGTGCGGTACCACACCAGCTTCAGGTTCTCCTCGCGCTCAAGCCGGGTCAACATCGCCTCGAGCTTGGCCACCGCATCCCAGGAGCCGGTGGCCAGGGTGGTGACGGACACGTCGCGGCCCACGGTGGCAAGGCGGGCATCAACCAGGTTGCAGCCGCTGTCGGCGATTCGACGGGTGACGGACAGCAGAGGGGACTCCGGATGCGTCGTATAGGCGTTGATCAGGAGGTGGTTTTCGGTCGGCAGCGGCCGCGGCGTGGTGTCGGTCAAGGTGGTTCCGGGAGCTAGAGAGTCTGAACAACACCGTTGAAGGGCTGTTCGTTGGTGTCCAGCATACTTGCCCGTGCTTTCGACCGGCAAGTAACATGCCTTCGGTCACGAACCCGCCGACCGGCGGGCTTCTTTACCCCCACGAAGAGCGACTGACCCTTTGTCCATATCTGGTCTCATCACCGCGCTGGCGACGCCTTTCCAGGCCGACGGCGCACTCGATCCTGAGGGCTGGCAGCGCCTGCTGGCCCAGCAGCTCAAGGGCGGCGTCCAGGGTGTAGTCGTGGCTGGCTCCACCGGCGAAGCCTCCACCCTGTCCGACGATGAATACGATGGCCTGCTGCGCAGCGCCGTGGCGGCCTTCGCCGGCAAGGTGCCGGTGCTGGCCGGTACCGGCCTGTCCGGCACCGCCCGGACCATTGCCCTGACCAAACGGGCGGCCGCCCAAGGCGCTACCCATGCGCTGGTGGTCACCCCGCCTTATGTACGCCCCACCCAGGAAGGCCTGCGCCAGCATTATCTGGCGGTGGCCGAGCAGGGCGGCTTGCCGGTGGTGCTGTACAACGTGCCCGGGCGCACCGGCTGCGATCTGCTGCCGGAGACCGTTGCCGCGCTGGCCGCGCACCCGAACATCGTCGGCATCAAGGAAGCGGTCGGCGATACCTCGCGGCTGAAGGCTCTGCTGGAGCTGCGCAGCAGCAGCTTCGCCATCCTCAGTGGTGACGACGGCACGGCCGCCCGTTCCATGCTGTCCGGTGCCGATGGCCTGATTTCGGTGGGCTCCAATGTGCTGCCAGGGGCTTACCGGACGCTGTGCGATCTTGCCCGCGCCGGCCAGCATGAGCCGGCCGAGGCCTGGGATGCCCGCCTGCAGCCGTACCACGATTTTTGCGGTGTCGAGTCCAATCCCATTCCGGTCAAGGCGCTGTTGCAGCGCATTGGTATCGGTCAGGGCCTGCGCTTGCCGCTGCTTCCGCTTTCTGCGCCGCACCACGCACATGCCGATCATCTGGCCGCTGACGTGGACGCGTTGGAAGAACTATCCAGCCGCTGATTCGGCGGCCTGAACTCTGGAGATTCACCCATGCGTCAAACCTCTACCGTTCGCGTGTTCTCGCTGGTGCTGCTGGGCGTTGTCACCGCCGTGGCGACTTCCGGCTGCTTCTTCAAGCGCGGTGCCCGTGGCGACTACGCGCTGGCCCCAGAAGCGCGCCCGCTGGAAGTGCCGCCGGACCTGAACCTGCCCAGCACTGCTGGCTCGGCGCCGATCCCGGCACTGGCCTCGGCCGCCAAGCCCGCCGCTGCTTCGGCAGCCACCGTGGCCTCGTCGCAGAGCGGCTTCACCGTCAGCGGCAGCCGTGACGAGGTCTTCGGCAAGGTCGGTGAGGCACTTGCCGGCGTCGAAGGCGTGACCATCGCCAGCCGCGCGCAGCTGCTCGGTTCCTATGATGTGGCCTATGAAGGCAGCAACTTCCTGGTGCGCGTGGTCGCTGTTGATGCCGGTGCCTATGTGTCGGCGGTGGACCCGCGCGGCATGCCGGCCACCGATGCGGCCGCAACCAAGCTGATTGCGGCGTTGAAGGCCAAGCTGGCCGGCTGATGCCGGTGGCTTGGGGATGAAAAAAGGGCGCCGCGTAAGCTGGCGCCCTTTCTGTTTGGCTGGCTGCAGTGGCTGGCGGTTGCGGCGCTCAGCGTTCCAGCAGCTTGAGCTTGTCCGGCTTGCCGTCCCATTCGGCGGCATCGGTCGGTGGTTCCTTGCGCACGGTGAGCACCGGCCAGGCCTTGGCCAGCTCGGCATTGAGCGCGACAAAGCCTTCCTGGCCGGCCGGCACATCGTCCTCTGGGAAGATGGCGTTGACCGGGCACTCGGGCTCGCACAGGGTGCAATCAATGCATTCGTCAGGGTCGATCACCAGGAAGTTGGGGCCTTCGTGGAAGCAATCCACGGGGCAGACTTCGACGCAATCGGTGTGTTTGCACTTGATGCAGTTTTCGGTAACGACAAAAGGCATGGTGGGGTCCGGCGTTGAGCCCTGCAATTCTAGATCAGGATGCAGGCGATGGGCGTGGGTATTCTCATTGGCCGGGCTTGCTGGCGCAGCGAGGGGTACCGGAGCCAGGGCAAGGGGCACTGGCGGGGTGTACAAAGCAAAAAACCCCGCAGGGCGGGGCTTTTTGTTTCGCAGACGGAGCTGGCGCTCCCTAGGGGACTCGAACCCCTGTTTTAGCCTTGAGAGGGCCACGTCCTAACCACTAGACGAAGGGAGCGTTTTGTTCGCGTCTGGCTAGCGCGCTAGTATATGCATCTGGTTGCCGCTCGGCAATCCCGTAAACCCAACTGGAAGCGCCAACATCAATTCCATAGTTACAACGCCGTTCACCGTCCGCGTGATTCCGCGCGACCAGCACAGCATCTCGCGCCGGGACATCAGCCCCAATGCGCTCAGGGTGCTCTACCGTCTGCGCGAATCCGGCTTCGGCGCCTATCTTGTCGGTGGCGCCGTGCGTGACCTTCTAGTAGGTGGACGCCCCAAGGATTTCGACGTTGCCACCGACGCAACGCCGGAGCAGGTCAAACAGCTGTTCCGCAATTGCCGCCTGATCGGGCGCCGCTTCCGCCTTGCGCATGTGGTGTTCGGCCGCGAGATCATCGAGGTGGCGACGTTCCGCGCCAATGTTGATGACGGCAGCGGCGACCGCGAGGTCGAGAACGGCATGCTGGTCCGCGACAACGTCTACGGCACCATCGAAGACGATGCGGTCCGTCGCGACTTCACCTGCAACGCACTGTATTACGCGATCGAGGACTTCTCGGTGCGCGATTACACCGGTGGCTTCGAAGACGTGATGGCCCGCCGGATGAAGCTGATCGGCGACCCCGAGCAGCGCTATCGTGAAGACCCGGTGCGCATGCTGCGGGCGGTGCGGCTGGCAGCCAAGCTGAACTTCGAGATCGAGGCGGCCACGGCCGAACCCATCCCGCGTCTGGCCAACCTGCTGAGCGAGGCTGCGCCGGCTCGCCTGTTCGAGGAAGTGCTGAAGCTGTTCCTGTCCGGGCATGGCGTGGCCAGCTTCGAAGGATTGGAGCGCTATGGCCTGCTGGCGGTGCTGTTCCCGGAAAGCGCCGCAGCGCTGAAGAGCAATCGCAGTGGTGCTCTGCGCCGCATTTTGATCGATGGCCTGCGCAATACCGACGAGCGTGTCGCCAACGAGGAGCCGGTGTCGCCGGCCTTCCTGTTCGCGCTGCTGCTGTGGCCGGCCTTCTGTCGCGCGCTGATTGGCCTGCAGAAGCAGGGCCTGGCGCCGGAAGAGGCGCAGCGCCGTGCTGCCGACCGGGTCACCCTGCACCAGCTCAGCACCATTGCGCTGCCGCGCCGCTTCTCGCTGCCGATGCAGGAGATCTGGCTGCTGCAGTCGCGTTTCAGCTCGCGCCAGCGCAAGCGCGTGATGCGTACCTTGAGCCACCCGCGCTTCCGTGCAGCGTTCGATTTCCTGGCCCTGCGCCAAGCCGCGTCCAGCGAGCACCAGGAAGACATCACGTTCTGGCGCGAGGCACAGGCACAGGCTGGCCACGAGCTGGGTGTGGAACTGGATTCAGTCCATACCGACGGGGAGGTCGAAGAGGGCGCGCCGCGTCGTCGTCGACGTCGTCGTCCCCGCGGTAGCGCAGCTGCGGGCGAGTAGGCGGGCATGGTCGTAGCCTGTATCGGACTGGGCGCCAACCTCGGTGACGCGCCCGCCACCCTGCGCGCGGCGATCCAGGTGCTGGCAGGCCTGCCGGGCACGGAGCTGCTGGCCAGCTCGCGGCTGTACCGCAGCCCGGCCTGGGGCAACGAGGCGCAGCCGGACTTCGTCAATGCAGCCGTGGCGCTGCAGACCGAGCTGCCGGCGCCGCAGCTGCTGGAGCAGCTGCTGGCAATCGAGCAGCAGTTCGGGCGGGTGCGCGAGCCGGGCCAGCACTGGGGCCCACGGCTGCTGGATCTGGATCTGCTCCTGTATGCCGAGCAGGTGATCGACCTGCCGCAGCTAAAGGTGCCGCATCCCTTCCTGCACCAGCGCGGCTTCGCTTTGCTGCCTTTGGCCGATGTCGCGCCGCAGGCCGTCATTCCGGGCCATGGAACAGTGCGGGACGTATTGGTTGGTATCAATACCAGCGGTATCGATCCGATAGGGGGATAATGGGCGGCTCATAAGCCACCGTTATGACCACATGAGCACACACGCAGATAGCAAGCCCTGGACCGTACCCGCCCTGGCCGAGGCCAAGCGCAACGGCCAGAAGCTGGTGATGTTGACCGCCTACGATGCCGGCTTCGCCCGTGCTTTCGACGCCAATGGCGTGGACCTGATCCTGGTCGGCGATTCGCTGGGCATGGTGGTGCAGGGGCACGACTCGACGCTGCCGGTCAGCGTTGACGATGTGGTCTATCACACCCGCGCCGTCGCCGGCGTGCTGGAACGTGCGCTGCTGGTATCGGACCTGCCGTTTGGCGCCGATGCCACCGCCGAACGCGCGCTGGACGCCTCGCTCAAGCTGCTGCAGGCCGGCGCCGAGATGGTCAAGATTGAAGGTGCCGGCTTCAAGCTGGACATCATCCGCCACCTGGTGGAGCGCGAAATCCCGGTCTGTTCGCACCTGGGCCTGACCCCGCAGTCGGTATTGCGGCTGGGCGGCTACCGCGTGCAGGGCCGTGGCGATGCCGGCAAGCAGCTGCTCGACGATGCCAAGGCCGTAGCCGAGGCCGGCGCCAGCCTGCTGGTGCTGGAGTGCGTGCCCACCCCGATTGCCGGGCGCGTCACCGCCGGCGTAACCATTCCCACCATCGGTATTGGTGCCGGCCCCGATTGCGACGGGCAGGTGCTGGTGCTGCATGACTTCCTCGGTCTGGACAGCGGTCACCGACGTCCCAAGTTCGTCAAGGATTTCCTTGCCGAAGGCGGTTCGGTGGCCGGTGCGGTCCGTGCCTATGCCGACGCCGTGCGCGCCGGCATCTTCCCCGACGCAGAGCACGCCTACGCATCATGATCGAAACCGTTACCGAACTTTCCCGGCTGCGCGCCGTTGTCAGCGGCTGGAAGCGCGAGGGCCTGCGCGTGGCGTTGGTGCCGACCATGGGCAACCTGCATGCCGGCCACTATTCGCTGGTCAAGCTGGCCCGTGAGCACGCCGACAAGGTGGTTTCCAGCGTGTTCGTCAATCCGACCCAGTTCGGTCCGAACGAGGATTTCACCCGCTACCCGCGCACGCCGGAGGCCGACACCAGTGGCCTGGAACAGGCCGGCTGCGACGTGCTGTGGCTGCCCACGGTCGAATCGATGTATCCGTTCGGGGTGGAACTGGCTGCCAACGTGCATGTGCCTGGCGTCAGTTCGCTGCTGGAAGGGGCACATCGCCCGGGGCACTTTGACGGTGTCTGTACGGTGGTCAGCCGCCTGTTCAACCAGGTACAGCCCGACGTGGCCGCGTTTGGGCGCAAGGACTACCAGCAGCTGGCGGTGATCCAGCAGATGGTGGCCGACCTGGCGTTCCCGATCCAGATCCTGGGCGGCGAGATCGTGCGCGAGGCCGACGGCCTGGCGATGAGCTCGCGCAACCAGTATCTCACCGCCGACGTGCGGCCGCAGGCCACGGTGATCCGCAAGGTACTGCTGGCCGCGCGCGATGCCTACCTGGGCGGCGCCGAGCGGGTGGCGGTGGAGCAGGAAGCGGCTGCACGGCTGCAGGCGGCGGGCTACGCGGTGGATTACGCGGTGGTGCGCATGCCCGACCTGAGCGAGCCGGGCCAGAGCCACGAAGGTGCCCGCGTGGCGCTGGTGGCGGCCAAACTGGGCAACACCCGCCTGATCGACAACATCGAGTTCTGAACAGGGCAGCGGGCGGACTTCTACTGTCCGACAACCACTGTTCGCGTGACCTTCAATGGCGCCCCTGTGGCGCCATTGTTGTCTGTGTGGAACGCCGCCGGATAGGTCATGTTGCAGTGCGGGCAGGGCCCCGCAGCGGTGCTAGACTGCGCTCTTTCTCACGCAGTTTCGGCATTGTCATGCAACTCTCCCTGCTCAAGACCAAGATCCACCGCGCCACCGTCACCCATTCGGAGCTGAACTACGAAGGCTCCATCGCGATCGACGACAACCTGCTGCAGGCGACCGGCATCCGCGAGTTTGAACAGGTGCATATCTGGGACGTGACCAACGGTGCCCGTTTCACCACCTACGCATTGCGGGCAGAAGCCGGCAGTGGCGTCATCTCGCTCAACGGCGGCGCCGCGCGCCACGTGCAGGTGGGCGACATCATCATCATCGCGGCCTTCGCCAGCATGAGCGAAGCCGAGGCGGACAGCTTCAAGCCCAAGCTCGTCTATGTTGACGGCGACAACCGCATTTCCCACACCAACGACAGCATCCCCACACAGGCCGCATGATCACCAACAACGGATTCGACGTTTTGCACGCCCACGCCCAGCGTTTGCAGGGCAGAGGCATTCCCTCGCTGATGGCCGCAGAGCCTGACCGGGTGCAGCGCATGGCGCTGAAAGTCGGTCCGTTGTATGTGAACTTCGCGCGGCAGAAATACGACCGCGCGGCCCTGGATGCCTTGCTGGAACTGGCCGCCGCGCGCGATGTCGCCGGCGGTTTCCAGCGCTTGTTCGCCGGCCAGAAAATCAACCTCACCGAAGATCGCTCGGTGCTGCATAGTGCGCTGCGCGGCAATGCCAGCGACGCTCCGGTTGCGCTGGCGGCGCACGCCGAAGCAACGGTGGTGCAGGCGCAGATGGGCGGCTTGATCAAGGCGCTGGAAACCAGCAATGTCACCGATATCGTCAGTGTCGGCATTGGTGGTTCGGACCTTGGTCCGCGTCTGGTCGCAGACGCCCTGCGCCCGGCGGCAGGTGCGCGTTTCCGCGTGCATTTCGTTTCCAATGTCGACGGCGCAGCCATGCAGCGCACCTTGGCGACGCTGGACCCGGCAACCACTGCCGGCATCCTGATCTCCAAGACCTTCGGTACCCAGGAAACCCTGCTCAATGGCCGCATCCTCTGCGATTGGCTGGGCGGCAGCGAGCGTCTGTACGCAGTCAGTGCCAACCCCGAGCGCGCCGCCAAGGCTTTCGACATCGCCGCCGAGCGCGTGCTGCCGATGTGGGATTGGGTAGGTGGCCGTTACTCGCTGTGGTCGGCGGTAGGCTTCCCGATCGCCTTGGCGATTGGCTTTGAGCGCTTTGGCCAGTTGCTGGAAGGTGCCGCGCAGATGGACGCGCATGCGGCCAGTGCTCCCTTGGCGGAGAACCTGCCGGTGCTGCATGCACTGACCGACATCTGGAACCGCAATGTGCTCGGCTATGCCACGCATGCGGTGATGACCTATGACCAGCGCATGGCCTTGTTGCCGGCGTACCTGCAGCAGCTGGTGATGGAGAGCCTGGGCAAGCGGGTCAAATGCGACGGCAGCCCGGTCGATGGCGACACGGTCTCGGTGTGGTGGGGCGGCGCGGGCACGGACGTGCAGCACAGCTTCTTCCAGGCACTGCACCAGGGCACCAGTATCGTGCCGGCCGATTTCATCGGCTGCGTGCGCAACGACGACCCCTACGAAATCAATCACCAGGCCTTGCTGGCCAATCTGCTGGCGCAGACCGAAGCCTTGGCCAACGGCCAGGACAGCGAGGATCCGCACCGCCAGTACCCGGGTGGCCGCCCCAGTACGATGATTCTGCTGGACGCGCTGACCCCGCAGTCGCTGGGCGCCTTGATCGCGATGTACGAGCACGCGGTGTATGTGCAGTCGCTGATCTGGGATATCAACGCCTTCGATCAGTTCGGCGTCGAGCTGGGCAAGCAGTTGGCGAGCCAGTTGCTGCCGGCCCTGCAGGGTGAGGCGGTGGAGATTGCCGACCCGATGACGCTCGAGCTGCTGGCACGGCTGCGCTGAGAGCCGATAGTGTGTTCGTGTTGAAGAGAAAAGCCGCGCAGAGATGCGCGGCTTTTTTTGCCACCTCCCTTTTGCGCAGCAAAGGGGAGGGTTGGGGAGGGGTAGGCTTTGAGGCCTTGCAGGCATCGCCAGCTTCGCGGCTTACGCCGCTCCCACAAAACCTGGTTCACCAAGCTGCGGAAACTGGGCTGAGTTGGCCGGAGAATGTGGGAGCGGCGTAAGCCGCGAAGCTGTACGGCTGAAACGCCGGGCATCTTTGCTCATCGGCGATGCGGGTTAAGGCCCCTGCCGAGCATGGCTCGGCACTACAGAAAGTCGGCCTACCTGTTCGGGTCGCGCTCCGGGCTGGGTCGCTTGGTCAGCTTGCGCTGCAGTGAACGCCGGTGCATGCCGAGCAGGCGCGCGGCGGCCGATACATTGCCGCCGGTCTCATGCAGTGCCTGCTGGATATGCTCCCACTGCAGTCGGCTGATCGGGGTCATCGCGTCCGGAGGCTCGATTTCTTCGGGTTCCTCGCCGGCCTCGTCTTCCTCGCCGAGCGCGCGCAGGATCATCTGTACCGTCGCCGGCTTCGGCAGGTAGTCATCGGCGCCCAGCTTGATCGCTTCCACCGCCGTGGCAATGGAGGCATAGCCGGTGACCAGCAGGATGCGCATGTCCTGGCGCAGTTCGCGCAGCGGCTGGATCAGGGTCAGGCCGGATTCGCTGCCCAGCTTGAGGTCGATCAGCGCGAATGCCGGCGGCTGCTGCGTGGCCAGCTGCAAGGCACTGCCAGTATCGGTGGCGGTGATCGCTTCGATGCCACGGCGGGCCAGCGTGCGCTGCAGGGTACGCAGATAAAGCGGGTCGTCGTCGACCAGCAGGCCGTGGGTGGCGGGAGCATTCATGGACTTACCTCGATGTTGTTCAACGGCAGACGGAAGCCGACACGTGCTCCCTGGCCTTCGGCCGGACGCATCCACAGTTCGCCCTGCAGGCGCTCAATGGTGGCATGCGACAGTGCCAGGCCGACACCCATGCCGTTGCTTTTGCCGCTGTTGAACAAGGTGCCTGGCAAGGCGGCGTCATTGGCATTGAATCCCGGCCCGTAGTCGCGCACTTCGCCGTACAACTGGCCTTCGTGGATGCGCAGGTCCAGATCGATCTGCGCGCGGCCGGCGTGTTCGCCGGCGTCGGCGGCGTTGTTCAGCAATACCTGCAGCAGGTGGCCGATGCCGGGGTCGAGTTTGAGCTGCAGCGGGGCATCCGGGTTGCGTCGCAATTGGATGGTCGGGCGCACCAGCCGCCATTGTTCGAGCACGCTGGCGATGGATACCGGTGCACGGCTGCCGGCGCCTTCGGCCGGTGCGGCCAGGGCCAGCACCTTTTCGCGGCATTGGACCAGCAGCTCGCGCAGGGTTTCCAGGTCGTCGCGCATTTCCGGGGTGGCGGCGCCCTGTTCGACGATGTCGTCGGTGAGCAGGGTCATGGTCGCCAGCGGGGTGTTGAGCTCGTGGGCAACCGAGGCCGCATGCGTGGCCAGGGCGACAATACCTTCGTTGCGGACGAAGCGCTCGCGCAGCATCGCCAGCTGGTTCTCGCGCTCGCGCAGGGCGCCGGCCAGGCGGGTGGAGAACACCAGCACCACCACGCTGGACAACAGGAAGTTGGCCGCCGCCCCCCACAGGTGCAGGCTCATCGTGTCGAAGTAGCCGCCCTTGAGCGGCAGCCCGAACACCGCGCTCAATGCATAGCCGCCCACGCAGGCCGCCGCCACCGCGTGGGTCCAGCGCAACGGCAAGGCCAGCGCGGCCAGCGCGATCAGGATCAGGAACAGCGAGCCAAACGGATTGGCGATACCACCGCTCCAGCCCACCATCCAGGTCAGCACGGTGACATCGACCAGGATGTGGCCGAAGGCGGTCACCGGCGCCGGGTCGCTGTCGTGCACGCGCAGCTGCACGTAGAGGTTGAACAGAGCCAGGACTGCCACGCCGGCCCACAAGGGTTCCTGCGGCAGGTCCAGGCCCAGCAGCCAGGTGGCGACCAGGATGGTGGTGGCCTGGCCGGCGGTGGCCAGCCAGCGCAGGCTGCACAACGTGCGCAGAAAAGAGGTATCTCGGGTTTCCATGGCGCAATCGTATGCTGTCGTGATGGCTACAACGCAATCCAAGGTTCATGCCTTGGAGCGGTTGGCGCGCTAAAATGGGCCATGCATGACGCCGTGACCCGCCCAACACCGCCCTCCGACGCTACCGCGTGGCCCCGCCGCATCACCCAGTCCGTCGCCATCGGCGGCGTCAAGGTGGGCGGAGGAAACCCCGTGGTCGTGCAGTCGATGACCAATACCGATACCGCCGATGTGGCTGCCAGCGTCAAGCAGGTGGCCGAACTGTGGCGCGCGGGTTCGGAAATGGTGCGGCTGACCGTCAACAATCCCGAGTCGGCCGCGGCCATTCCGCGCATCGTCGACAAGCTGGCGATGATGGGCATCGAGGTGCCGCTGATCGGCGACTTCCATTACAACGGCCATCAGTTGCTGACCGGCGAACCGGCCTGTGCCGAAGCCTTGGCCAAGTACCGCATCAATCCGGGCAATGTCGGCTTCGGCAAGAAGAAGGACACCCAGTTCGCGCAGCTGATCGAGTTCGCCATCAAGTACAACAAGCCGGTGCGCATTGGCGCCAACTGGGGCTCGTTGGACCAGGCGCTGGCGGCCAGGCTGATGGATGAGAACAGCCAGCGTGCACAGCCCTGGGATGCTGGCCGGGTATTGCGCGAAGCCCTGATCCGCTCGGCGCTGGATTCGGCGCAGACCGCGGTCGAGCTGGGCCTGCCGCGTGATCGCATCGTGCTGTCGGCCAAGGTCAGCGGCGTGCAGGAACTGATTGCCGTCTACCGCGATCTGGCGCAGCGTTCGGACTTCGCCCTGCACCTGGGCCTGACCGAAGCCGGTATCGGCAGCAAGGGCATCGTCGCCTCGTCGGCGGCCTTGGCCGTGCTGTTGCAGGAAGGTATTGGCGACACCATCCGCATTTCGCTAACGCCCGAGCCGGGGCAGTCGCGTACGCAGGAAGTCATCGTCGCCCAGGAGTTGCTGCAGACCACCGGTCAGCGTGCCTTTACGCCGATGGTCACCGCCTGCCCGGGTTGTGGCCGTACCACCTCCGAGTTCTTCCAGGAGCTGGCCAAGGTGGTGCAGAACCACGTGCGCGAAAAGATGCCGGTGTGGCGCATCAGCCACCCCGGTGCGGAGAACATGACCTTGGCGGTGATGGGCTGCATCGTCAACGGCCCGGGCGAGTCGCGCCACGCCAATATCGGTATTTCCCTGCCGGGTACCGGCGAAACGCCGGCTGCACCGGTCTTCGTCGATGGCGAGAAGAAAGTCACCCTGCGCGGCGAGAACATCGCGCACGAGTTTGTCGCGCTGATCGATGATTATGTTGAGACCCGGTATGCACGAAACTCCGGTTGATTCCCGGAGCGAAGCTGCCGGATTGCGTCGCTGGCTTGCCCACAACGCGTGGCGGCTGGTTGTGTTGTTCATCGGCGTGCTATTGCCGCTGGCCGGCTTTGTCGCCCTAGCCGACGAAATACATGAAGCCGAAGCGCTTCATTTCGACGCCGCGCTGCTGATGCGCATGCATGCGATCGCCACCCCAGGCTTGAACGCGTTCTTCGTGCTGATGTCCAAGCTCGGTTACCAATGGGGCGTCATTCCACTGGACGTGGTGATCGTGGCGGCGCTGCTGCTGCGCCGGCGCTGGCGCAAGGCCGCATTCGCCGCGACCGCGTTCGTTGGTTCGGCGCTGTTGAATCTGGGCAGCAAGCAGATATTCCAGCGTGAGCGCCCCAGCCTGTGGGAATCGATTGCGCCGGAAAGCACCTTCAGCTTTCCCAGCGGCCATGCCATGGGCTCGATGACGCTGGCGCTGACCCTGGTTTTTTTGACCTGGCGCACACGCTGGCGTTGGCCGGTGGTGGCGTTGGTCAGTGGTTTTGTCGTTTCGGTGGGGCTGTCGCGGGTCTACCTGGGGGTGCATTACCCCTCGGATATCCTGGGCGGCTGGTGTGCCGCAATGATCTGGGTGACAGGGGTGTACATGCTGATGTTCCGCCGGCGCTGGTCTTTACCCGCGCCCTGAAACGCATTGCAATGGGGATTGTCCAAAAGGTAAGAGAAGTCCTAAGTCATTGGACGAATTGACCTGATGGATACAGTATGGGTTGCGACGGCATAGTGAACTCGCCAGCCGCAGGCGCATAAACCGCATCATCCTGATGCCTAAAACTACAGACACATTTCCTGCGAGTGGGTGTCCGATAGAGCCCAGTTGGGCCACTTCTGCTTGATAATACGCATGGCCTTGCCATGAGGGGACGGGGAGGGCCGTCGCCTCGCATGCTCGGATTTTGCCGCGCCCAAGGCTTCAACTGTCACCTCGCCGCGAGGAATCCTTCATGACCATCAGTGTTTTTCTTATCGATGACCACGCGCTAGTTCGCACGGGCATTCGGATGATTCTTTCGGGGCAAACCGGGATTGAAGTCATCGGCGAAGCGGATAGCGGCGACATCGCGCTGCCGCAGATCCGGCGCCTGAAGCCGGACGTCGTCCTCTGCGATCTGCACCTGCCCGGCCTGAGCGGGCTGGAGATCACCGAACGCATCGTCAAGGGGGATCACGGTACCCGGGTGATCATTGTGTCCGTGCTGGAAGATGGGCCGATGCCCAAGCGTCTGCTGGAGGCAGGTGCGTCGGGTTATGTGGGCAAAGGCGGCGACTCCAAGGAGCTGATCCGCGCCATCCATGACGTTGCCATTGGCAAGCGCTACCTGGCGACCAGCATTGCGCAGAATCTTGCGCTGTCCAATCTTGAAGGCGGTGCATCGCCGTTCGACCTGCTTTCGCCGCGTGAGTTGGAAGTGGCATTGCTGCTGATCCAGGGGCATCGACAGGAAGAGATCGCGCGCCGCTTGAGCCTCAGCGCCAAGACGGTCAATACGCACAAGGCGCGGTTGTTCCAGAAGTTGAGCGTGCAGGACAACATCGCCCTGGCCCGGCTTGCCGCGCAGTACGGCGTCGGTGATCCGACTCGGGCCATCTGAACCAGCCGCCTGCAATGGCTGTGCTGTGCAGGATGAGGATGTCTGGTTGGTAAGCCGCTGCGTTGGAGCAGCGCACCATGAAGAGCGCAACGGCAACGTTGCGCTCTTTTTGTTGGCTCAACGGCCATGTAGGAGCGGCATCCATGTAGGAGCGGCGTCAGCCGCGAAGCTGATGGATTGTCAGGTGCAGGAGTGGCATCAGCCGAGCGGCTACCTAGTCAGACCGCAGTGACAGCAAGAGTTTGAGTGGTGACAGCTTCGCGGCTGACGCCGCTCCCACAGGCAAGTGCGCGGAAACCTGAGCCGAAGCCAGAGCACTGATGGTGGCCGCTCCTACAGGCAGTGCAAAGGTACCCGCATCGGAAGCCAGAGCGCCGATGGTGCCCGCTTTTGTGGGAGCGGCATCAGCCGCGAAGCTGATGGATTTTCAGAGGCAGGAGTGGCATCAGCCGAGCAGTTACATCATCAGATGGCAGCGACAGCAAGAGTTTGATTGGTGTCAGCTTCGCGGCTGACGCCGCTCCTACAGCAAGTGCACGGGGACCCGCATCCGAAGCCAGAGCGCTGATGATGGACGCTCTTGTAGGAGCGGCACCAGCCGCGAAGCTGATGGACTGTCAGATGTAGGGGCGACACCAGCCCAGCGGGCACATCGTCAGATGGCAGTGACAGTAAGCGTTTAATTGTCGTCAGCTTCGCGGCTGACGCCGCTCCCACAGAAAGCAAAAAGCAAAAAGCAAAAAGAAAAAAGCAAAAAGAAAAAAGCAAAAAGCAAAAAGCAAAAAGCAGAAAGCAGAAAGCAAAAAGCAGAAAGCAGAAAGCGGCCCGAAGGCCGCTTTCTGTGGTCACGCAGGGAAGGGCTGATCAGACGTTGTGCGGCTGATCGTCCTGCTTCTTCTCTGCTTCTGCTTCCGCCTCTACTGCGGCGACGGTTGACTCGCTCTTGGCGGGCTCGGCCAGTGCAGCGACAGGTGCCGGTACAACCGCTTCGGCAACGGCCTTCTCGGTGCGTTCCTCAGCCACGGCGGCCTGGGCGAACAGCTGCCCATTCTGCGGTGCTGCCGGAGCGGCGGTTTCCGGCTTCGGTGCGCTGACCACAGCCGGAGCCACGCTGACCGGCGCGATGGCGACAGGTGCAGCGATTACGGGCGCACCAGCTGCCGGCGCACTGGCAATCGCTGGAGCGACGACCGTTTCCTTGGCGACGGCTTCGGTAGCTGCAGCCGGGGCATCGGCAACGGGCTCAGCGGCGGCTTGCGCCGGTGCTGCTGCCTGCTCGGCCTTGACCGCCACCTGCTCGACAGGAGCGGCCACCTGTGCCGGTGCCTCGGCGACTACGGCCGGGGTGCTTGCCACTACTGCTGCGGCAGTCGGGGCCGGTACGGTTGCAGCCGGCTTGGTTTCCACCGCGGGAGTGACGGACGGCTTGGTCTCGGCCTGCTTGAATTCAGCCGGCTTCATCTCAGCAGTCTTGGCCTCGACAGGCGCGGAGGGCTTGCTGTCCGCGACGGCAGCCGACGTTGCGGCTGGTGCTGGTTCGTCATCGAACTCGAACTCGGGCTGGCTGCTGGTGGCCTTGGTCGGAGCTTCGGCGACTTCACCATCGGCATCGTCGATGCCGTCGATACCGTCCTCATCACCGCCCAGGTTGTCGCTGCCTGCCGCGCCTTCGCCATTGCCACGACGACGACGACGACCGCCGCGACGACCGCGACGACGACGACCACCGGCTTCGCCGGCAGCCTCTTCGCCTGCGACCGGAACGCCGTTCTCATCGACCACCACGGCCATGGCCGGCTGATCTTCGGCAACGATCACCGGCTTGGCGATCTCGGCGGCCAGGCTGGTTTCCTTGACCACGGCTTCGGTGTTGGCAACGACTTCGTTGGCAACAACGGTGGCTGCGGCGGCTACCGGTGCCACTGCGCGGACGGCTTCCTGCTGCGGCTGCGGCTGACGTGCGGGCTTTTCGGCCTGTGCGTTCTGCTGCGGGGCCTGCTTGTCGGCGTCCTGCTGCGGCTTGGGCTGCTTCGGCTGCTTGGGCTGCTTGGGCTGCTGCTGTTGCTCGTTGTTGCGCTGCTGCTTGGGCTGCTGGGCCTGCTCGCCGCGCTGTTCATTGCGCTGCTGCTTGGGCTGCTGCTGGGCGCCGTTCTGCGCCTGCGGCTGGGCCTGCTGCTGCGGCTTGTCGGTGCCCTGGCGGCGCTCGTCACGACGCTGCTCGTCGCGGCGGTTGCCGTTGGCATTGCCGCCATTGCCACCCTTGCCGCCACGCGCCTGCTGGCCATTACGGCCGTCGCGGCGCTGGTTGCGGTCGTTGCGGCCGCTGTCCTGACGCTGCGGTTGTGCCGGTGCGGCAGTGCTTGCCGGCTCGCCGCCAAAGACGCGCTTGAGCCAGCCCATCACGCCGCCAGCGGCGGGTGCGACAGGTGCGGCAACCGGTGCCGGTGCCGGAGCGACGTCGGCGATCTCGCGTACCGGTGCCGGCTGGCTGTGCTTGACGTGGGTCACGGCCGGTGCCGGCGGAATGTTCAGCTGTGCCTTGGTCAGTGCATGCACCGGCAACTTGCGCGGGGTGCCGCGCTGGTAGCTGGGCTTGTTCGACTCTTCACCCAGCTCGTTGTCGCGCAGGCGCGTGACTTCGTAGTGCGGGGTGTGCAGCTGCTCATCGGCAACGATGACGATCGGGGCGTCGTGGCGCTGCTCGATTTCACGCAGTGCGCTGCGCTTCTCGTTGAGCAGGTAGTTGGCGATCTCGACCGGTGCCTGCACCAGTACCTGTCCGGTGTTTTCCTTCATCGCATGCTCTTCGGCAACGCGGATGATGGACAGCGACAGCGACTCGATGCTGCGCATGCGGCCCTGGCCGTCACAACGCGGGCAGACGATCTGGCTGGATTCGCCCAGGCTCGGACGCAGGCGCTGGCGGCTCATTTCCATCAGGCCAAAGCGCGAGATGCGGCCCAGCTGAACGCGGGCGCGGTCGTACTTCAGCGCATTCTGCAGGCGGTTTTCGACTTCGCGCTGGTGCTTGCTGGAGGACATGTCGATGAAATCGATGACCACCAGGCCGCCCAGGTCGCGCAGACGCAGCTGGCGGGCCACTTCTTCGGCGGCCTCCAGGTTGGTCTGGAACGCGGTGTCCTCGATGTCGCTGCCCTTGGTGGAGCGGGCCGAGTTGACGTCGACGGCAGTCAGCGCCTCGGTCTGGTCAACCACGATCGAGCCGCCGGACGGCAGGCGCACATTACGCTCGTAGATCGCCTCGATCTGCGATTCGATCTGGAAGCGGTTGAACAGCGGGATGTCATCTTTGTAATGCTTGAGCTTGCGCAGGGTCTGCGGCATCACCTGCTGCATGAAGTCGCGTGCAGTCTCGTACAGCTCTTCGGTGTCGACCAGGATCTCGCCGACGTCCGAGCGCAGGTAGTCGCGCAGGGCGCGCACGATCAGGCGCGATTCCTGGTAGATCAGGAACGGGGCCGGCTTGGTCAGTGCGGCTTCGGCGATCGAGCGCCATACCTGCAGCAGGTAGTCCAGATCCCACTGCAGCTCTTCGGCATCGCGGCCGACGCCAGCGGTGCGGATGATCACGCCCATGTCGTCGGGGATGTTGAGCTTGTCCAGCGCTTCCTTCAGGGCGGCGCGGTCTTCACCTTCGATGCGACGGGAAACGCCGCCGGCAGAAGGGGAGTTGGGCATCAGCACCATGTAGCGGCCGGCCAGGGAGATGAAGGTGGTCAGGGCGGCGCCCTTGTTGCCACGTTCTTCCTTGTCGACCTGCACGACGATTTCCTGGCCTTCGCGCAGGAGTTCCTTGATGGTGGCCTTGTTATGGTCCACGCCCGCCTGGAAGTAATCGCGGGAGATTTCCTTCAGCGGCAGAAAGCCGTGGCGGTCCCCGCCGTACTCGACAAAGGCGGCCTCGAGCGACGGCTCCAGGCGGGTGATGCGGCCCTTGTAGATGTTGGACTTCTTCTGTTCCTTCGACGGCTGTTCGATGTCGATGTCGTACAGGTTCTGCCCGTCGACGATGGCCACGCGCAGTTCTTCAGCCTGCGTGGCATTGATCAGCATTCGCTTCATTGTGCGTTCCTCGCGCGCTGCTACCGCGCGGAACGCCATGGGGTTTCGCCTCTGGACACGGTTCGCCGCCCATTCGCGCAGGCGCGGGCAGGGCGGCTTGGGTTTCCAGCGCTACGACACCACGGCAGGCCGCGGGAGCGCTTCTTTCTTGTTTTAGGTGTTTCAGGGCCGGCGGCCGCCCGCGGCCGGAGCCGATGGCGTCGCGCGGGACATGGGTTTCGTCCAGCTCAGATGCTTTTTGAGCATCCGGCGATGGCCGGGGACGCCGACGAGCCGCTAACATGGCCGCCCCGGGGGCGGTGGCCGCGCACTGTGCCGGATTCGTGGGGAGCGGGGCTTCTGGCCCTGACCAACTTCCAACGAAATCAATCCCTTATATCGCCCCCCGAGTGTAGCAGAATAAATAGGCCGATGACTGATTCCGACAAGCCCCAAGCACCGCCTGCCGCCAAGAGCAGCGTGCGCATGATCAAAGTACCCGAAGACAGGGCAGGACAACGGCTGGACAACTTTTTGTTGGGCCAATTGAAGGGTGCGCCACGCAGCCTGGTATACAAACTGGTGCGCAGCGGGCAGGTCCGTGTGAACGGTGGCCGTGCCAAGGCTGACCGCAAGCTGGACGGTGGGGAGGAGGTCCGTATTCCGCCGGTCAATCTCAATGAGATTGGAGACAAGGCGCCGCCTCCGGCAAGTTTCCTGCAGCGCATGGAGGAGGCCATCGTTTTCGAGGATGCCAAGCTGCTGGTGATCAACAAGCCGACCGGTGTGGCCAGCCATGGCGGCAGCGGTATCAGCCACGGTGCGATTGAAACGATGCGCGCGCTGCGGCCGAACATGAACCTGGAGCTGGTGCACCGGCTGGACCGGGATACCTCCGGCCTGCTGATCATCGCCAAGAAGCGTTCGGCCCTGGTCGAGCTGCAGGCCTTGCTGCGTGAAGACCATGGCGGCATCCAGAAGCGTTACCTGACCCTGCTGGCCGGGCGCATGCCCGATGGTGTGATGAGCGTAGATGCACCGTTGCATGTGGGGCTCCGCCAGGGCGGCGAGCGCCATGTGCAGGTGAATGCGATCGGCAAGCCGTCGCTGAGCCATTTCAAGGTGCTGGAGCGCCGCGGCGGCCAGTCCTACTGCGAAGTCCGGATCGAAACCGGCCGCACCCACCAGATCCGCGTGCATGCTCAGCATATTGGTCACCCGGTGGCGGGTGACGACAAATACGGCGATCCTGCAGTCAACAAGCGCTTTCGTGAGCAGATCGGGCTCAAACGCCTGTTCCTGCACGCGGCCTCGCTGGAGTTCGCGCTGGATGGTGGCAAGACACCTTATGTATTGAATGCACCGCTGCCGCCGGATCTGGTGGATGCGATGAACAAGCTTTGAGGGTGTGAAGCAGGGAGTGGGGGATCGCCAGAACGGCGCTTCCCCATTGCCGGGCGGAGTTCTGTAGGAGCGGCGTAAGCCGCGAAGCCACAGATCAGTCAGGACTCGAACATGCTGGTGATTTCAGCGATGTTGGCTTCGCGGCTTACGCCGCTCCTACAAAAAATCCGATTCCGGTGGCCAACCGGGCTCAGCCTGCTACCACTTGAACAGCACCAGGCTGACCGCGATCGTGGCCATGCCGATCACCAGCCCGTAAACGGTCTCATGGCCTTGGGCGTAGCGCTTGGCCGCTGGCAATAGTTCGTCCAGGGCCAGGAACACCATGATGCCGGCGATAAGGCCGAACACCGCGCCGAAGGTGGCCGGGGACAGGGCGTCCGCCAGCAGGAAGTAACCGATGGCGGCGCCGACCGGCTCGGCCAGGCCGGACAGCAGGCTGGCGCCGAAGGCATAGGATTTGCGCCCAGTGGCCAGATACACCGGCACGGCGATGGCGATGCCTTCCGGGATGTTGTGGATGGCGATGGCAAAGGCCAGCGGCAAGCCGACTGAAGGACTTTCCAAGGTGGCGAAGAAGGTCGCCAGGCCTTCCGGGAAATTATGCGCGGTGATGGCGACGGCGCTGAGCATGCCGACCCGGCGGATCTGGGTGTGGCTGTGGTCGTGGAAGGCCGGATCCTGTTTGTCCAGGCTGTCGTGCGGGTTGGGCACCAGGTGGTCGATCAACACCACCAGCAGCACGCCGCCGAGGAACCACAAGGTGCCGTAGGTATAGCCGAGGCGGTCGCCATAGGCCTGGGCGAAGGAGCTGATCGACTTGTTCAGGATCTCCGACAGCGAGACGTAGACCATCGCGCCGCCGGCAAAGGCCAGCCCGAACGCCAGCAGGCGTGGGTTCGGGCGTTTGGAGAACAACACCAGCAGGCTGCCGACGGCGGTGGCCAGGCCGGCAGCAAAGGTCAGGGTGAACGCCAGCCAGAGATTGTCACTGGAGATAGCGTGCATGCGCGCGGGCCGGTGCCGGCTCAGCCGCCGCGGCGCGCGCGCTCTTCAATGGCGAAGCATTCGTTGGGCTTGGGGTCGGGCGGGTTGAAGCTCACCGGCACCTGGATGGTGGTGGGCACCGGCTGGCCGTTGCGGGTGGCCGGGTTGAATTTCCACTCGCGCACGCGGCGTGCGGCCGAGTCGTCCAACTGGCTGTTGCCGCTGCTGGTCACCAGCGATACCTCGGTCGGCGTGCCCTGCGGGCCAACCACCACGCGCAGCACGCTCTTGCCGCCGACGCCGGTGCAGGCCAGTTCGGCCGGGTAATCCGGCGGCGGGGTCTGTACGGCGGCTACTTCGGTCGGGGCGATGGCCGGCGCCGCCGGTTGATCGGCGCCGTTGCAGGCGCTCAACACGGCAGTGGTGCCCAGTGCGGCCAACAGCAGAGGCAGTTTCATGTCATTGCTCCGTTAGTGCGGATGCCTTGGCGGCACAGATGAAGTCGTTTTCGCTCAGACCACCCACGTCATGGGTGGAGAAGCGCACGACAGCACGGTCGTAATGCACGCCCAGGTCAGGATGATGGTCTTCACGATGGGCGATCCAGGCCAGCGCGTTCACGAACGCCATGGTGCCGTGGTAGTTGTCAAAGCGGAATGTACGGGTAAGTGCCTGGCCATTCTCGGCCAGCTCCCAGCCCGGGACCTGCGGCAGCAGTTCGGCCAGCCGGGCCTGGCTGAGGCGGTATTCGCTGCCCCGGCGCGGGCTGCAACGCGCTTGTTGCAGGGGAATCAGATCAGGGGCCATGCAAACCTCCATCAAACAGGTGACTGAACAGTGCCGCCGTTGGAATCACTGTGCCATCGGTGGCGACCAAGACACGGCTAGAATACCCGCATGATCCAGATATCAGATACCGCCCAACGCCATTTCCGCAAGTTGATCGAACGCGAGGCCGTGCCCGGTATGGGCGTGCGTCTGAGCGCGATGGACCCGGGAACCCCGAGCGCCGATGCGCGCCTTGAATTTGCCGACCCGTCCGAGCTGCTGGGCGATGAATGGGCCGTGGATTGCGATGGTTTCACCTTGTATGTGGCTGCTACCAGCGTGGCCTGGCTGGACGGTGCGGAGATCGACTATGTCACCCAGGCTGCAGGTACCCAGCAGCTGACCATCAAGGCACCCAAGATCAAGGGCGAAGCGCCCGGTGACGCAGCGTCCATCGTCGAGCGTGTGCGTTGGGTGATTGAAAACGAAATCAATCCGCAGCTGGCGTCCCATGGTGGTCGCGTCGCGGTGCAGGAAGTGTCGGCTGATGGCGTGGTGTTGTTGCGTTTCGGCGGCGGCTGCCACGGTTGTGGCATGGCCGATGTGACCTTGAAACAGGGGATCGAAAAAACCTTGATGGGCCGGGTGCCGGGCATTACCGCCGTGCGTGACGCCACCGACCACGAAACCGGTCAGGCGCCGTATATTCCGCGCGACAGCGCGGGCTGAGCCGCTGACACGGATGTCGGTGACATCGGTTACCGAGCTGATCAATCTGCTGGCCTCGCGCCGGCAGACCAGCATTCTGCATGATCGCCGCACCGGCATGCCGTACAGCTGGAGCAACTGGCTGCGCACGCGCATGTCCAAGGGCTTGTCGGCATTTGTAGATGGTGATGTGGGCGACGCAATTGCAGCGCGCCCGCCGCGTCCGCGTGCCGCGCCTGCGGCCGCACGGCCACTGTGGTGGATCATCGTGTCGCTGTTCTGGAACGGCGGCGAGCCGCCGCCGCGCGATCAGCGTGGTCTGCGTTGGTTTGCCGGTTTCTTCAGTGCCGGCCTGCATGTCCTGTTTGCGCTGTTGCTGCTGTGGGTTGCGCTGGTGCGCAGCAATGTGCCCGAACAGAACGCCGAAGAAGGCGAACGCGTGCAGGTGGAATTCCTGGGTGACGGTACCGCGCAGGAGGAAGGTGGCGGAGCGCCTGCTGCCGGTGGCGCCGCCGATACTGCAGACGCAACGCAGGCTGCTGCCGCCGCGCAATCCGCAGCTGCACCTTCCGCCGCCGCTGCGCAGGCCGCCCCGGCCGAACAGCCTGCGGAACAGCAGGCTGCGGCCGCCGCCCCGGCAGATGTCGCCGCGGCACCGCCGCCGCTGGAGTCGCCGACCCCGCAGCCCGCGCCGCCGGTCGAGCAGCCCTTGCAGGTGACCGAGACAAACCGGCCCACCACCGATTTCGTGGTGCCGCCGGTGGCGGTGGTAACGCCGACGCTGCGTGGCAAAGAGCCGCAGGTGCGTGAGCGTACGGTTGAAACCGCGGTTGATCGTCCGCAGCCGACGCAAGCGCTGCGCCCAGCTGCCGAGGTCGCGGTCCAGCTGCGCCAGCCGCAGGTGCAGGTGCGTGAGCGGCAGATCGAAATCGCCGAGCAGCAGCCGGTCACGCTTGCGCAGCCGCGTGTCCGAGAGGCGCAGGTGCAGCTGCGTACGCCGCAGATGGGTGTGCGTGAGCGTCCGATTGAAACCGCACCGCAGGAATCGGTTGCGATGCCCACCTTGCCAACCCGTACCGCCGAGGTGCAGGTGAAGACGCCGGCCATGTCGGTGCGCGAGCGCGCGGTGCCGGGCGTGGCGGACAAGCCCGCTTCGGCGCCGAACGCGGCCGCAGCGGCAGGCGCGCAGGCGCCCGCCAGCAAGCCGCAGCCCAGTGCTTCTGCAACTGCGGCGGCCAGCCCATCAGGCAATGCCGGGCAGGCGGCAACCGCCAATCCCAGCCCGCGTGCAGGAACCAGCGCGGGCGCCGGCCCCAAGCCGCAGGATCGCAGTGGTGGCTGGGCAGCGCCGACGCGCGGCGATGACTGGGGCGCATCGCAGCGACAGGTAGCGGGCAGTGCAGGTGGGCAGGCCGACAAGGGAACCGGCCTGTTCAATGCCGATGGCAGCGTGCGATTGGGCGGCAACGAAGGGCAGGGGCAGGACACCGCCAAGCGTGGTGCACCGGGCGGTGATGCCGATACCTGGAGCAAGGAGCGCATCGCCGAGTCCGGCACCTGGCTGAAGCGGCCGCCGTACGACTACACGCCAACTTCGTTCGACAAATACTGGGCGCCCAACGAATCGCTGCTGGCCGAATGGGTGCGCAAGGGCATCAAGAGCGTGGAGATTCCCATCCCCGGCTCCAGCAGCAAGATTTCCTGCGTGGTGTCGATGTTGCAGTTCGGCGGCGGCTGCGGCCTGACCAACCCGAACATGCAGGAACAGCCGGCAGAGGCGCGACCACCGCCGGATATCCCGTTCAAGAAAGAGCTGCAGGAAGACAACGGCAGCCGTTGACTGGTTTGCAGTGCGCCGGTTGTTGCGTTGCCTCTTGTAGGAGCGGCGTAAGCCGCGAAGCAGGTGCCGGATCAGGTGCTACATATGCTTGAGTTTCGGCAATATAAGCTTCGCGGCTGACGCCGCTCCCACAAACAATGGGGGGCCGCCGCACCGCCTGGTAGCTGATCAATCAAAACAAAGCCGCCCAAGGGCGGCTTTGTTGGTTCAAGCGCGGTGCTGCGGCAACTACGGTCAGTCGACGCCGTGCAGATCGCGCAGCTGGCTGGGACGCGAACCGAAGTAGGCGGCCAGGTCGGCGATGTCCTGGTCGCTGAGCTTCTGCGCCTGTGGGGTCATCAGCATGTGATCGCGGTTGCTGGCGCGGTAGGCCTGCAGTGCATGGGCAAGATAGTCGCCGTATTGGCCGCCGAGCTTGGGGTAGGTCGGGTCGATCGGGTTGTTGCCATCGGCGCCGTGGCAGTCGATGCAGCTTTGCCCGGTGGCCTTGCCCTTGGCAGCGGCCAGCTGCTCGCCGGCAGCGACGCGGCCGGCGGGAAGGCCGGCGGACGAGCTGGATCCGTGCTCACCGCTGGCGTGGCCCGGGTCGGCAGCGGATTTGTCGCTGGACTCCACCTCCGACTGGGTGCAGGCCGCCAGACCCAAGGCGCCGAGCAGGGCGATGGACAAACGCAGGGTGTGCGTGGCTTTCGTCATGGTCGGCGCTTATTTGAGGGTGGACAGATAGGCGGAGAGATCAGCGATGTCCTGCTGGCTGAAACTCATCGATTGCGCCTGCATCGTTGGATGCTTGCGCTTGCCTTCGCGGTATTCGGTCAGCGCCTGGGTCAGGTACTGCGCCGACTGCCCGCCGATCTTCGGCACGCGATAGCTGGGGTAGGCGTTCTTGTAGCCGGTGATGCCGTGGCAGCCCTGGCAGGTATACGCCAGGGTCCGGCCGGTGGTGGCATTGCCGCTGCTCGGGGTTGCCGGAGTGGCAGCCGGGGCAGGGGCGGGGGCGACGGCGGGTGCAGCAGACTGCGGATCAGCTTGGGCGGCCCCGAAAGTCAGGGCAAAAGCCAGAGCGAAACAAGCGGCAAGCGGTTGCGGGCGCATGGTTTCCTTGTCCGGTGAGCGGGTCTGGGGTTCCGCCGTGGGATACGGAACGGCCCGAGTATAGCCCGCGTATTTACCTGTTCGGAACAGAAAACTGGATGCTGCAATGCGGTAGATGCTGTCGGTTACAGGTACCCATGACTTTCGGGGCATGGTGTAGGCGTGGGGTGGTGCAATACTTTGCTACAACACCTGCCTACGCATCCCCTAGGGACAAGACGATGTCGCGACTTTTCACTCTGCACGCCCGCACCGGAAGCTGCGCTGCTGCACTTCTGATCACCACTTCGCTGTTGCTGGGCGGCTGCAAGGCCGGCGGCGAAGAGGCCAAGGCCAAGACCCCGGAGGAGCAGAAAGCCAGTGACGCGGTGCCGGTGGAAGTGGCCAAGGCCGAACGCCGTGGCATCGCCGCCAGTTACGCAGGCACTGCCGCATTGGAGCCCCGGGCCGAGTCGCAGGTGGTTGCCAAGACCTCCGGTGTGGCCCTGGCCGTGCTGGTCGAGGAAGGCCAGTTCGTGCGTGCCGGGCAGCCGCTGGTGCGTTTGGACCCGGACCGCGCCCGGCTGAACGTTGCGCAGAGCGAGGCGCAGATGCGCAAGCTGGAAAACAGCTACCACCGTGCCGAGAAACTGGTGCAGCAGCAGCTGGTCAGCGCCGCCGATGTGGATCAGCTGCGCTACGACCTGGAGAACGCGCGGGCGATGTACCGCATGGCGACGCTGGAGTTGTCCTACACCACAGTGGTTGCACCGATCTCCGGCGTGATCGCCTCGCGTGACATCAAGCCGGGCAACTTCGTGCAGATCAACTCGCCGATCATCCGCATCGTCGACAGCGGCCAGCTCGAGGCCACGCTCAATGTGCCCGAGCGCGAAATCGCCAAGCTCAAGCCGGGCCAGGCGGTGTCGCTGCAGGTCGATGCGCTGCCGGGCAAGCCCTTCACCGGCACCGTGGACCGCGTTGCACCGGTGGTGGACAACGGTACCGGCACCTTCCGCGTGGTGACTACCTTTACCGGCGAAGACGCGTTGCAGGCCGGCATGTTCGGCCGCCTGAGCATCAATTACGACCAGCGCGCCGACGCGCTGGTGGTGCCGCGCAGCGCGTTGCTGGAAGACGGCGGCAAGCCGGCGGTGTATGTGGTGCGCGATGGCAAGGCGATGCGCACCGAACTGGCCTTGGGTTACGACGATGCCGGCTGGATCGAAGTACGCAATGGCCTGCAGCAGGGCGATGAAGTGGTGATTGCCGGCAAGGCCGCGCTGCGCGAAGGCAGTGCCGTGCAGGTGATCGGCAAGGACAAGGACAAGGCGGTGGCAGCGAAGGCACCGGCAGCTGCACAGGCGTCCAAGCAATGAGTGGCCACGGACCGTCGGCTTCCGGCGGTGGCTTCGACCTGATCGAATTTGCCACCCGCCGCCGCGTCACCATCGCGATGATGACGCTGACCCTGGTGTTGTTCGGCCTGATCTCGCTGTCTAGCTTGAAGGTCGAACTGCTGCCGGACCTGAGCTATCCCACCTTGACCGTGCGCACCGATTACGAAGGTGCTGCGCCGGCCGAGGTGGAAACCCTCATTTCGCAGCCGGCCGAAGAAGCGCTGGGCATCGTCAAGGGCCTGCGCAAGCTGAAGTCGATCTCGCGCACCGGGCAGAGCGACGTGGTGCTGGAGTTCGCCTGGGGCACCGACATGCAGCAGGCCGGGCTGGACGTGCGCGACAAGATGGAAACCCTGCAGCTGCCACTGGAGGCCAAGCCGCCAGTGCTGCTGCGCTTCAATCCGTCGACGCAGCCGATCATGCGGCTGGCGCTGTCATCCAAGCAGGAAGCCGGCAATGAAGCTGACGCGGTGCGGCGCCTGATGGAGCTGCGCCGTTATGCCGACGAAGACCTCAAGCGCAAGCTCGAGCCGGTCACCGGCGTGGCTGCGGTCAAGGTCGGCGGTGGTCTGGAAGATGAAATCCAGGTCGATATCGACCAGCGCAAGCTGGCCGCGCTGGGGCTGTCGCTGGACACGGTGATCCAGCGCCTGCAGCAGGAAAACGTGAACCTGTCGGGCGGGCGTCTGGAAGAAGGGTCGCAGCGCTACCTGGTGCGCACCGTCAACCAGTTCGCCACCGTTGAACAGATGCGCGAGATGCTGCTGACCACGGTCAGCGGTTCCAGTACCGCCAGCTCGGCGGGTGAAAACCGGCAGCTGATGTCGGCCATCCTCGGCAGCAGCGATCCGAACGTGATCGCGGCGATGCGCAGCGATGGCAGCAGCAGTGCGCCCAGCGTGCGGCTGAAGGATGTGGCCGAAGTCCGCCAGGGCTACAAGGAACGTGAAGCGGTGATCCGCAGCGGCGGCCATGAAGCCGTCGAGCTCGCCGTCTACAAGGAAGGCGATGCCAATACCGTTTCCACCGCCGATGCGCTGGAAGCAAAGCTGGAGCAGATCCGCAAGGAAATGCCCAAGGACATCGAGATGACGATGGTGGAAGACCAGTCGGTCTTCATCCGCCACGCCATCAAGGACGTCAAGGTTGATGCGGTGATCGGCGGCCTGCTGTCGATCCTGATCATCTTCCTGTTCCTGCGCGATGGCTGGAGCACCTTCGTGATCTCGCTGTCGCTGCCCATCTCGATCATCGCCACGTTCTTCTTCATGGGCCAGCTGGGCCTGAGCTTGAACGTGATGTCGCTGGGCGGCCTGGCCTTGGCCACCGGCCTGGTGGTGGATGACTCGATTGTGGTGCTGGAATCCATTGCCAAGGCGCGTGAGCGCGGCATGGGCATTTTGGAAGCGGCGATCAAGGGCACCCGCGAAGTGTTCATGGCGGTGGTTGCGTCCACCTTGACCACGATCGCGGTGTTTTTGCCGCTGGTCTTCGTCGATGGTATCGCCGGCCAGTTGTTCCGTGACCAGGCGCTGACCGTGTCGATCGCGATTGCAGTGTCGCTGGTGGTGTCGATGACGCTGATCCCGATGCTGAGCGCCTTGAAGGGCCGCCCGCCGTTGGAATTCCCGGCCGAGGACCCGCGCCAGCCGTGGCGTCCCGAGAGCCGCTGGAAGAAGCCGGCCGCCTATGCTGGCCGTGGCATCGGCGCGATGTTCCGCTATGGCTTCTACTTCCTTGCGTGGACAGTGGTGCGGATCTTCCGTGGCATTGCCGCGGTGGTCGGCCCGGTGATGCGCAAGGCCAGTGACCTGGCGATGGCACCGTATGGCCGCGCCGAAGCCAGCTATCTGCGCGCGCTGCCGGCTGCGTTGAAGCGCCCCTGGCCGGTGCTCGGTTTCGCAACGCTGGCGTTTGCATTGACCCTGGCCGCGTTGCCGTTGCTCGGCGTGGACCTGCTGCCGCAGCTGGCCCAGGACCGCTTCGAGATGACCGCCAAGCTGCCGCCGGGTACGCCGTTGGCGCAGACCGATGCACTGGTGCGTGAAGTGCAGCGCAAGCATGCCAATGAAGACGGCGTGCGCCTGCTGTACGGCGTGTCCGGTACCGGTACGCGGCTGGATGCCAGCCCGACCGAGAGCGGCGAGAACATCGGCAAGCTGTCGGTGGTGATGAATGACACCAAGCGCGAGCCGGAACTGACCGAGAAGCTGCGCGAGACCATGAAGGCCTGGCCGTCGGCACAGGTGGACTTCGCCCGCCCGGAACTGTTCGCACTGTCGCCGCCGCTGGAAATCGAGATCGAGGGCAACAACCTCGACGATATCCGCGTCGCCGGCAATCGCCTGGCCGGCATGCTGCGCGAAAGCCCGCACTATGCCGACGTCAAGTCGACGGTGGAGCAGGGCTTCCCGGAAATCCAGGTGGTGTTCGACCAGGACCGCGCTGCGGCGCTGGGCCTGACCACGCGGCAGATCGCCGATGCGGTGGTCAACAAGGTCAAGGGTAATGTAGCCACGCGTTACAGCTTCCGTGATCGCAAGATCGACGTGCTGGTGCGGGTGCAGGAATCGGAGCGTTCCTCGGTGGACGATATCCGCCGCCTGATCGTCAACCCGACCGGTGCCAAGGCGATCGAACTGGCTTCGGTGGCCGATGTCATCGCCACTACCGGCCCGAGCGAAATCCATCGCGCCGATCAGCGCCGTGTGGCCATCGTCTCGGCCAACCTGCGCGACATCGACCTGGGCAAGGCCATCACCGAAGTGCAGGACATGGTTGCCAAGAACCCGTTGGGCACCGACGTCGGTATGCATATCGGTGGCCAGGGCCAGGAGCTGGGCGAGTCGATCCGCTCGCTGCTGTTCGCCTTTGCGCTGGCGGTATTCCTGGTCTACCTGGTGATGGCATCGCAGTTCGAATCGCTGCTGCACCCCTTCGTCATCCTGTTCACCATTCCGCTGGCGCTGGTGGGCGCGGTGGCGGCCCTGCTGCTGGCCCGTTCGCCGGTATCGGTGGTGGTGTTCATCGGTCTGATTCTATTGGTCGGGTTGGTGGTGAAGAACGCCATCATCCTGATCGACAAGGTCAACCAGCTGCGCGAGGAAGGTGTGCCCAAGCGCGAGGCGCTGGTGGAAGGTGCGCGTTCGCGTCTGCGCCCAATCATGATGACCACTTTGTGCGCGGTGTTCGGCTTCCTGCCGCTGGCCCTGGCGTTCGGCGAAGGTGCCGAAGTGCGCTCGCCGATGGCGATCACCGTGATCGGTGGCCTGCTGGTGTCGACCATGCTGACCCTGCTGGTGATCCCGGTGGTGTACGACCTGCTGGACCGCAAGCCTGACGAGTACTACGCCGAGCGTGGCCGCCGTGCCCGCCAGGCGATGGCCCAGGCCGAGCAGGTGTTGAGTCATGAGCAGGACCCCATCGGCGGCATCAAGGACTGATCGGATGAATATCACCGAACTCTCCATTCGCCGCCCCGTCACCACCATCATGCTGTTTGTATCGATGGTGGTGATCGGCCTGATCGCCGCGTTCAAGCTGCCGCTGGAGGCGGAACCGGAAGCATCCATCCCGTTCTTCTTCATCGCCTTGCCGTATCCGGGTTCCACCCCGGAGGAAGTGGAACGCAACCTGCTGCGACCGGTGGAAGAAGCCATCGCCACGATGCCCGGCATCAAGACGATGAACTCGCGCGCCAATGCCGAAGGCGGCCAGATCCAGGTCGAATTCAGTGATTGGGACCGCGATATCGCGATGGCCGCGTCCGAAGCGCGCGAGCGTATCGATGCGGTGCGTGACGAGCTGCCCGACGACTTCCGCCGCTATTTCGTGCAGCGCTGGAGTACCAGTGACCAGGAAGCGATCAGCCTGCGCCTGAACAGCCAGGAAGATCTGACCGCGCGCGCTGACATGATCGAGCGCACCATCAAGCAGCGGCTGGAACGGCTGCCGGGTGTGGCCCGCGTGGAAGTGGAAGGTGTGGCCAAGCAGGAAGTGCTGATCGCCCTGGACAAGGACCGCATCAGTGCCCATGGCGTGGCGCTCAACGAGCTGGTGCAGAAACTGCAGGCGGCGAACTTTGCGGTGTCGGCGGGGCAGATCACCGAGGATGGCCGACGCCTGCGGGTGCAGCCCAAGGGCGAGTTGCTGGAAGTGCAGGAGTTGCGCGACCTTCCGGTCAACAACCGCGGCACGCGCTTGTCGGATATCGCCGAGGTCAGCCTGCAGCCGCAGCGCATGAGTTATGTGCGCAAGATGGAAGGCAAGCCCAGCGTCGGCGTGGATATCTACAAGGAACGCTCGGCCAACCTGGTTGATCTTTCGCACGCGGTAGGCGATGAGGTGGCACTGCTGGCCGCCGATCCGGCCATGCGCGGCATCGACATCGAAGTGGCCTACGACTCCGGTGCGGCGGTGACCAGCTCGTTGCTGGCGTTGGCCGAAGCCGGTGCGATCGGCCTGCTGCTGTCGGTGATCGTGCTGTACGCTTTTCTGCGGCATTGGCCGTCGACACTGATGGTGTCGATGGCGATCCCGATCTGTTTCATCATGACCTTGGGCTTCATGTACTTCACCGGCATCAGCCTGAACATCATTTCGATGATGGGCTTGTTGCTGGCGGTCGGCATGCTGGTGGACAACGCCGTGGTGGTGGTGGAGAGCATCTACCAGGAGCGCGAGAAGTACCCCGGCCAGCCGGAGATGGCATCCATCATCGGTACCCGCCATGTGGCGATCGCGCTGTCTGCCGGTACCTTGTGCCACTGCGTGGTGTTCCTGCCGATGATGTTCGGCGAGAAGAACATCATCACCATCTACCTGACCCAGCTGGCGCTGACCATTTCGTTCTCCTTGCTGGCCTCCTGGCTGGTGGCGGTGAGCCTGATCCCGATGCTGTCAGCACGGATGAAGACCCCGCCGGCCTTGAAGTCACCGTTGATCAGCCGTTTGCAGGAGCGCTACGCGCGGATCCTGCGCTGGACCCTGCAGCACCGTGGCTGGAGCGTGGCCGGCATCGTGCTGGTGTCGGTGCTCAGCCTGTGGCCGATGACCCACACCACCGGCGGCGGTGATGACAACGACCCGGATGAGATCAACATCTTCTACCAGTGGAAAGGCTCCTATTCCAAGGAAGAGATGGGCAAGGAAGTGCAGCGGGTGGAGGATTTCGTCAACGCCCACCGCGATGAGTTCAAGATCAAGCGCGTCTACAGCCGCTTCGCCGAGCAGGGCTGGGCGCAGACCCGCCTGTACCTGAGCATCGACGACCGCGAGCAGAGCAAGAAGATCGAGGAGGAGGTGCGCAAAGGCTTGCCGCAGTCAGCGCGCGCGAAGATCGGCATTGGCTGGCCCGGAGGCATGGGCAGTGACGGGCAGGGCCTGCGTTTCAGCCTGGTCGGCGATTCCAGCCAGACCCTGCGTGAGCTGGCCGACGACATCGTGCCCATTCTTGCCCGTGACCCCAAGCTGCGTGATGTGCGCGTGGACGTGGGCGATGCCAACGCCGAGCTGGCGGTGCGGGTGAACCGTGAGCGTGCTGCGTCCTACGGTTTCAGCGCCCAGCAGGTGGCCCAGTTCGTGGGCATGGCCCTGCGCGGTTCCTCGCTACGTGATTTCCACCGCGATGACGTGGAGATTCCGGTCAACGTGCGTTTTGCCGGCTCGGAAAACTACGGTATCGAGGACCTGTCGTCCTTCATGGTGCGCAATGCCAGCGGCAAGGAAATCCCGCTGCTGGCGATGGTTGATGTCAACGTCAATCCGGCGGCCAACTCGATCCAGCGCCTGAACCGTCAGACCATGCTGCGTATCGAAGCCGGCCTGGCCAAGGATGTGCCGATGGACCAGGCGCGCAAATCGGTGGAGGAGACGCTGGATAGGGTCCAGTTCCCGCCGGGCTATGGCTATACCTTCAACGGCGCCGGTTTCAACATCAACTTCGATGGCATGGATCAGATGAAGAACGCGATTCTGATCGCGCTGATCCTGATGATCGTGATCATGGCCGCGGTGTTTGAATCGCTGTTGTTCCCGGCCGCGATCATGTCCTGCGTGCTGTTCTCCATCTACGGCGTGTACTGGCTGTTCTGGCTGACCGGCACCGAGATGAACATCATGGCGGTGATCGGCATCCTGGTGCTGATGGGCGTGGTGGTGAACAACGGCATTGTGATGATCGAGCACATCAACAACCTGCGCCGACGCGGGGTATCGCGCACGGAGGCCTTGATCGAGGGCAGCCGTGAGCGTCTGCGACCGATCATGATGACGATGGGCACGGCGATTCTGGCGATGGTGCCGATTGCCCTGAACACGACCACGGCCGATGGCATGCCGCCGTACTACCCGATGGCACGCGCGATTGCCGGTGGCCTGGCGTTCTCGACGGTGGTCAGCCTGCTGTTCCTGCCGACCATCTATGCGCTGCTGGACGATCTGCGTACCGGTACCGCGCGGTTGACGCGGCGTGCCCGTGGCCTGCCGCCGGTGGAGCAGGGGGTTGCTGCGGAAGGCTGATGGGTAGGCTGATGCAGCTGCGATAGGGAAGCAACTGCATCAGCCAAAGCAAAAGCAAAAGCAAAAGCTCCCCTCACCCCTACCCCTCTCCCGCACGCGGGAGAGGGGACAGCCGAAGCAAAAGCCAAAGCAAAAGCCGAAGCAAAAGCCGAAGCAAAAGCCGAAGCAAAAGCCTGTTTTTTTGCGGAGGTAAGCCGAGGTGCCGCTGCAGACGCAGAAGAGTGAAAGCTAAAGCTGGGAAGGCCAAGCACACGGCCAAGCACAAGCCTGGAGTCTTTTTGCGGCCGTAAGCCGAGGTGGCGCAGTAGACGCAGAGGAGTGAGAGCTAATCCCCTCTCCCGCGTGCGGGAGAGGGGTAGGGGTGAGGGCAGCTTTTAAGCCTCTAAAGCTTCCAAAGCCTCAAATCCGTCACCCAGCCAACTTCCCATAAACGCTGAAGCCGGTGAGCCAAAGCCCCAGCATGCTGCCCAGGTTGGTCAGCATGAAAGTCAGCACGATGCGCGTGACGCGGTTGCGATACCAGCCCTTCGCGCTCTGCGCATCATCACGCAGCTGCAGGAAATCCTGGTAGGTCGGCTTGCGCAGGCGGGTTTCCACCAAAGCAGCAAACGCGCCAGTAGGAATGCTCAAGCGGAACGGCTTGAACGGCGCGACAACAATCGCGGTCAGGATGCTCAGCGGATGGCTGGCGGCCAGCAAGGCACCCAAACCCGCCAGGCCGCCGGTATACATCGCCCAGGTCAGCAGCATGTCGGCGCCCATGCCCATGCCGCCTTTCCAAAAGCCGAAGCCAATGCCGCCCAGCACGATGGCCAGGATGCCCAGCGTGATCCACGGGATGTTGCGCTTCTTCGGCACCGCTTCCAGCTGCTCGCGCAGCGGGCCTGGCGCTTCGGTATCGGTTTCCAGATAGCGCGCCAGGCCGGCCAGATGGCCTGCGCCCACTACCGCCAGCACATTGCGCTGTTCGCTGTTGTGTTCTTCGCGCAGGCGCGTAGCCATGTAGCGGTCGCGCTCGCCGATGATGGCCTGGTACAGCGCGGGGCTTTCATTGGCGAACTCGCCAAAACTCGATTCCAGCATGTCGCCTTGCTTGAGCTTCTCGATCTCGTCCTCGCCGACATCCTCGGAGGAAAACAGCCCGGCACCCAGACCCATCACCAGCTTGATCTTGCCGAAGAAGCCCAGGCTCTGCGAGGCGCGGCGGAAGGTCAGGCCGACGTCGCGGTCGATCAGGTGCACCGGCAGATTGCTGGCGTTGGCCAGCTCCACCGCGCGCTTGAGCTCGGCACCTGGCTCGATGCCGAGCTGCTCGGCCAGACGCCGTTGGTACGCTGCCAATGCGAGGTTGGCTGCAAACAGCGCCACCCGCCCTTTGCGGATTACATCAACCAGATCCAGCTGCGCCAGTGCGTTGGGATTGGTCAGCGCCTGCAGGCGCTGCGGGTCCAGCTCCACCGCAACGGCGTCGTATTGGCCGCTGGCGATGGCCTGTTCCACCGCCTGCACGCTGGCGGCGGAGACGTGGGCGGTGCCCAGCAGGGTGTAACGCACGCCGTCGCGTTCAACCACGCGCACAGGCTGGCCAGCCAGCAGTTCGCCGGCGGATTCAACAGAGGAGTCAGTCATTGCTTCATTCATTGGAAGGGGCGCTGTCGGCACCGTCGCCGAGTGCGCGTTGCATCTGCACCGTATCCAGCCAGCGTCCGTGCTTGCGGCCAAGGCCGCGGAAGATGCCGATCAGCTCGAAGCCGAAGCGTTCGTGCAGCTTGATCGATGCGGTATTGGTGGGCTCGCCGATCACCGCGATCATCTGCCGGTAGCCGCGTGCGGTGCACTCGTCGATCAGGGCCTGCATCAAGGCGCGGCCAACGCCTTGGCCCTGGAAACGGCCATCCACATAGACCGAGTTCTCCACGGTCCACTGGTAGGCGATGCGCGCACGATAGCTGTTGGCGTAGGCATAGCCGGCTACCTCGCCGTCAACGGTGGCGACGAGGTAGGGAAAGCCGCGCGTGGTGATGTCCTGCATGCGCTGCGCCATTTCCGCTTCGCCGGGCACCTCGTACTCGTAGGTGTTGACCAGTTCGCGGACTTCCACCGCGTAGATCGCGGTGATGGCGGGGATGTCGGCCGGTGTTGCGGGGCGCAGTTGCAGGCTCATCGCAGGTCCAGTCAGTCGATGTAACGCTTGAGCAGATCGCCGTAGGCATCGATGCGGCGATCACGCAGGAACGGCCAGATGCGGCGCACGTGCTCGCTGCGCTGCAGATCGATCTCGCAGACCAGCAGGGTCGGGTCGGTGCCGGCTTCGGCGATGAATTCACCCTGCGGGCCCAGCACATGGCTGTTACCCCAGAAGTTGATGCCCGATGCGCCCAGCGGCGAGGCTTCGTGGCCGACGCGGTTGCAGCTCAGCACCGGCACGCCGTTGGCCACGGCGTGGCCGCGATGGCTCAGCACCCAGGCATCGCGCTGGCGGTTCTTCTCGTCCTGCATGTCGTCCGGGTCCCAGCCGATGGCGGTGGGGTAGAGCAGCAGTTCGGCGCCGGCCAGCGCCATCAGGCGAGCGGCTTCCGGATACCACTGGTCCCAGCAGACCAGCACGCCAAGGCGACCGACCGAGGTGTCGATCGGCTTGAAGCCGATGTCGCCCGGGGTGAAGTAGAACTTCTCGTAAAACCCCGGGTCGTCCGGGATATGCATCTTGCGGTACTTGCCCAGCAAGGTGCCGTCCTTCTCGAAGACCACGGCGGTGTTGTGGTACAGGCCGGCGGCGCGGCGCTCGAACAGCGAGCCGACGATCACCACGCCATGTTTTTTGGCCAGTGCGCCCAGGTGCTCGGTGCTTGGGCCGGGGATCGGTTCGGCCAGGTCGAACTCATCCACCGACTCGTGCTGGCAGAAGTACGGGCCGTTGTGCAGTTCCTGCAGCAGCACCAGTTTGGCGCCCTGCGCAGCAGCCTCGGCCACACGTGCGTCGATCACCGCCAGATTGGCGGCGGCATCACCGTGGTTACGCTCCTGGACCAGAGCGACGGTAAGGGGGCTGCGCGAGTTCATGCTGCGATCCTGCGGGGGAAAACGCGCATGTTAGCGCGGATGTGCGTCTGCGTTGCGGCTGCGGCTGAACAGAGGGCGATGCAGGGCGCGTAGGCGCTTCGTGCCGTCTTGAGGTAGAGCCGAGCCATGCTCGGCTGAACATGCACGCGACGGATCCGGTTTGCATGCAGCTGGATCGAAATGCAGCTGGGCGGGACTTGGCGTTGTGGCTTGACCCCCTCTTCTGCTGGCGGAAGAGGGGTTGCAGTGCCGGCGGTAGTTTTCGCCGGTAAAGCCTCTGCCGAGCATGGCTCGGCACTACCGTTGCCGTTGCTTAGTTTTTCAGCAGACCGGCGGGGAGCTGCATGGTGATGCAGTGCAGGCTGCCGTTCTGCCAGATCAGCGAGCGGCAGGGCACCTGCACGATCTCGCGGTCGGGGAAGGCCAAGGCCAGCACGTCGCGCGCTGCGTCGTCTGCAACGTCGCCGTAGGCCGGCATCAGCACCGCGCCGTTGATGATCAGGAAGTTTGCGTAGGACGCGGCCAGGCGGCGGCCTTCGTCCAGCACCGGTTCTGCCCATGGCAGGGGGAACAGGCGGTAAGGCTTGCCGTCGCTGGTGCGCAGCGCGGCCAGTTCGGCGCCCATCGCCTGCAGCTCGGCGTAGTGCGAGTCCTGCGGGTCATCGCAGTTCTGGTAGACGATGCTGTCGACCGAGGCGAAGCGGGCGAGGGTGTCGATGTGGGCGTCGGTGTCGTCGCCTTCCAGGTAGCCATGGTCCAGCCACAACACGCGGTCCTGGTGCATCCACGCCGCCATGTCGGCGCTCAGCGAGGCGCGGTCACGGTCCGGGTGGCGTTCGTGCAGGCACTTCCAGGTGGTCAGCAAGGTGCCGGCGCCGTCGGTATCGATGGCACCGCCTTCCAATGCGAACGGAATGCTGTGCACCTGCGCGTTGTTGAACACCTTCGCCTGGTCCAGTACGCCGACCAGCTGATCGTCGAGGCTGGCTTCGAACTTGCCGCCCCAGCCGGTGAAACGGAAGTCCAGCAGCTGGAAGCTGCCGTCGTCACGCTTGAGGGTTATCGGGCCGGAGTCGCGCAGCCAGGTGTCGTCGTAGGGCGCGGTGACGAAACGCACGCGATCCATGTCCACGCGGTTCGAACGCAGGCGCATTTCCGCGTAGGTCTCGATATCGTCATCGGCCACGCAGATCAGCACTGGCTGGAAACGGGTGATGGCGCTGACCAGCGCGATGTAGGTTTCCTCGACCTCGGCCAGGCGCTCGGCCCAGTCGGTGTCGGCGTTCGGCCAGGCGATCAGTACGCCGGACTGGGTTTCCCATTCGGCTGGAAAGCGGAGCGTTTCGTTCATTCTTCTCGGTACGGTCGGCCCTGATGGGCGTTGGGGCAGCAGGCCGGAGCCCGCTGCCGGGAAAGGGTTCAGCGGATCGGGGGCTTTGGCCCGACTTCATCGGGACTGGCCTGACGGGCCACCACGTCAATCACGCGCTGTTTCTCGAAATACACGGTGAATGCCGGGTAGACCCAGCGGTTGATGGTCGGCCATTGACGCTTCTGGCCGCCGCGTGGATCCAGGCGCTCGCTCGGTGCGCCGAAACGGGCTTCCACCTGGGCCATGCTCTGGCCGCGGGTCGGGATCGCTTCAGCCGGCTTTTCCTGCGCGCGCTCGATCAACAGGGTATCGGCCATGGCCGCCGGTGCGGTGGCCAGTACCGCGATCAGGCCCAGAATCTTCATCATTTGCTTCATTGGTCACATCTCCCCAGAGGACAGGCTGCGATTACAGCAAAAAACGGCGCCTAAAGTACGGGTTCATATCGTTTTTAGTGAGCTCGCTCAGCATTGCGTCAGTGCTGCGTTCGGCCCGCTACGCAAAAAGCCGCCCAAGGGCGGCTTTTTGACGTTGCCCAACCCTTGCGGATCAGGCGCTGGCTTGCGCCAGTTGGCTCAGCGCTGGCGAGCCTTGAAGCGCGGGTTCGACTTGCAGATCACGAAGATCTTGCCGCGACGGCGCACAACCTTGCAATCACGGTGACGGGTCTTCGCCGACTTCAGGGAGGACAGAACTTTCATGACATACCTCGGCGGATAACTAGTAAGGAGATCTTAGGAGCGTGGCCGCGGATATGCAGGATAACGCCCGTTCAAGCCCGCCATTCTACCGGGTATTTCCACGCCTGTTCAAGTGCTTGCGTGCAACTGCGTGCAAGGATGGCGGTGCGGGGCGCTAGAATAGCCCGATTCTCGCTGCAAACAGGCCTTTAGATGAGCCAGCTGCCCCCCGTTCTTACCATTGATGGCCCGTCCGGGGCTGGCAAGGGTACCGTCAGTCGCATCGTTGCCCGCCAGCTGGGTTGGCATTACCTGGATTCCGGCGCCTTGTACCGCGCGGTGGGTGTGGCGGCCAGCTGGGCGGATATCGATACGTCGGATGCGTCGGCGCTGGTGCGCTGTACCTTTGATACCAAGGTTCAGTTCGTGGAGCAGGGCGAAAGCCTGCGGGTGCTGGTCAACGGTACCGACGCGACCGATGAGCTGCGGCTGGAAACCACCGGCGCGCTGGCCTCGGCCATTGCCGCCATTCCCGAGGTCCGGGCAGCGCTGAAAGAACGTCAGCGCGCATTCAGGGTTTTGCCGGGGTTGGTGGCCGACGGTCGTGACATGGGGACCGTCATCTTTCCTGACGCCCCATTCAAGGTTTTCCTGACCGCCAGCGCCGAGGAGCGGGCTGAAAGGCGGCATAAACAGTTGAAAGAAAAAGGGGTTTCGGTTAACTTTGAAGACCTCCTGCGTGAGATCATGGCCCGCGACGCCCGTGATGCACAGCGCGCAGTGGCGCCCCTGAGGCCGGCTGAAGACGCCATCCTCATCGACACCAGCGGTATTGGCATCGACGACGTCGTTGCCAAGGTGCTGGGTCTGGTTTCCAAGGAAGCCTGACTCTGGCTGCGTTGAGTGCGATCAGTTGATCGATCGCGGTCGCACCAAAGATGTTGCAACAACCCGCTGCGCAATGGTGCGTGGTGGGCTTTTTCATTCACATGCGGCTGCTGTCACGGGGTCGTCCAACAGGCTGGACAGTACGGGTTTTCGCAACAGATCCGCTGTCCATATGTTCAACTGAGTAAATCTAATGACCGAATCATTTGCAGAACTGTTTGAAGCCAGTCAGGCCAATCTGGCCAAGCTGAAGCCCGGTGCCATCGTTATCGGTACCGTCGTTGATGTCCGCGGCGACGTGGTCATCATCAACGCCGGCCTGAAGTCCGAAGGCATCGTGCCGATCGAACAGTTCCGTAACGACGCTGGTGAGATCGACGTGGGCGTAGGCGACCAGGTCAAGGTTGCCCTCGACTCGATCGAGAACGGCTTCGGCGAAACCGTCCTGTCGCGCGAGAAAGCAAAGCGCGCCATGGTGTGGGACGAGCTGGAAGAAGCGTTGGAAAAGAACGAAACCATCACCGGCCGCATCAGCGGCAAGGTCAAGGGTGGTTTCACCGTGGACATCAAGGATGTCCGCGCATTCCTGCCCGGTTCGCTGGTCGATGTGCGCCCGGTGCGCGACCCGGCCTACCTGGAAGGCAAGGAGCTGGAATTCAAGCTCATCAAGCTGGACCGCAAGCGTAACAACGTGGTCGTGTCGCGTCGTGCAGTTGTCGAGAGCGAGCACTCGGAAGAGCGCGAGCAGCTGATGGACAAGCTGCAGGAAGGCGCCATCCTGAAGGGTGTCGTCAAGAACCTGACCGACTACGGCGCATTCGTGGACCTGGGCGGTATCGACGGCCTGCTGCACATCACCGACATGGCATGGAAGCGCGTGCGCCATCCGTCCGAAGTCGTGAACGTCGGCGACGAGCTGGACGTGCGCGTGCTGAAGTTCGACCGCGAGCGCAACCGCGTTTCGCTGGGCCTGAAGCAGCTGGGCGAAGATCCGTGGGACAACATCGCACGTCGTTACCCGGCCAACAGCCGCGTGTTCGGCAAGGTCTCCAACGTGACCGATTACGGCGCGTTCGTTGAGATCGAGCCGGGCGTGGAAGGCCTGGTGCACGTGTCCGAGATGGATTGGACCAACAAGAACGTCAACCCGTCCAAGGTTGTCCAGGTTGGTGATGAAGTCGAAGTGATGGTGCTGGACGTTGATGAAGAGCGCCGTCGCATCTCGCTGGGCATGAAGCAGGTTGCTGCCAATCCGTGGGAAACCTTTGCCGCCATCTTCAAGAAGGGCGACAAGGTTTCGGGTCAGATCAAGTCGATCACCGATTTCGGTATCTTCATCGGTCTGGACGGCGGCATCGACGGCCTGGTTCACCTGTCGGACATCAGCTGGAACACCACCGGCGAAGACGTGGTTCGCAACTTCAAGAAGGGCGACACCTTGGACGCAGTGGTCCTGGCCGTCGATCCGGAGCGCGAGCGCATCTCGCTGGGCGTCAAGCAGCTTGAGCAGGACCCGTTCGGCCAGTACATGGCTGCCAACCCGAAGGGTTCGAAGGTCGAAGGCGTCGTGAAGGAAGTTGACGCCAAGGGCGCAACCATCGAGCTGGCTGACGGCATCGAGGGTTATGTCTCGGCACGTGACGTCGCCAACGAGCGCGTCGACGATGCGACCCAGTTCCTGAAGGTCGGCGACAAGGTCGAAGCCAAGTTCGTGGGCATGGACCGCAAGGGCCGTACCCTGCAGCTGTCGATCAAGGCCAAGGACGATGCCGAAATGCGCGAAGTGCTGGAGGAATACCAGTCCTCTTCGGCATCCAGCGGCACCACCCAGCTGGGCGCACTGCTGCGCGCACAGCTGAACGGCAACAAGTCCGAGTAATCGGCCTGCTGTAAGTAGTTGTGACCTGAGCGGCCCGGACATCAGTCCGGGCCGCTTCAGGGTAAGACCCTGCCATTGACGAGTACGCAATGACCAAATCCGAATTGATCGAAATCCTCGCGCGCCACCAGGCGCACCTGAAGGCCGATGATGTCGATCTGGCGGTCAAGTCCTTGCTGGAAATGATGGGTGGGGCGTTGTCCTCCGGGGATCGCATCGAGATCCGCGGTTTCGGTAGTTTCTCCCTGCATTACCGCCCGCCGCGCCTGGGCCGCAACCCGAAGACGGGTGAGTCGGTCGCGTTGCCGGGCAAGCATGTGCCGCATTTCAAGCCGGGCAAGGAACTGCGCGAGCGCGTCAGTTCGGTAGTGCCGCTGGAAAGCGACCCTGCCTGAGTCGTCCTGCAAGGGCAGGCCGCCGCAGATTGAATGCTGCGAATTCATCCGCTGAACGGTAAGCTACGGGCTCTTGTTACAGGAGTAGGCCGGCGCATGAAGATCGTTCGATTAGTGATTCTGCTGGCGGTGTTGATAGGTGGGCTGGTGATCGGCTCGCTCAACTCCCAGGCCATCGAAATCAGCCTTGCGTTCTGGGTGCTCAAGACCACCTCCGGTATCGCGATCATCGCCTCGCTGCTGCTGGGTGCACTGGTGGGCGGCGGCATGGTGATGGCCGGCCTGGTCGTGCCCCTGTACGCCAAACTGCGCCGTGCCAACAAGGCTGCTGCCACGGTAGCGCCCGAGCCTGCAACACCGGTTGCGCAGGCGCCTTCCCCCTTTGACGGACGCTGAGCAACGATGGCCTTCATCAGTGAATGGTTCTGGTTTTTCCTGTTTCTGCCGATCGCCGCACTGGGCGGCTGGGTAATTGGGCGCCGCGGCGGCCAACGCCACAGCGAGAACCAGGTCAGCCGTCTTTCCAGTACGTATTTCCGTGGCTTGAACTATCTGCTCAACGAGCAGCCGGACAAGGCCATCGAGTTGTTCCTGCATATTGCCGAGCTGGACAAGGAAACCTTCGAAACCCAGGTTGCCCTCGGCCATCTGTTCCGCCGTCGCGGCGAAGTGGATCGTGCCATCCGCCTGCACCAGGGGCTGGTCAACCGCAACGACCTGAGCGATGCGCAGCGGGTACAGGCCTTGCTGGCGCTGGGCGAGGACTACATGAAATCCGGCCTGCTGGATCGCGCCGAAACCGTGTTCACCGAGCTTGCGCAGCTGGACCAGCGCGCGCCGCAGGCTTTGAAACACCTGATCAGCATTTACCAGGCCGAGCGTGACTGGGAAAAAGCCATCGAGAACGCGACCCGCTATGAAGCGGTGACCGACGAGCCGATGGGCAAGCTGATCGGGCAGTTCGAATGCGAACTGGCCGAGCGTTACCGCGCGGCCGGGCGCCTGGATGACGCGCGTGCGGCCATCAACCGGGCCAATGTGGCCGACGCGATGAGCGTGCGCGCAGGCATCATCGAAGGCCGCCTGGAAAGTGATTTCGGCAATGACGAAGCCGCCGTGCGTGCCTTCGAACGGGCCGCGCGCAACGACCCGGACTATCTGCCGGAAATCCTGCCGCAGTTGATGAAGAACTACCGCAATGTGGGTGACCTGGCCGGCGCGCGTGCGTTTCTGGCGGAGATGACCGAGCACTACCGCGGCATCGCGCCGGTGTTGGCGCTCACTCATTTGATGGAACAGCAGGAGGGGACGGCGCCGGCGCGGGCCTATCTGGGGCGCCAGCTCAAGGACCGGCCGTCGGTACGCGGTGAGTCGGCGCTGATCGACCTGACCCTGGCCGAGGGCGCGGATCCGGTGGCGACGCTGCAGGATCTGAAACACATCACCGACCAGTTGCTGGTGCGCAACCCGGCGTACCGCTGCACGCGCTGCGGGTTTGGCGCGCGCACCCATCATTGGCAGTGCCCGAGCTGCAAGGAGTGGGGTACGGTCAAGCCGCTGTTGAATTACGCGGTGCTCTGAGTGCCGGGACCGCATCACTGGCTGTTGCTGCTGGTACTGGTCACCGCGGCGGCAGTGACCTGGATGGCGATCCGATACGCGCATTGGCGGCGCTTGATCGACCAGCCTGGCGAACGCCGCAGCCATCAGGTGTCGACGCCACGCGGCGGCGGTATCGGCATCGTGGTATCGCAGTTGCTGGCCTGCGGGCTTGGCGCGGCGTTACTGCCTGCTTATTCGGCCGCGCTGCTGGTGTTCGCCCTGGGGCTGTTGCTGGTTGCCGGCATTGGCTGGTGGGATGACCATCGCCCGCTGCCGGCCGTGCCTCGTCTGTGCGTACACCTGCTGGCGGGCCTGATGCTGGGTGGAATCGTCTGGTTTGGGACTGGAAGCCTGCTGAAGGCCGTGGCCTGCTTTGGCCTGGCGGTGTCGTTGGTGAACATCTGGAATTTCATGGATGGGATCAACGGCCTGGCGACCACCCAGGCGATTCTGGTCGGGGTCGGGGCTGGGTTGCTGCTGCCCGGGGGCTACGCCTTGGCCGGCTGGGCGTTGGCAGCGGGTTGCGCAGGTTTTCTGCCGTTCAACTTTCCCCGGGCCCGCATTTTCATGGGCGATGTGGGCAGTGGCGCGCTGGGTTACCTGGTCGCCGGCCTGCTGGCGCTGGGCCTGAGTGTCACCGATACAGTGCCGGCACTGTGGCTGATGTTGCCGGCGGCATTTCTTGCGGACGCCGGCTTCACCCTGCTGTCACGCATGCTCAGGGGGGAGCGCTGGATGCAACCGCATACCCAGCATCTCTATCAAGCTTTCGTGAAGCGTGAATACAGTCACACGGTTGTTACATTGGGTTATGCCTTCTTCACCTTGGTGGGGCTTACACTTGCGACGCAATTTTCAAGGCTTCCCCTAGGTTGGGGGTGGGCAGGGGGCGTTACCTGGCTGGCTGTCACGGCAGCGGCGTGGATGTTCCTGCGTGCCACGGCACATAAATAAGGACAAAGTTTTCTATGGCATCTTGGCACGAGCGCTTTGCAGGTGGTGGCCCCCGCTACGCGGTGATGCTGCACGACCTGGTCATGGTGTGGCTGTGTTGGCAGCTGCTGCTGATGGCGCGCTTTGCACTGGTGGAAGGTGGACCGGTGCATCCGTGGTTCACGCTGGACGCAATGATCGTCGTCGGCATACAGGCGGTGGCGTTCTGGAAGGTTGGGCTGTATCGCGGCCTGTGGCGGTTCGCCTCCGTCGCCGATCTGATCAACATCTTCAAGGCTTCCTTCATCGGCCTGCTGGCGATCGTGGTGGTGTTCTCCTACCGCCGCCTGGAAGGCATCCCGATCTCGGTGTTGGTGGTTTATCCGTTTGCACTGTCCGCTTTGCTGGGCGGGCCACGTCTGTTGTACCGCGCCTGGAAGGACTATCAGGCCATGCATTCGGACGCCAGCGCGCGGCGCGTGCTGGTGCTTGGCGCGGGCCGGGCAGCTGAATCACTGATCAAGGATCTGCGCCGGTCCGGTGACTATGAGCCGGTAGGTTTGCTGGACGATTCGCCGCACCTGCAAGGTGCCTGGGTCCATGGCGCCGCGATCCTGGGAACCTTGGACGAGGTTGCGATGGTCGCCAAGGAGACCAGCGCCAAGTTGCTGGTGATCGCGATCCCGACACTGGATGCTGCCGGCATGCAGCGCGTCGTGGGCCTGTGCGAGAGCACCGGCCTGCCGTTCCGCACCGTACCCCGGCTGACCGATGTGCTCGAAGGCAGCTCGCTGCCTGGCCAGCTCAAGGAAGTGGCCATCGAAGACCTGCTCGGCCGCAAGCCGATCCTGCCCGATTGGGAGCTGCTGCGCAGCTGGTTGCGCGGGCGCACGGTACTGGTCACCGGCGGTGGCGGTTCCATCGGTTCGGAGTTGTGCAGGCAGTGCGCGCGTCATGGTATATCCCGGATCGTGGTGCTGGAGATCAGCGAGCTGCTGATGATCAACATCCAGGCGGAACTGCGCAGGAGTTTCCCGGACCTGGAAGTGCACGGTGTGCTGGGCGACTGCGGTGATCCGGCCGTCATCCGTCATGCCTTGCGCAGCTATAAGCCCGATACGGTGTTCCATGCGGCGGCCTACAAGCAGGTGCCCCTGCTGGAGGCGCAGCTGCGTGAGGCGGTGCGCAACAACACCTTGTCTACCGAATGCGTTGCCACGGCCTGCATTGAAGCCGGTGTCGAGAATTTTGTGTTCATCTCCACCGACAAGGCCGTCGATCCGGCCAATGCGCTTGGTGCGACCAAGCGTTATGCCGAGATGATCTGCCAGAGTTTGAACAAGCGTGCCCCGCATACCCGCTTTGTCACGGTGCGCTTCGGCAATGTGCTTGGGTCGGTAGGCAGTGTGGTGCCGATGTTCCGTGAGCAGATCCGCAAGGGTGGCCCGATCACCGTTACCCATCCGGACGTAAGCCGCTACTTCATGACGATCCCCGAGGCCTGCCTGTTGATTCTGCAGGCCGCAGCATCGTCTTCGCGCGGGGCCATCTATATGCTGGACATGGGCGAGCCGGTGTTCATTCGACATCTTGCCGAGCAGATGATCCGCCTGGCCGGCAAGCAGCCGGGGGTCGATATTCCGATCATCTATACCGGCTTGCGGCCCGGTGAGAAGCTGCACGAAAGCCTGTTCTATGAAGATGAGAACTGTCAGCCCACTGCACATCCCAAGGTAATGGCGGCAGGGGTGCGCGAGTTTTCCCCCGAGCTGGTATTGAGCAATGTAACCGCACTGCGAAAGGCGGTTGCCGCCTACGATATTGAAGCGATGCGGCATATCCTGGGCAGCACGATCCCCGAGTTCATGCCCGCCAACGATGTAGCCGCGCAGGCAGGCACTGCCAACATAGTGCCGTTCCCCACCTCCAAAGAAGTCGGAAGAAGCCACTGATGCAGGGTCGTATTAGAAAAGCAGTGTTTCCCGTCGCCGGGCTTGGAACCCGGTTCCTGCCCGCAACCAAGACCGTACCGAAGGAAATGTTGCCGATCATCGACCGGCCGCTTATCCAGTACGCGGTCGACGAGGCTATCGAGGCCGGTTGCGACACCTTGATTTTCATCACCAACCGCTACAAGCATGCGGTCGCGGACTACTTCGACAAGGCTTACGAGCTGGAGCAGAAGCTGGAGCGCGCTGGCAAGCAGGAGCAGTTGGAGCTGATCCGGCATGTGCTGCCCAAGGGTGTACGCGCGGTGTTCGTGACCCAGGCCGAGGCGCTGGGCCTGGGCCATGCCGTGCTCTGTGCCAAGGCCATTGTGGGCGACGAGCCGTTTGCGGTTCTGCTGCCAGATGACCTTATCTGGAATCGTGGCGAAGGCGCCTTGAAGCAGATGGCCGACCTCAACGAGGCCAGTGGGGCCAGCGTCATCGCGGTGGAAGACGTGCCGCACGACAAGACCGGCAGCTACGGCATCGTGGCCACCGACAAGTTTGATGGTCGCAAGGGGCATATCACCCAGATCGTCGAGAAGCCCAAGCCGGAAGATGCCCCAAGCGACCTGGCGGTTGTTGGCCGCTACGTGCTCAGCCCGAAGATCTTCGATCTGCTGGAGGCGACCGGCACTGGCGCCGGTGGCGAGATCCAGTTGACCGACGCGATCGCGCAGCTGCTGAAGAGTGAGCCGGTGGACGCCTATCGTTTTGAAGGCAAGCGTTTTGACTGCGGTACGCATCTGGGCTTGGTCGAGGCGACCGTCCGCTTCGCGCTGGAGAACGAGAAGCTGGCTGGGCCGGCGCGCGCGATGATGCAGAAGATGCTGGCGGAGTAAGCACCGGGAAGCATTCTGGACGCTGATGTCGTCCGTCGGTTTGGTGGAGTGGAAAGGCAGCCGCAAGGCTGCCTTTCTGTTTCTGGGGTAAGGCTGCTGCAAACTCCGCGCTAAGAGCTCCCCTCTCCCCAACCCCTCTCCCGCAAGGGGAGAGGGACTAATGCACCGCGAGCGCAAGCATCCTGTGCAACTGCAACTGCAACTGCAACTGCAGCTGTAGCCCCTCTCCCCTTGCGGGAGAGGGGTTGGGGAGAGGGGGGGCTCTTCGCAGTAAACGTGGCAGAAAAAAAAAGGCGGCCTTGCGGCCGCCTTCCTCAATCAATCTTGCAACAAACCGCTTACAGCGATTCAAAAATACCCGCAGCGCCCATGCCGGTACCAATACACATGGTCACCATGCCGTACTTCTGCTGGCGACGGCGCAGGCCGTGCAGCAGGGTGGCGGTACGGATCGCGCCGGTGGCACCCAGCGGGTGGCCCAGGGCAATGGCGCCGCCCAGCGGGTTGACCTTTGACGGGTCCAGGCCGCAGTCACGGATGACTGCCAGTGACTGTGCGGCAAAGGCTTCGTTGAGTTCGATCCAGTCCAGCTGGTCCTGGCTCAGGCCAGCCTGCTTCAAGGCCTTGGGGATAGCGGCGATCGGGCCGATGCCCATCACTTCCGCACGCACGCCGGCGACCGAGAAGCTGACGAATCGGGCCAACGGGGTCAGGCCGTAATCCTTGATCGCCTGTTCCGATGCCAGCAACACCGCACCGGCACCGTCGCTCATCTGCGAGGAGTTGCCGGCGGTGACCGAACCGCCGAACTGGCCGTTGCGGAACACCGGGCGCAGCTTGGCCAGGCCTTCTGCCGAAGAGTCCAGGCGCGGGCCTTCGTCGGTATCGGCCAGCTTGTTGCGGGTGATGATGCGCTTGCCATCGGCCAGGTCAGGCAGGTGCGAAACAATCTCGTAGGGGCTGATCTCGTCCTTGAACTCGCCGTTCTGGATCGCAGCGATGGCCTTCTGGTGCGAGGCCAGGGCGAACGCATCCTGTTCTTCGCGCGAGACCTTCCATTCTTCGGCGACCTTCTCGGCGGTGATGCCCATGCCGTAAGCAATGGCGACGTGGTCGTTGTCGAACACGCTCGGTGCCATCGCGATCTTGTTGCCCATCATCGGCACCATCGACATCGACTCGGTGCCGCCGGCCAGCATCAGGTCGCTGTTGCCCAGGCGGATCTGGTCGGCGGCCATGGCCACGGCCTGCAGGCCGGACGAGCAGAAGCGGTTCACCGTCTGCGCGGCGATGGTGTTGGGCAGGCCAGCCAGCAGCACGCCGATGCGCGCCACGTTCATGCCTTGCTCGGCTTCAGGCATGGCGCAGCCGATGATGGCGTCGTCGATGCGGTTGACGTCCACGCCCGGGGCCTGGGCGACCACGGAGCGAAGCACGTGGGCGAGCATGTCGTCCGGACGGGTGTTGCGGAACATGCCCTTGGGCGCCTTGCCAACCGGGGTGCGGGTGGCGGCGACGATGTAGGCGTCCTGGATTTGCTTGGTCATTGCAGTGATCTCTTCAATAGGTGTGAGCGTGAGGGCGGGCGAGGGGGGCACTGGCAGCGCCACCCCGAGGCACGCTCACTCAGTTCCGCAGCGGCTTGCCGGTGGTCAGCATGTGCGCGATGCGGGCCTGGGTCTTTTCCTGCTGGGCCAGTTCAACAAAGTGCTTGCGCTCCAGGGTCAGCAGCCACTCTTCGTCGACCAGCGTGTTGCGATCGACCTTGCCGCCGCACAGTACGGTGGCGATGCGCTCGGCGATCTCGTAGTCGTAGGGGCTGATGAAGCGGCCTTCGAGCATGTTGACCAGCATCATCTTGAAGGTGGCGATGCCGACGTCACCGGCCACGCGGATGCGGCGTGCCGGCAGCGGCGGACGGTAGCCGCCTTCGGCCAATGCGGTGACTTCGGCCTTGGCGATGTGCAGCAGCTCGAAGCTGTTGAACACGACCTTGTCGGTACCGCGCATCAGGCCCAGTTCCTTGGCGTTGACCGCAGAGTTGGAGACCTTGGCCATGGCCACGGTTTCAAAGGTCTTCTTCAGCTCGGCGAACACATCGCCGTCCGCACCAGCGGCCTGCGAGGCACGCACGGCGATTTCCTTCAGGCCACCACCGGCCGGCAGCAGGCCGACGCCGGCTTCGACCAGACCGATATAGCTTTCCAGCGCTGCAACCGACTTGGCCGCATGCATCTGGAATTCACAGCCGCCGCCCAAAGCCAGGCCGCGAACCGCGGTGACAACCGGCACAGTGGCGTACTTGATGCGCTGGCTGGTGCGCTGGAAGTTGGCAACCATCGCTTCAAACTCGGCGAACTTGCCGGCCTTCAAGGCGCCAAGCGCGCCGGACAGGTCAGCACCGGCAGAGAAGGGCTCCTTGTTCTGCCAGATCACCACGCCCTTGAACTGCTTCTCCGACAGGCCGATGGCATGCTGGATGCCGTCCAATACTTGGTCGGAGACGGTGTTCATCTTGGTCTTGAAGCTGATGACGCCGATGCCGTCACCGTCGGTCCACAGGCGGATGCCGTCGTTCTCGAATACGGTCTCGCCCTGGGCGAACTTCTCGCCCAGCAGTGCATCCGGGAAGCGCTGGCGCTGGTAGACCGGCAGCGACGAACGCGGCACCAGTGCATTCTGCGTCGGGCTGTAGCTGCCTTCGGCGGCATGCACGCCGTCACGGCCGTCCAGCACCCAGGCCGGCAGCGGCGCATTGCTCATGCTCTTGCCAGCGGCGATGTCGTCGGCGATCCATTGCGCAACCTGCTTCCAGCCGGCAGCCTGCCAGGTCTCGAACGGGCCCAGCGACCAGCCGTAGCCCCAGCGGATAGCCAGGTCCACGTCGCGTGCGGTTTCGGCGATATCGGCCAGGTGGTAGGCGCTGTAATGGAACAGGTCGCGGAAGGTCGCCCACAGGAACTGCGCGTGCGGGTGCTGGCTTTCGCGCAGCTTGGCGAACTTCTCGGCCGGGTTTTTGATCTTCAGGATCTCGACCACTTCCGGCGCGGCAGCGCGGTCGGCTGGACGGTAGTCCTGCTTCTCGATGTCGAGAACCATGATGTCCTTGCCGACCTTGCGGAAGATGCCAGCGCCGGTCTTCTGGCCCAGTGCACCCTTGCTGATCAGCGCGCCCAGCCATGCCGGCGCGTTGAAGTACTTGTGCCACGGGTCGTCAGGCAGGGTGTCGCCCATGGTCTTGATGACGTGGGCCATGGTGTCCAGGCCAACCACGTCGGAGGTGCGGTAGGTCGCCGACTTTGGGCGCCCGACCAGCGGGCCGGTCAGGCCGTCCACTTCATCAAAGCCCAGGCCGAACTGCTGGGTGTGGTGGATGGTGGACAGGATCGAGAACACGCCGATGCGGTTGCCGATGAAGTTCGGGGTGTCCTTGGCGTAGACCACGCCCTTGCCCAGGTTGGTGGTCAGGAAGGTTTCCAGACCTTCCAGCACCGCCTTGTCTGTGGCCTTGGCCGGGATCAGCTCGGCCAGGTGCATGTAGCGCGGCGGGTTGAAGAAATGCACGCCGGTCAAGCGGTGGCGCAGCTCTTCCGGCAGCACGTCGGCCAGCTTGTTGATGCCCAGGCCCGAGGTGTTGGAAGCCAGCACCGCGTGTTCGTTCACGAACGGCGCGATCTTCTTGTACAGGTCCTGCTTCCAATCCATGCGTTCAGCGATGGCTTCGATGATCAGGTCGCAGTCGCGCAGCTGCTCCAGGCCGGAGTCGTAGTTGGCCGGGGTGATGGCTTCGGCCAGCGCCTTGCTGGCCAACGGTGCCGGGCTCAGCTTGCCCAGGTTGGCAATGGCCTTGAGCACGATGCCGTCGGCAGGACCTTCCTTGGCGGCCAGGTCGAACAACACCGTGTCGACGCCGGCATTGGTCAGGTGGGCGGCGATCTGCGCACCCATGACGCCTGCGCCAAGGACGGCGGCGCGGCGGACAAGCAGGGAATTGGACATATCGATAAACCTTTGGTCTGCGATGACGGTTGGATCAGGAAACGGCGGGGGAGGCCGGGCTGCGCACGCTGGCGCGGAAACCGGCTTCGGCGAAATGGATCAGTTCCTGCGCGGCCTTGCTGCGGTGCTCGGCCTCGCTGATGTTGGCTGGGCGTTTGATCAGCCCGAAATCGGCCATGGCGTAGGTCAGCGAACCGGCCAGGAAGTCCAGGCGCCAGTACAGCTCTTCCTTGCTCAGGCCCGGCACGCAGGCGCCGATGGCCTTGCCGAACTCGCGCAATACATGGCCGTAGTGATCGGACAGGAACTTGCGCAGGTTGTCGTTCTTCTCGGCATAGGCGCGGGCGATGACGCGGACGAACGCGCCGCCGCTCTGGCGGTCCTGGGCCAAGGCCAGGGCCGGCTCGACGAAGGCGGCCAGCACCGCGCGCAGCTCGCCCGGGTGGGCGCTGCGGGCCTGTTCCAGCTGGCCCAGGCGGGCGGCGGTCATCTCGTCCATGCGGCGGCGGAACACTTCATTGACCAGGTTGTCCTTGGACCCGAAGTGGTAGTTGACCGCAGCGATGTTTACATCGGCGTGACTGGTCACCTGGCGCAGCGAGGTGCCGGCAAAGCCGTACTGGGCGAACAGTTCCTCGGCCGCGCCGAGAATGCGGTCCTTGGTGGAGAAGCTGGCGGGTTTGCCCATGGCTGGCTCAATCAATCAAACGATTGTTTGGATCCTACGCCCGCCGGCTCGTTCAGGTCATGCTGCGTTGCAACATCATTTATCTGCCGCTGTGCAAAGGCCCGGGTCACCCGGTAGAATTAGCCACCGCAATTCAGGCTAAGCCCGCGTCCGCACGCGGGTTTTTTTTAATGTACCCTCGGGCCGACCGGCCCAATAACGGAGAATTCCCATGGCGCTGGAGCGCACTCTTTCCATCATCAAGCCCGACGCCGTTGCCAAGAACGTGATCGGCGAAATCTACGCCCGCTTCGAAAAGGCCGGCCTGAAGGTTGTGGCTGCCAAGTACAAGCAGCTGTCGCGCCGTGAAGCCGAAGGCTTCTATGCGGTGCACCGCGAGCGTCCGTTCTTCAACGCGCTGGTCGAGTTCATGATCTCCGGCCCGGTGATGATCCAGGCCCTGGAAGGCGAGAACGCCGTGCTGGCCCACCGCGACCTGCTGGGTGCCACCAACCCGAAGGATGCTGCTCCGGGTACCATCCGCGCCGATTTCGCTGATTCGATCGACGCCAATGCCGCCCACGGTTCGGATTCGGTCGAGAACGCAGCCAACGAAGTGGCTTACTTCTTTGCTGCCACCGAAGTGGTTTCGCGTTAATTAGAGGTTGAAGTCGTGAACGAGGTCGTACAGACACCCGCCATCCAGCCGCTGCCGAAAACGGCAGCGACCGCTGGCAAGCAGAACCTGCTCGACCTTGATCGCGCGGGCCTGGAGCATTTCTTCGTCGATATTCTTGGCGAAAAGAAGTTCCGTGCCCATCAGGTGATGAAGTGGATCCATCATCGCTACGTCACCGATTTCGATCAGATGACCGACCTCGGCAAGTCGCTGCGCGCCAAGCTGCAGCAGCATGCCGAGGTCGTCGTCCCGAATATCGTGTTCGACAAGCCCTCGACCGATGGCACCCATAAGTGGTTGCTGGCGATGGGCGTGGATGGCAAGAACGCCATCGAAACCGTCTATATCCCCGACAAGACCCGCGGCACGCTGTGCGTGTCTTCGCAAGTTGGTTGTGCATTGAACTGCACGTTCTGCTCAACCGCTACCCAGGGTTTCAACCGCAACCTCAGCACCGCCGAGATCATCGGCCAGGTGTGGATCGCTGCGCGTCACCTGGGCAATGTGCCGCACCAGATGCGCCGCCTCACCAACGTGGTGATGATGGGCATGGGCGAGCCGTTGATGAATTTCGACAACGTCATCCGCGCGATGAGCATCATGCGCGATGACCTGGGTTATGGACTGGCCAACAAGCGCGTGACCTTGTCCACCTCGGGCCTGGTGCCGCAGATCGATCGCCTGTCGGTCGAGAGCGATGTGTCGCTGGCGGTGTCGCTGCATGCGCCCAACGACGAGCTGCGCGAGACGCTGGTGCCGCTCAACAAGAAATACCCGATCGCCGAGCTGATGGCTTCCTGCGCGCGTTACCTGCGCGGCAACAAGAAGCGTGACTCGGTGACCTTTGAATACACCTTGATGAAGGGCATCAACGACCAGCCCGAGCATGCCCGACAGCTGGCCCGCTTGATGCGCCAGTTCGACAACGCGGTGCAGGCCAAGGATTCGGGCAAGGTCAACCTGATTCCGTTCAATCCGTTTCCGGGTACCCGCTATGAGCGCTCGGACGAAGAACAGATCCGTGCCTTCCAGAAGATCCTGCTCGATTCGCAGGTGCTGACCATGGTGCGCCGTACCCGTGGCGATGACATCGATGCTGCCTGTGGCCAGCTCAAGGGGCAGGTGATGGATCGCACGCGCCGCCAGGCCGAGTTCAACCGTCTGCTGCAGGAACAGGAAGGCGGGGATGCGGTCGCCTGATCGCTGGGTATTGTTGCTGGTTCTGGTCGCGCTCACCGCAGCGTGCGGGCGCGGTGACCTCAAGCTGGGCCGGCCGCAGATCGTGGCGCCGGACTACAGCGTCAAACAGGACAAGACCGCGCACAAGCGCATGCGCTACCAAGAGTTCCTGCGCCTGTCCGGCGATCGCTTTGGCCGTGGCCAGCTCGACGAGGCGCTGCAGTTCGCGCGCTCGGCACAGAAGCTGGAGCCCGCCTCGCCTGATGCCTACACCATGCAGGCGGTGATCGAAGGGCATAGGGGCCAAGCCGAGGCGGCCGGGGCGCTTTATCGCAAGGCCGCCGAACTGGCGCCGCAGCAGGGTGATGTACTCAATAATTATGGCGCCTGGCTGTGCAGCAACGGCCATCCGGCCGAGGCGCTGGTCTGGTTTGACCGCGCCCTGGCTGACCCGAATTACGGTGGCCGTGCCGATGCCCTGGCCAATGCCGGCGGCTGTGCACTGGAAGCCGGCCAGCGCGAGCGCGCCGAAGAGAATCTTCGCCAGGCCCTGGCCCTGGCGCCGGCCAACGCCTATGCGTTGGAGTCGATGACCCGCAATGAAGTGCTCAACGGTCGCTATTTTGAGGCCCGGGCCTTCTACCAGCGGCGTTTGGCGGCTGCGCCGGCCACGGTTTCCGTGTTACAACTTGCCATTCAGATTGAAGAGCGACTCGGCGACAGGATGGCGGCCGGTCGGTTCCAACAGCGGTTGCGCGAAGAGTTTCCTTCAGCGGCAACCTCGAATCCCCAAGGCTGATGCATTGTGATCAATGATCCGGGTGTAAATGCTTTAGAAGGTGTAATGGGTTGCGGCGAGCAGCTGCGCAAGGCGCGCGAGGCTGCCGGGTTGTCGTTGGACCAGGTTGCCGGGCAGTTGCGCATGCCGGTGCAGGTGGTCGGCGCGCTGGAGGCGGAGCAGTGGGATCGCCTGGGTGCGCCGGTTTTCGTGCGCGGCCAGCTGCGCAGTTATGCGCGCCTGCTGAAGGTCGACCTCGGCGGGCTGCTGGAGCAGGCGCGGCTCGCGCCGGTCGAGCCGCCGAAGCTGGTCAGCCACACCCACACCCCGCGGCTGCGGCGTGCGGCCGAGAACATCGGCCGGCGTGCGGTCTACGTGGTGATCACCGCCGTGCTGGCAGTGCCTGTCTGGTACGTTATCAGCGGCAATTCCAATAGTTCGCCGCCCAGTACCGCCTCGTTGGACGTGGTTCCGGCGCCGGACGCCGCTGGCCAGCCGGCCGCACCGGTTCAGGCGCCCGCTGCGGCACCAGCCCCCGACAATGGCCCCTATATCGCCTCGATGGCGCCGCTGGCGCGGCCCGCAGCGGCGGCACCGTCGGCGCTGACGCTGACCTTCAAGGGCGACAGCTGGGTGGATATTTCCGCCCCGGACGGCGCCACGGTTGAAAAGGCGATGGTGCGGGCCGGTGAACGGCGCAGCTTTGCTGCCGGCCAGGTGGGCCGCATGGTGCTGGGCAATGCGGCCGAGGTCGAGGTTCAGCAGGCGGCGGGTAACGTCGACCTGGCTCCGTACAAGCGCGGTAATGTGGCCCGCTTTACGGTATCCTCTGACGGCTCCGTGGCGCCGGTTTCACACTGAAACCAGGCGTCGAACAAAACAACAAGGCTCCCCTCCGGGGTGAGCGAGAGTACGCATGGCGATTGACGACCTGCTCGACGAGCACGAACAAAGCGAACGTGTCCGCACGTGGCTGCGCAAGAATGGCGCCGGGATTATCGGCGGGGTAGTTCTCGGTATTGGCGCTATTGCCGGTTGGCAGTGGTGGCAGAAAGAGCAGGTCGGCAAGTTGGCTGATGCCAACGTCCGTTATGAAGCGGTGGCGCGCAGCCTGCAGTCCAAGAACCTGGACGAGGCGGCCAAAGAGGTTGCGGCGCTCGGCGGCGGCAAGGCAGGCATCTATGCCGACTTGGCTTCGCTGGAACTGGCCAAGGCCCAGGTCGAGGCGGGCAAGAGCGAGGACGCGATCAAGACGCTGCGCGCGCTCAAGGTCGAGGGGGAGTTCAAGACCCTGATCGACCAGCGCATCGCGCGGCTGCTGATTGAAACCGGCAAGCCCCAGGACGCTGCGACCTTGCTGGGCGCGGCCGACGACAGTTCCGGTCTGGAAATCCGTGGTGATGCCTTGATCGCGCAGGGCAAGCGTGATGAAGCGCGTGAGCTGTATACCCAAGCGCTGGCCAAGCTGGACGTGGCTGCACCGCAGCGCCGCTTGCTGGAAACCAAATTGATGGACGCCGGCGGCACCGTGGCTGATCCTGCAGCGGAGAAGAATTGATGAAGTTCAAGCATGTTGCAGGCATTGCCTTGATGGCAGTGGCCTTGACCGGTTGTTCCACGGTGAAGGGTTGGTTTGCTGGTAAGGATGCTGCGGCCAAGAAGGCGCTGGAGCCGGCCGAGCTGACCAAGTTCGAGCCGACCGCGCGGGTCAACAAGATCTGGTCGGCCAACGTCGGCAAGGGCGAGGGCCGAATCGGCCTGCGTCAGGGTCCGGTGGTTGCCGATGGTCGCGTCTACGCGGCAGCGGTGCAGGGCGGCGTGCATGCGCTGGACCTGCAGACCGGCAAGGAAATCTGGGAATACAGCCCGGCCAAGGAAAAGAAGAAGCCCAAGCTGCGTCTTTCCGGTGGTCCGGGTGCCGGCGATGGGCTGGTGGTGATCGGCACGCTGGACGGGCAGGTGATCGCACTGGACGCCGCCAACGGCAGCGAAAAGTGGAAGTCCAAGGTGACCGGCGAAGTGATTGCCGCCCCCGCCGTGGCGCAGGGCCTGGTGTTCGTGCGCAGCAATGATGGCCGCACCACCGCGCTGGATGCCGCCACCGGCGAACAGCGCTGGTTCAATGCGCAGGAACTGCCTTCGCTGACTGTGCGTGGCAACGCGCCGGTGGTGACCGGCCCGGGCGTGCTGTTCATCGGCAACGACGACGGTACTGTCGCGGCGCTATCCATGCAGGATGGTCGCCCGCTGTGGGAACAGATGGTGGGTACGCCGGAAGGCCGTACCGAGCTGGAGCGCATGGCGGATATCGACGGCGCCCCGGTGCTGGAAGGCAACACGCTGTACGTGACCAGCTTCAAGAACCAGACCATGGCCATCGAAGGCCCGACCGGTCGCCCGATGTGGTCGCGTGACCATGGCGGTGGCGGCGGTGTTGCGGTGTCTTCCGGCAATGTCGTGGTTACCGACGGCAAGGGTTCTGTATACGGGCTGGACAAGAATTCCGGCTCGGCAATGTGGTCACAGCAGGCGCTGGCGCGCCGCTCGCTGACCGGTGCCGCCATCCAGGGTGACTATGCCGTGGTGGGGGATTACAAGGGATATCTGCATTGGCTGCGGTTGAGCGATGGTGAATTGGCTGCGCGTGAGAAGAGCGGTGGTGATGCTCTGCTGGCGCAGCCGGTCGTTGCCGACGGCATCCTGCTGGTGCAGAACGTTGATGGAAAGCTGACCGCATTCCGGTTGGCCCAATAAGGAGTTATAGCGATGCTGCCTTTGGTCGCCCTGGTTGGACGGCCGAACGTCGGTAAGTCCACTATTTTCAATCTGTTGACCCGTACGCGTGATGCGCTGGTCCATGACCAGCCGGGTGTTACCCGCGATCGCAATTACGGTGTCTGCCGTCTTGATGAGGACAATCCCTTCCTGATCGTCGATACCGGTGGTATCGCCGGTGAAGAGGAAGGGCTGGCTGGCGCCACTGCGCGCCAAGCCCGAGCCGCCGCCGGTGAGGCGGATCTGATCGTATTTGTTGTTGACGCGCGTGATGGCACGTCGGCCCTGGATGACGAGATCCTGTCTTGGCTGCGCAAACTTGCGCGGCCTACGTTGCTGTTGATCAACAAGATCGACGGCACGGACGAACATGGCGTTCGTTCGGAGTTTTCCCGTTATGGCTTCAGCGAGATGCTGACTGTCTCTGCCGCACACCGGCAGGGCATCGACGATCTGGTTGAGGAAATTGTCGAGCGCATGCCCGAAGAAGGCACGGCCGAGACCCTGGACAACGATCCGGATCGCATCCGCATTGCCTTCGTTGGCCGCCCCAATGTGGGCAAGTCGACGCTGGTGAACCGCATCCTCGGCGAGGAGCGGATGATTGCGTCCGAGGTGCCCGGCACCACCCGCGATTCGATTGCGGTGGACCTGGAGCGCGAGGGCCAGCTGTACCGCTTGATCGACACCGCCGGTCTGCGTCGCAAGGCGCGGGTCGAGGAAGTGGTCGAAAAGTTCAGCGTGGTCAAGACGCTGCGCTCGATCGAGCAGTGTCAGGTGGCGGTGCTGATGCTGGATGCCCACGAGGGCGTGACCGATCAGGATGCCAGCGTGCTGGGCGCGGTGCTGGATGCCGGTCGTGCGCTGGTCATTGCGATCAACAAGTGGGACGGCCTGAGCGAGTATGACAAGCAGCAGGCTGAAACCCTGTTGTCGCTGAAGCTCGGCTTCGTGCCGTGGGCCGAGAACGTGCGGATTTCCGCGCTGCACGGTTCTGGCCTGCGCGAGTTGTTCAAGGCGATTCACCGGGCGCATGCCTCGGCGACGCACGAGTTCAGCACGGCCGAGGTCAACAAGGCGCTGGAAGTGGCGTACGAAGCCAATCCGCCGCCGAGCATCCGTGGCCATGTTTCCAAGCTGCGTTACGTGCACCCGGGTGGCAGCAATCCGCCGACCTTCATCGTGCATGGTACGCGGCTGAAGGAACTGCCGGATTCGTACAAGCGCTACCTGGAGAACTTCTTCCGCAAGCGCTTCAAGCTGGTGGGTACGCCGGTGACCTTCCTGTTCCGTGAGGGTGCCAACCCGTACGAGGGCAAGAAGAATGTACTGACCGACCGCCAGGTCAAGGCCAAGCGGCGCTTGATGAAGCACGTCAAGGGCAGGAAGTGATTCCAGCACTGCAAGCGATATAGACAGAAGCGGCCGCAGGGCCGCTTTTGTTTTGCGTCCATCACATGCACTGCAGGCCTTTCCACTGGCCGCGCCGGTTTGACCGATAATCCCCGCATGAGCATCCCCGAACTGACACCTGAACAGGCCCGGGCACGTCATGCCTGTGGCGCCTTGCTGATCGACGTGCGTGAAGCGCACGAGCGGGCGGGCGGCATGGCCGAAGGCGCCATCGGCATTGCAAAGGCGGAATTGCTTGCCGGCCCCGCGCAGCACCTGCCGGCCGCCGGGCGCGAGATCCTGCTGATCTGCCAGAGCGGCAAGCGCTCAGCCGACGCTGCACAGGCCTTGCAGGCAGCGGGCTACAGCAATGTGTTTTCGGTAAGCGGCGGCACCGTTGCCTGGCGTGCGAACGGTTTGCCGCTGGTGCAGCCGGTGCTGGGGGACGCGGAGCGCGACTTCTACGACCGCTATTCCCGCCATCTGCTGTTGCCGCAGGTGGGCGAGGCCGGGCAGCGACGGCTGCAGCAGGCACGCGTGCTGGTGGTTGGTGCAGGTGGCCTCGGTGCCCCGGCGGCGTTCTATCTGGCCGCCGCCGGCGTAGGCACGCTGCGTGTCGTCGATGACGACGTGGTCGAACGCAGCAACCTGCAGCGTCAGATCATCCACGCCGAAGCCGCCGTAGGCACGGCGAAGGTGGATTCGGCACGGCAACGGTTGCTGGCGTTGAACCCGCACATCAATGTCGAAGCCATTGCCGCGCGCGTTACCTCGATCAATGTGGATGCGCTGTTGCAGGACGTGGACGTGGTGCTGGATGGCTCGGATAATTTTCCGCTGCGCTACCTGCTCAACGATGGCTGCATCAAGCACGCCAAGCCGCTGGTCTATGCGGCGATCGAGCGCTTTGATGGGCAGGTGAGCGTGTTCGATGCCGGCCGCCGACGCGGTGTCGCGCCGTGTTACCGCTGTCTGTTCCCGGAGCCGCCGCCGCCCGAGTTCGCGCCCAATTGTTCCGAGGCCGGCGTGCTTGGTGTGCTGCCGGGGCTGGCCGGGGTCATCCAGGCCACCGAAGTACTCAAACTGCTGCTGGATATCGGCGAGCCCCTGACCGGCCGCCTGCTGCGTTTTGATGCCTTGCAGATGCGCTTCCGCGAAACCCGTGTCCCTGCCGATCCGGCCTGCCCACTATGCGCGCCGGGTGTGCCATTCCCGGGTTATATCGACTACGCCGCGTTCTGCTCGCACCGCCCCTGAGCTGATGCAGGCGCAGGTGATGGGCAGATCTGCAGCGTTTTTGCTCTATCGTGCGCTTGGACGATTACAAGGTGGTGTGACATGGCGGCAGAGTCTTCGGCGGAACTGGTAAGCGTGGTGGCATTGTTGGGAGCGGCCGTGGTGGTCGTCCCCATCTTCCGGCGGCTCGGGCTGGGCTCGGTGCTGGGCTACTTCGTTGCGGGGCTGGCCATCGGACCGTTCGGCCTTGGCTGGTTCTCCGATCCGCAGGCGATCCTGCACGTGGCCGAACTGGGCGTGGTGATGTTCCTGTTCGTGATCGGCCTGGAGATGCGGCCGTCGCATCTGTGGAGCCTGCGCGGCGAGATATTCGGTCTGGGCACCGCGCAGATAGCCACCTGCACGATCGTGCTCACCAGTGTGGCGATGCTGTTCGGCTACCGCCCGCAGATTGCCTTCATCGCCGCCGCCGGTTTCGTGCTGACCTCCACCGCAGTGGTGATGCAGTTGCTGGGGGAGCGCGGCGACCTAACCTTGCCTTCCGGGCAGAAAATCGTCTCCATCCTGTTGTTCGAGGATTTGCTGATCGTGCCGCTGCTGGCAGTGGTGGCCTGGATGGCGCCGGTGCAGACCGGTGCGCAGGAGGGTTCGCGCTGGTTGAGCATCGCCATTGGCGCAGGCGCCATCGTCGGCCTGGTACTGGTGGGCCGCTACCTGCTCAATCCGCTGTTCCGCATTCTGGCCGCGGCCAAGGCGCGCGAGGTGATGACCGCCGCCGCATTGCTGGTGGTGCTGGGTGCTGCGCTGTTGATGCAGCTGGGCGGCCTGTCGATGGCGATGGGCGCGTTCCTGGCGGGCGTGCTGTTGTCCGAGTCGACCTTCCGTCACCAGATCGAGGCGGACATCGAACCGTTCCGCGGCATTCTGCTGGGGCTGTTCTTCCTCAGCGTGGGCATGGCATTGGATCTGTCGGTGGTGGCCACCAACTGGAAGCTGATCGCGCTGCTGGTGCCGGCGATGATGCTGGCCAAGGCGCTGTGCATCTACGGCGTGGCGCGGGTGACGGGCAGCGATCACCGGCAGGCGCTGGATCGCGGTGTGCTGATGGCGCAGGGCGGTGAATTCGCCTTCGTCCTGTTCGCGGCGGCGGCCAGTACCGGCGTGATCGATGCTAGGGTCAACGCCAACCTGACCGCCGTGGTGGTGCTGTCGATGGCGCTGACGCCGCTGTGCATGCTGGTCTACCGGTTGGTGGTGAAGGAAGGGCAGGTGTCCACCGAGGGCGTGGATGCGGCCGATGGGCTCAGCGGCAGCGTGCTGGTGATCGGTTTTGGCCGCTTCGGCCAGGTGTCCAGCCAGTCGCTGCTTGCGCGCGACGTGGACGTGACCATCATCGACAACGATATCGAGATGATCCGCAGCGCGGGCCGTTTCGGCTTCAAGATCTATTACGGCGATGGCACCCGCCTGGACGTCCTGCGTGCGTCCGGTGCCGAAACCGCGCGTGCCATCGCGGTCTGCGTGGATGACCGGGTTGCCGCCGACCGCATCGTCGAGCTGGTCCGTCATGAGTTTCCGTTGGCCAAGCTGCTGGTGCGCTCGTTCGACCGCGAGCATTCGCTTTCGTTGATACATGCAGGTGTTGATTTCCAGATCCGCGAGACCTTCGAGTCGGCGGTGGAGTTTGGTCGCGTGGCGTTGATGCAACTGGGTGTGGACGAGGACGAGGCCGATGTGGTCGCGCGCGAAATCCGCCGCCGCGATGCCGAGCGCTTCGAGCTGGAAATGGCCGGTGGCGGGCTGCAGGCCGATACCGGCCTGATGTACCGCAACACCCCCGGGGCGCCGACACCGACGCCGTTTACCCCGCCGCGGCGCGAGTCGCGTCCGCTCAATCCCGACGCCATTGCCGGGGCAGAGGAGCCGGCCGCTGCCGATTCAGCCGGGGCGCAGGGGTCATGACAAGGTGTGGCGCTGGCCGTAATCAGGGACAATAGCCGCCCCCGTGTTCACCGCCATGCCCAATGACTGTCCTCGCCGACGCCTCCACGCAGACCTCCCGCATCCTTGATGGCCGCCGTATTGCCGAGGAGCTGCTCGACGATTTGAAGGTGCGCGTCGACGCCCGCTTGGCGGCCGGGGGCACCCGCCCGGGGCTGGCCGTGGTGCTGGTGGGCGGCGACCCCGCTTCGTCGGTGTACGTGCGCAACAAGCGTCGCGCCGCCGAGAAGGTTGGCATCGAAGCCTTTGATTACGACCTGCCCGAAGGCACCAGCGAGGCCCAGCTGCTGGACCTGATCGACCAGCTCAATGCCGACCCGAAGATTCACGGCATCCTGATCCAGCTGCCGTTGCCGGGCATTCCCGACGCCAACCGGCTGATCCAGCGCATCGACCCGCGCAAGGACGTGGATGGCTTCCATCCGCAGAACGTCGGCCACCTGGTGCTGCGGGAGTTCGGCCTGCGCCCGTGTACGCCGCGCGGCATCACCACGCTGCTCGGCCATACCGATCAGCCGGTGCGCGGCCGCAACGCCACCATTGTGGGGGTCAGCAATCATGTCGGCCGGCCGATGGGCCTGGAACTGCTGATCGCCGGTTGCACGGTGACCAGCTGCCATAAATTCACGCCCAAGCACGTGCTGGAGCAGGCGGTACGCAATGCCGACATCCTGGTGGTGGCGGTGGGTATCCCGCAGCTGATCCCGGGTGAATGGGTGAAGCCGGGTGCGGTGGTCATCGATGTCGGCATCAACCGGCTGGAGGATGGTCGGCTGGTCGGCGATGTCGGCTTCGAGGCCGCGGCCCAGCGCGCCAGCTGGATCACCCCGGTGCCGGGCGGGGTCGGCCCGATGACCGTGGCCACGCTGATGCAGAACACGATCGAAGCGGCCGAGGCCAGCGTTGAGGGTTTGACGTTCTGAGGCGTGTAGTGCCGAGCTACGCTCGGCAGGGGGCTTTCCCGGCACAGCATCAATGTAGTGCCGAGCCATGCTCGGCAAAGGCTTTCCCGGGAATGCTTCACCTGTAGAGCCGAGCCATGCTCGGCTGGAGCCTTACAGGGAAAGCCCCTGCCGAGCATGGCTCGGCACTACAGGGCCATTGCCGCTCGATTTCTGAATATCCCCTCGCCAGCGCGACACTGCGTCGCATCCGCCCCCTGCCATCGGCGGCCAAATCAGGGTAAAATGTCGCGCTTCCCCACATCTACCGGGCACGCCGATGCTGCGCATCCAGGCTGAAGCACTAACGTACGATGACGTTTCTCTCGTCCCCGCTCACTCCATCGTTCTGCCTAAGGACGTTGACCTCGGCACGCGGCTGACGCGCGACCTGCGGTTGAAGTTGCCGATCATCTCGGCTGCCATGGATACCGTTACCGAAGCACGCCTTGCCATTGCCATGGCCCAGATCGGCGGCATCGGCATCCTGCACAAGAACCTGAGCGTCGAGCAGCAGGCGGCCGAAGTAGCCAAGGTCAAGAAGTTCGAGTCCGGCGTGATCCGCGACCCGATCACCGTTGGTCCGGAAACCACGATCCGCGACGTGCTGGCACTGACCCAGGCGCACAACATCTCCGGCGTGCCGGTGGTAGGCAGCGATGGCCAGCTGGCCGGCATCGTCACCCATCGTGACATGCGCTTTGAAACCGAGCTGGACGATCCGGTTCGCCACATCATGACCAAGAAGGATCGCCTGATCACGGTCAAGGAAGGCGCGGCCTCCGACGAAGTGCTGCAGTTGCTGCACCGCAACCGTATCGAGAAGGTGCTGGTGGTCAATGACGCGTTCGAACTGCGCGGCCTGATCACGGTCAAGGACATCCAGAAGAAGACCGACAACCCCAACGCCGCCAAGGACGCCGCAACGCGTCTGCTGGTGGGTGCTGCGGTTGGCGTGGGTGGCGACACCGATCGTCGCGTCGAGGCGCTGGTCGCTGCCGGCGTTGACGTGCTGGTGGTGGACACCGCGCACGGCCATTCGCAGGGCGTGCTGGACCGCGTGCGCTGGGTGAAGAAGAACTTCCCGAACGTGCAGGTTGTCGGCGGCAATATCTGCACCGGCGATGCCGCACTGGCGCTGTTCGATTGCGGCGCCGATGCAGTCAAGGTCGGTATCGGCCCGGGCTCGATCTGCACCACCCGCGTGGTCGCCGGTGTCGGCGTACCGCAGATCACCGCGATCGACCTGGTGGCCGAAGCGCTGCAGGATCGCATCCCGCTGATTGCCGACGGTGGCATCCGCTATTCCGGTGACATCGGCAAGGCGCTTGCCGCCGGTGCATCGACGGTGATGATCGGCGGCCTGCTGGCCGGTACCGAGGAATCGCCGGGCGAAACCGAACTGTTCCAGGGCCGCTCCTACAAGAGCTACCGTGGCATGGGTTCGCTGGCGGCAATGGAGAAGGGGTCCAAGGACCGCTACTTCCAGGACGCGGCTACCGCCGACAAGCTGGTACCCGAAGGCATTGAAGGCCGCGTGCCGTATCGCGGCCCGGTTGGCGGCATCATCCACCAGCTCATCGGTGGCCTGCGCGCGACCATGGGTTATGTTGGTTGCGCCACCATCGAAGAAATGCGCACCAAGCCGAACTTCGTAAAGATCAGCGGCGCCGGCCAACGTGAGAGCCACGTCCACGACGTGCAGATCACCAAAGAGCCGCCGAACTACCGCGCTTGAAGCAGGAACGAGTGAAGAGGAACGAGGAACCAGTGTCCCGTTCCTCTTTCTCTATATGTTCCCGCGCGTGCACTCACTAGTTCCTAGTTCCCAACTTCTAGTTCCTGGCCCCATGACCAACATCCATAACGACAAGATCCTCATCCTCGATTTCGGCGCACAGTACACGCAGCTGATCGCGCGTCGCATCCGCGAGTTCGGCGTGTATTGCGAAATCTGGGCCTGGGACCATGATCCGGCCGAGATCGCCGCCTTTGGTGCCAAGGGCATCATCCTGTCCGGCGGCCCGGAAACCACCACGCTGCCAGGCGCACCGGCTGCACCGCAGGAGGTGTTCGACAGCGGCCTGCCGCTGCTGGGCATCTGCTACGGCCTGCAGACCATGGCCAAGCAGCTGGGCGGCGGCACCGAAGCCGCTGACCAGCGCGAGTTCGGCCATGCCGAAGTGAAGCTGCAGGGCAACGACGCGCTGTTGGGTGGTCTGTCCGACCACAACGGCGAGCCGCGCCTGGATGTGTGGATGAGCCATGGCGATCACGTCACCCACGTGCCGCCGGGTTTCGCTATTACCGCCGTGACCGATCGCATCCCGGTGGCCGCAATGGCCAACGAGGAAAAGCGTTGGTACGGCGTGCAGTTCCACCCGGAAGTGACCCACACCAAGCAGGGCTCGGCGCTGCTCAAGCGCTTTGTCACCGATATCTGCGGCTGCGCCACCTTGTGGACCGCTGCCAACATCATCGACGACCAGATCGCCCGCGTGCGCGAGCAGGTTGGCAGCGATGAGGTCATCCTCGGCCTGTCCGGTGGCGTTGATTCCTCGGTGGTTGCCGCGCTGCTGCACAAGGCCATCGGCACGCAGCTGACCTGCGTGTTCGTCGACACCGGCCTGCTGCGCTTCCAGGAAGGCGACCAGGTCATGCAGATGATGGCCGACAACATGGGCGTCAAGGTCGTGCGCGTGAATGCCGCCGACCGTTACTTCAAGGCACTGGAAGGCGTCAGCGATCCGGAAGCCAAGCGCAAGATCATCGGCAACCTGTTCGTCGAGATCTTCGATGAAGAATCGAACAAGCTAAGCAATGCCAAGTGGCTGGCACAGGGCACGATCTATCCGGACGTGATCGAGTCGGCCGGCAGCAAGACCGGCAAGGCGCACGTCATCAAGAGCCACCACAACGTGGGGGGCCTGCCGGCGGACATGAAGCTCAAGCTGGTTGAGCCGCTGCGCGAACTGTTCAAGGACGAAGTGCGTCGCCTCGGCGTCGAGCTTGGTCTGCCGCGTGCGATGGTCTATCGCCATCCGTTCCCGGGCCCGGGCCTGGGCGTGCGCATCCTCGGCGAAGTGAAGCGTGAGTATGCCGAGCTGCTGGGCAAGGCCGATGCGATCTTCATCGAAGAACTGCGTGCCGCTGACCTGTACGACAAGACCAGCCAGGCGTTCGCCGTGTTCCTGCCGGTCAAGTCGGTGGGCGTGGTGGGCGATGCGCGTGCCTATGAGTGGGTGATCGCACTGCGTGCAGTGGAGACCATCGACTTCATGACCGCGCATTGGGCGCACCTGCCGTACGATTTCCTCGGCCGCGTTTCCAACCGCATCATCAATGAGCTGCGCGGTGTTTCGCGTGTGGTCTACGACATCTCCGGCAAGCCGCCGGCGACGATCGAGTGGGAGTGAGTTCGCCGCAGGGCTACGATTCCCTGGCGCGCTGAAAACAAAAAGCCCACGTCCTGCGTGGGCTTTTTGCTTGTGCGGTGGCGCTGGGTGGACATGCAGGCCGCTCGCAATCACAGCGGCGATCAACAGGCATCACTTTAGTGCCGGGCCATGCTCGGCACAGGCTTTGCCGGTAGAACCCTGCCGAGCGTGGCTCGCCACTACCGGTAATTGTCTGTTGAACCCTCGTCCCTGCGCGGAGCGTTGGCCGCTCCTCAACGGAAAGTGACATTCACCGTAGCTGTAGCCGAGAACGGCCCCAGTGCAGGCTCCTCATCCATCCAGAACAGCGACGCCCTGAACTCCTTGCGGGTCATGCCGTGGTTCACCGTGCCCAAGGGGATGGTCTTCTTCATCGGAATGTAGCGCTCGCTGCTGGCAGGGTCGGACAACACGATGCCAAAGTTGCCGTTGCGGCGCGGCAGGATGACGGTGCCCTCATACAGCTTGTTTGCGGTGTCGAAGGTGGCCATCAGCATCTGCTGGCTGCATTGTCCGCCAGCGGTCGGGTGGGTCATGTCCACTTCGAGCCAGAACGACATCTTGTTGGTCTCGCCCATATGGATGGTGGACGTGGAGATCCTGCCGAAATCGACGGTGCTGCCGGCATTGGCCACGATCCGGATTTCCGGGTTGCAGGCGATGAAACGGATATGACCCAGTCCGCCGATGCCCGCGCGGTAATTGGAGCCCGGGCTGGTGTTCAAGCCGCCATCGCCATCGACCTGGAACAGATCGAAGCTGCGGCTGTTGTTGATCAGGCCATTGACCGGCGGGGGAAGCCCGGTTGCCTTGATGTAGATCGAGAAGGTGACACCCAGTACGTTGGACGTTGCGCAGCGTTTTGCTTTGGAATGGTTCCAATGCTTTTTGCAGTTGGGCCGGTTTGCCGGCGGCACGGTGCCTGCGCCGACCAGCAGCCGCGCCGTTCCGCCATTGATGCGATGGTCGGTATTGCCAATGGTTACCCCGACCTCGATGGAAGGATGGAGCTGCGCGATGCTGTTGTCGGGGTCCCAATAGAAAAACGCATACTCGCCATCGGGCGCGGACTGCGCGTCCAGGCAACGGAAGCTGATGCTGAACTCCTCCGAACGCCACAACAGCCTGCCGCGCACGGCGTCACCGCGGGAGATGGTGATGTCGTTGAGCAGATTGATCTGTTGATGGACGGTTTCGGAAAACGTTTCCTTGCAGGACATTGCCGCTGCTGCCTGCGGCAGAAGCAGCACGAGCAGCAGGCACAGGTTTCGAATCAGGTACGTCATGGTCGATCTCGGGGTTGCGCACCGGATTGGGTGCATTGCAGGTCCACATGGCGGTAGCCCTGGCTTTTGATGGTGCTGGCGGACAGCTGCAGCGAGGCCAGGTGCAGTTCACAGGCCTGGTAGGTTTCCTGTCCCCAGCGCACGGACAGGCTGTCGTCGGGGCGCACGCCGCTGACGAACAGGGTTCCATCGGGGCCGGCCACGCCACGCTTGTGGCCATCGTGGTCGAACACTTCCGCACCCATCGGTACTCGCTTGCCGTTGCCGAGCAGGGAGTGGACCATCAGGTTGCTGCCACGGCGTGTATCGAAATCCATGCGTACCAGAGCGCCACGGGTGGGAACCACCGTGCCGTTGATCCGGCTGGCATCGATGTCGGCACCCAGGTCATCGCTGCGCAAGGCCACGCGGTTGTTGCGGTAGGCGGCCACGCCGGAAATGACGCCATAACCGCGCCGGTCCAGGCGGACGCCCGACTGGTTTTCCAGGCCGATGCCGGCGCCGTCGGTGGCATGCACCAGCACGTTGCTTGAATGCAACGACTGCGCCAGGGTGAGGCCGTTGCCGTGCACCACCCAGGCCCCGCTGGCTCCCCAGTTCACCTGCTGGTAGTCACGCGCCCGGGTTGCACCGAAGCTCAGGCTTCCTTTGCTGCCGGTGTAGTTGGCATTGACCGCAGCGGAGCTGCCGCGATCGGAATGGCCCAGGTTCAGCCCATAGCCCAGTTTCTCGCTGCGCATGGCCGTGCCGTTGATGCCCGCCTGGTAGTTGGCACCGGAGTTGCGGGAGTGGCTGTAAGCGCTGACGGCATTGGCACGTGCCGCGGCCCTGCGGCCCAGTGGAACGGTAAGCGACACCCCCAGGTTGCGGTCCGAGCGACCACGGCGGCTGCGCGTGTCACGGAAAAAGAGGCTGTAGTTGACCGCACCAATACGACCATTGAAACCCAAGTGAAGGTTGCGCTCGCGTGCCTGTGCTGCCCAGTAATTCTGGCTGCTGTAGCTGAAGTTGAGCGAGTAGTCGTCGAGAATGCGCTGGTCAACCGCGACTTCCAGGTGGCTGCGCTTGTTTTGGTAGCGCGCGCTTGTTATCGCCTGCCGCGCCGGAGGGCGCCAGGCCGGATCGGCGGATGCGGCGCTGTCGCTGGTTTCGAAGTCCTCCTCCCAGCGTTCGTAGTGGTCGTTGCGCCACTGTTCGTGCTCATTGGCCGCGTCGCTGAAGCCGTAGTAGCCCGAGGTGGAATAGCGATGGCCGACCAAGCGGAACTCGGTGCCACGCGCGTTCAGGGACTTGGAGTAGAGGAAGCGGTAGCTCTGGCCGGTGCGACTGCCGCCGCTGGCCAGTTGGGTGCGCGCGTGGCTGATGTCGATGGAAGCCGAACCGAAACGGCCCAGGTCATGCGCCACGCCCATGGCGATGGACTGGTAGTTCTGCGCCACCAGCAGGCCGCCATAGGGGGTGGCGCTGGAGGGCAGGCCGTGGGCGAGGGTGGCCTGCACAAACCCGGGCCGGTAGCGTTCTTCGCCATTGCGCAGGATGCCTGCGCTGAGCTCGTAGTGGGTCAGACCTGGCCGGAGCATGGTTTCAACGGCGGAGAACGCCTGGCGATGGCGTTGCACGGCACCGTCTGCACCAATCACCGACACTTCCAATTCGCCACTCATGCGATTGGGAACGACGTCCTTGATCTCGAAAGGCCCCGGCGCGACGTTGATGGAGTGGACCAGGTGCCCGTCCTGCCGTACCTCGACGCGGCCGCCGGTGGGGGCCATGCCGCGTACCACCGGTGCATAGCTGCGTTGACTGAAGGCGAGCATGTCATCGTCGTTGGCCAGCTTCGCACCGCGGAAACGGACGCTGTCGAACACGCCGTAAGCGGTATAGCTGTCGCCCAGCACCAGTCTGCTGCGTTGCGAGCCCAGGTCGGTCTCGACGCGGAAACTGCGTGATCGCCAATGCGTGCGGTTGCCGGTGGCGGGGTCATTCGACGTGCGGTTGAGATTGGCGGTATGACGCAGCCGCCACATGCCCAGATTCAGTCCGCTATTGATCGAGGCATACAGATAATTGCTGTTGTCGGCGTGTTCCTGCCGGTCATGCGAGCCGTTCAAGGTGTATTCGACCAACAGCGCATTGATGCCTTGGTCACGCAACGCATGACGGATATAGCCGCGCGGCAGTGTATGCAGATGAACCTGCGGCACCTGCAGGTCGAGTCGCTGCTGATTGCCGTTATAGCTGACCTGGCTGCCTGCCAGCAGGGCCGGCAACGATTCACAGCGAGCCTGTACCTGCGGGTCGCGCTGGCCGTTGGGTAGGCGGATGCTCCAGGCCCGCAGGCGTGTACGGGTCAGGCAGGGCTGCACCTCGCCGCTGGCCAGGCGCTCGAAGCGGATATCCTCGCGGGCGATTTCATCGCCGTTGAGGTAGACGGAAAACGGATACGTGCCGGGCAACACCGAGCCTGGACTCGACAGCATGGCCACGTCGTCTTCGTTCTGCGCACCGCGCAGGAAGTCGAGGTTGAACTGGGGCGCCGCAACTGCAGTGCCGATACCCAGGGTATTGAGCGCGACGGCGAGCGGTGCCAAACGAGGGACAAACGTGTCCCTCCGCAGGGTGGCGCGGATTGTGCGAAGCATGGCTGGACTCTTTGACGAAGACGTCAGCGCGTCACGGCGACGTCTGCAAGTTCGGTGATGCCGCCGAAGTCATTTATGTAGGAAAAGCGCAGTGTGCTGCTGCCGTGCAGATCGAGCGCCGCGACGGGAATACTCATCGACTGCCCGGGTGCGATCATGTCCAGGTCGACTTTCCTGTCGGGGCCGGCTGTTGCCCGGCCTTGCACTTCGGCGAACGTGATGTGCAGAGGACTGCGATTGGTCACCTGCAGCTGGTCGCCGGCCATGCGCCACTGAAGCGCATGGGCAGCTTCCTCCAGCGTGGTGTCGAGCGCGGCCGGTCGATAGAACAGCTTGATGCGGGTGCGGATGGCCACCTGCAGGACGTTGCTGGCTTCGGAGCGCGGCGGTATTTCCTGCACATTCACCCAGAACAGTGACTCCCGGTCCTGCGGCAAACCGCTGCCCGAGTAGATCGCCCTGAGCACCGCCTGTTCGCCGGCCGACAACTGCATCAGGGGCGGGGTCAGCAGCATCGGCAAGCTTTTACCCTCGGGCATGCCGTCCCCGTCATCCAGCCAGGTCTGCACCATGTAAGGCAGCGTGCTGCGGTTGCTCAGAGTCAGCGCAGCCGATGCCGCGTGGCCGCTGTAGATCACGCGCGTGGTTTCCACGTGCACGGCGGCGGACGCGATTTGGCCGCCAATGCCGAAGACGATCAGCAGTGCCATCAGCAAGCGCAGGGCAGGCCGTTGGAAAGGGAGGGAGAGTACAGACATGGGCACAGTTGCTTGCTACCGGGAGGGACAGGGGACAGCAGTGCTGCCGGACATTGCCGGCAGCACTGTTCTTGCTTAGCGGTACTCGATCGAGAACGTCGAGTTGGCGTCCGCTGCGCCTGCAGTCACGGCTTTGGAGTAGGACTTGTAACGTGCCTTCAGGTTGACCGTGGCGGTGCCGGTGGTACCGACGGTGACGACGGCCGGGTCCTTGATGTCCTGGTTGATCGGGAACAGGTTTTCATTGTGGTCGAGGATTTCAATGCCGATGCCGGTGGCGGCGCTGACTGCCAGCAATTCCGGATGGCCGGCAGGCACAATGCCGTCGAAACGCAGGGTATAGGTGCCGGCGGCGCAGTTCTGCAGGCCGATGCTGAAGCTCTTCGGCGCCGAGACATCACCCACGTTCTTGAACAGCGTGGTGGGGAACTTGCCGATCGTGACGGTCTGGTCGATGCTGGCGGTGGTGACGTCACAGGTGGACTGCACGATTTCGCCCTTGAAGGTGATCGAGCCCGACGCAGCCTGTGCGGAGGAGCACAGCAGTGCCGTCAACGCCAGGGCGGCGGCGCCCATCTTCAGAGCCGTGGGGGTGTTGCACGTCATATGTAGTTCCTTTCAAAGTATTGATACGAAGGCACGGTGGATCCGTCGCTCCGCGGGGTGGTCAGACGGAAGTGCGCAGGCAATGCCGGCGCAACCCTGTACTGAACAAGGTGATGCGCAAGGAGGGCGCCCGGAGGCGGATGATGCAGAGGCCGCCTGGTATGCACCCGCCTACGGCGTAAACCCGTCGGGGCAGGTGCGGTGCAATGCAGTGGCGGCGAAACGATGTCCTTGCGGCGGTAATCAGGCTGTAACCAAGCAGGTGCATAGTCTAGAAACGACAGTCGGCATTGTTCAGCGGGATTGTTCGCCCTGCCTCACTGTGGTTTCACCCGTCTGATCACTCCCTTCTCATCCATTGGGATGTAGGGAAACTACCCATGGCGCGTGGCCGCGGCCTATTTGTCTGGCAACGTTGGGGCAAACGCGAAAAGCGGATGGCCCTCACGGGTTGTGGTCGCCGAACACGCAGGCAGACCCTGATGCAGCGCTGCAGTCACCGTGGCCGGAGCATTTTGGTGGGCTGTAGAAAACTAGTCCGCTGGCATGGTGTGGCCATGCTGCTCCGCCACTAGCGCCAGCCAGGCCTGCGCGGCGGCGGATAGAAAGCCGCCGCGACGCCACGCAACGGCCATCTTCCAGTCCAGCTCCGGCTCGTCCAATGCCACCAGCACCACGTCCGGGCGTTGTCGCGCCTGCGCGATCATCCGTGGCAGCATCGCCACCCCCAGCCCGGCGGCAACCAGCGCCACGATGAAATCCGGTTGCGCACTGCGGCTGACCTCGCGCGGGGTGAAGCCGCGCGCCATGCAGGCCTTGATGATGCGGCGGTTGAGCATGAAGCCTTTTTCGAACAGTACGAACGACACCTCGGCGAGGTCCTGCAGTTTCAATGTGCGTCGTGTCGCCAGCGGGTGGCCGGCTGGCAGCAGCGCGACCAGCGGTTCGGTGCGCACCGGTTGCCAGTCCAGGTCGTCGGCCACCGGCAACAGGCTGGCGGCCAGCTCAATCTCGCCGGCGCGCAGGCTTTCTTCCAGCGCCTCGCTGCCGCGCTCGAGCACCTGCAGCTCAATCTGCGGATAGCGCTGCCGGAACTGGGCAAATACCGGGGCGAACAGGATGTCGCTGCCCAGCGACGCCAGGCCCAGGTGCAGTTCGCCCCGCTGCAGGCCGCGCAGCTCCTGCAGTTCGCGCAGCATGTCCTCGCGCTCACCGAGCAGCGCCAGGGCGCGCCGGTAGACGATCTGACCGGCCGGGGTCAGCCGCACACCTTGGCGTGAGCGTTCCAGCAACACCTCGCCAAGCTCGTCCTCCAGCTGCCGGATCGCCTTGCTCAGGGTCGGCTGGGTGGCGAAGACCGCTTCGGCGGCGGCAGAAAAGCCGTTGTGGCGTACCACCTCGACCAGCATGCGGAGCTGTCGGATATCCATTCTGTATTGGAATCCATTGGATGAATTGAATTCATTTTAATTATGGATGAGGGCGGCGTACATAGGAGGCATGGAAATGCTTTTGCTGTCATTGCGTCGTTGCCGGGTAGGCGTGAAACGCTGGCTGCGCCGCAGCACCGGGCTGCAGATTGGCGCGCTGGTGGGTGTCTGGCTGCTGGCCGATGTGCTGATGCGTCAGTTTGGAGTGCCGGTACCCGGCGGCATCGTCGGCCTGTTCGTGCTGTTGCTGGCCTTCGCCCTGCAGTGGCTGTCGCCGCGTTCGTTCAGCCGCGGTGCGCAGTGGCTGTTGGCCGAGATGCTGCTGTTCTTCGTGCCGGCGGCGATGATCCTGCTCGACAACCGGCAGATGTTCGGTTGGCTGGGGATCAAGCTGCTCGCGGTGGTGGTGGGCGGCACCGTGCTGGTGATGGCGGTCACCGCACTTACCGTGGAAGGGTTGTTCCGCTGGAGTCAACGCAATGAATCTTGAAGCCGTCATCAGCCATCCGCTGCAGCTGCTCTGGCCGCTGTTCTGGGCCGTGGTCACGGTGGGTGCCTATGTGCTGGCCAAGCGCCTCTACGGGCGCATCCAGCAGGGCTGGGCATCGCCACTGATCACCGCGCCGTTGGTGTTGTTGGCGCTGGCCTTGCTGCTGCACGCCAACTACCACGACTACCTTCGCGGCACGCATTGGCTGATGGCCATGCTGGGGCCGGCCACGGTCGCCTTCGCCGTGCCGATCTACCAGCAGCGTGCGCTGATCGCGCGGCATTGGCAGGTGCTCGGTGCTGGCGTGCTGGTAGGCAGCGCCACGGCCATCATCGCGGCGTGGCTGATGGCCCGCGCGTTGCATCTGTCCCCCGAGTTGCAGCTGAGCCTGGCGCCGCGCTCGGTGACCACGCCATTCGCGATGGATGTGTCCGGCCGTATTGGTGGCATCCCCGAACTGACCGCAGTGTTCGTGATCATCACCGGCATCTGCGGCGCACTGTTTGGTCAGCTGCTGCTGAAGTTTCTGCCGGTGCGTAGCGCGATGGCGCGCGGTGCGCTGTTCGGCATGGGCGCGCACGGCATGGGCGTGGCCAAGGCGCGTGAGCTGGGCGAAAGCGAGGGGGCAATTGCCGGCTTGGTGATGGTGATGGCAGGCTTGGTGAACGTTGCCGCAGCGCCGTTGTTGGTGGCGCTGCTGTAGTTGCCGGCTTACTCGCCGGGCTTGGCGGCGGCGATCGGGGCGTGCGTTGCCGCACGGCGCGCCAGAACCGCTTCACGGTGGGCGATATAGGCATTGGAGCCAAGGATGATCAGTGCGCCGATCACGGTCCAGCGGTCCAGTGTCTCGCCAAACAGCAGCCAGCCCATCAGCACCACCAGCGGCAGCTGGGTGAAGCTGATCGGCGTGAGTGCGGAGACTTCGCCCAGCTTCAGTGCCCGCGTCCAGAACAGTTGGCCGATGGTGCCCAGCACGCCGGTGGCCACCAGCCATAGCCAGGCGATTCCGGTTGGCCAGACCCACACGAACAGCGCCGGTATCAGCGACAGTGGTACCCAGAACGCATAGGTATAGAGCACCACGGTGTCGGGCCCATCGATGCGGGTGAGCTGTTTGATCTGGATTGCGACCAGCGCGCTGAGCACGGCTGCAGCCACCGCGACCAGACTGCCGAGTTCGAAGCCATGCGCGCCCGGACGCACGATCACCAGCACGCCGATGAAGCCGACGATCACGGCTGCCCAGCGGCGGAAGCGGACCTTCTCGCCCAGCCACAGCACCGCGGCGATGGTGACGAACAGCGGCGTGGAATACGACAGCGAAATGGCCTGCGACAGCGGCAGGTGACCGATGGCCCAGAACGCACACAGCATCGATGCCAGGCCAATCGCGCTGCGCAGGAAATAGCGCGGCAGTTGCTGGGTGCGCAAGGGCGCGTGACCGGGGCGGATCAGCATGGGCAACAACGCCAGCAGGCCGAAGCTGTTGCGGAAGAACGCCACTTCCTGGGTTGGCACGTAGCGGGTAGCCAGGCGGATGGCCACCGCCATCAGGCCGAAGGCCATGGCGCTGCCGAACATCAGCAGGGCGGCGCGCATGGCGATGGAGCGGGGTGCAGCCAATGCAGTGTTCACCAGCGGGCGCCGACCAACCTGGGCTCGGGTTCGATGGGTACGCCGAACTTCTCCAGCACGGCGGCCGAGACGCGCCGTGCAAACGCCAGCAGTTCGGCGCCGCTGGCGTTGCCATGGTTGACCAGTACCAGCGCATGCGTGGGGGACACGCCGGCATCACCGTCGCGCTGGCCCTTGAAACCGGCCTTTTCAATCATCCATGCCGCCGACACCTTGCGGTTGCTGTCGTCATTGCCGGGGAAAACCGGCAACTCGGGATAGTGCTGCAGCAACACGTCGACCTGTTCGAGCGGCAGAATGGGGTTCTTGAAGAAGCTGCCAGCATTGCCCAGCACATCCGGATCGGGCAGTTTGCGGCGGCGGATGGCGATGACCGCATTGGCGACATCGGCCGATACCGGGAACTCGATTCCCATCGCCTTCAGTTCCTCGCGGATACCGGCGTAGTCCAGCTGCAGTTCGTGCAGCAGCGGCAGGCGGAACTCCACGGCGGTGATCAGGTAGCGGTCGGCTTCGTGCTTGAACAGGCTGTCGCGGTAGGCGAACTGGCAGGCGTCCTGGTCCAGGCGTACCCAGCACTGCTCCTGACGGTCCCAGGCTTCAACGGCCTGGATGAATTCGCCAACCTGGACACCATAGGCACCGATGTTCTGGATCGGCGCGGCACCAACGGTGCCGGGAATCAGGGCGAGGTTTTCCAGCCCTGACAGGCCTTCCTGCAGCGACCACATCACCAGCTCATGCCAGATAACGCCGGCACCTGCGCGGACGATGGTGTGATCGGTACGGTGTTCAAGCGCGGTGATGTCGCGGTTTTCAAATACCAGCACCACGTCTTCTGGATCGGCGGCCAGCAGCACATTGCTGCCGCTGCCCAGCACCAGCAGATCGGCATCGGCCACGGCAGCCAGCGCTTCGGGCAGCACGTTGGGGTCGGCCACGCGCAGCATGCGCGGTGCGTGTGCGTCGACATGGAAAGTGTTGAGCTGGCGCAGTGGAGCGTTTTCGGTCAGGGACCAAGCGGGGGCGGCAATCATCATAGGGGGGCGACCGCGCCTCCCGAAGGGGACTCGCGGCGGCGCCGGATAGCCTCGACGCAGTCGCTGATCAGGCCCGGGCCCTGGAAGATCAGGCCGCTATAGCACTGCACCAGCGCAGCGCCCGCTGCCATCTTTGCAACCGCATCAGCACCGGAGCTGATGCCGCCCACGCCGATCAGCGGTACCGATTCGGGCAGGCGCGCGCGCAGACGCCGCAGCACCAGGGTCGATTGGCCGAGCAACGGCGCGCCAGACAGACCGCCGATTTCCTTGGCCAGCGGATCGGCTTCCACCGTAGGCCGGCCGATGGTGGTGTTGGTGGCGATCACGCCATCCACACCCAGTTCGCCGAGCACGCGCGCGGCGGCGTCGATATCGCGGTCGCTCAGGTCCGGCGCCACCTTGACCAGCATCGGCACGCGCTTGCCATGCTTGGCGGCCAGCTGTTCCTGCGCTTCACGCAACCCGGCAACCAGGCGCCGCAACGCCTGTTCTTCCTGCAGTTCACGTAGGCCGGCGGTATTGGGCGAGGAGATATTGACGGTGATGTAGTCGGCCAGCGGGTAGACCTTTTCCATGCAGATCAGGTAATCGGACAGCGCATCCTCGTTGGGAGTGTCCTTGTTCTTGCCGATATTGATGCCGAGCGGGCCGGGGCGATGCTTGACCGCTTCCACGTTCTTCACCAGCGCATCCACGCCGAGGTTGTTGAACCCCATGCGGTTGATGATGGCGTTGTGCCGCGGCAGGCGGAACAGGCGCGGTTTGGGGCTGCCTGCCTGCGGACGCGGGGTGATGGTGCCGATTTCGACATAGCCAAAGCCCAGCGCAAACAGAGCTTCAATGTGCTCGCCGTTCTTGTCCAGGCCTGCAGCCAGGCCAACCGGGTTGGGAAAATCCAGGCCAAACACGGTGGTATGGAGCGGCTTGATGCGGCCGGCAATCAGCGGCGTGGTGCCGGTGCGCCAGGCCAGATCCAGCGCGGACAGGCCCAGGCCGTGCGCGCGCTCGGCATCAAGGGTGAACAGGAAGGGACGGGCAATGGAATACATAAGCTCAGTTCAGCGTGCCAACAAAGGCGCGGGTTTGGTACTCGAAGGCGACCTTGCCATCGACCGCATGCGCGTCGAACAGACGCTGCAGGGCCTCCAGCATAGGCGCATGGCGGGGATGACCGGCTTGCGGTGCGTAGGAGGAGGACAGCAGACGACCACGCAATCCGTCGTAGTCCAGATGCTGCACATTGGGCAGATGCACCAGGCCGCGCAGGCCGTCGCCGTACCATTCACGCATGGTCTGATCGTCCTGGTAGCGCTCGGCAACTTCGGTGTAGTCGGTGCCGTAATCCAGCAGCAGCTGCTCATAGCCGGCCAGGAACGGCGAGGCGTCGAGCAGGCGCGAGTTCCAGTACACCAGCGCCAATCCGCCCGGACGCAGAATGCGCGCCCATTCGCGACGCACGGCAGCGGTGTCGAACCAATGGAAGGCCTGCGCGGCGGCGACCAGATCGATGCTGTGCTCGGCCAGCGTGGTGGCCTCGGCGGTGCCTGCCACCAGTTGCAGTTGCGGGTAGTCCGGCTGCAACCACTGTTGCGCGGCCGTGCGCATCGCGGCATTGGGTTCCACCGCAATTACCGGGTGACCGGCGGCGAGGAACAGCTCGGTGGAAATGCCGGTGCCGGCGCCGATATCGGCGACCAGGGCGGAGCGGGGCAGGCCGATGTCCTCATGCAGCCAGCGCAGCAGCGTGGACGGGTAGCCCGGGCGGTAGCGGACGTAATCTGCCACCCGGCTGCTGAAACGTTCGGTTGAATCGGATTGCCCCATGCCGGCCTCAGGAATTCAGTGCGGCGATGCCCGCCAAGCCACCGAAGAACACGATGATGACAATGAAGAAGATGATGCCGATCAGCCACAGCGCGGTGGCCAGCCAACCCAGGACCAGCCCGGCCACGGCCAGGCCGTCGCCTTCCATCTGGCCGTTGCTGCGACGGATTTCAGCGCGTGCCATATGGCCGAAAATGATCGCGCAGATGCTGCCGATGGCGGGCAACAGGGTCCAGCCGAGGATGCCGGCCACCAGACTGATCACGGCGTAGCTGCTGGTCTGACGGGGTGCGGGAATGCTCATCGGAAACTCCGTTTCAGCTGAAGAAAGCCCCTCTCCCGCGCGCGGGAGAGGGGTTGGGGTGAGGGCAGCCTTTCAGCTCGACACTCTCCCGGTTCAATGCCCCGACCAAGGCCGGGGCAGACAACATCAAAGATCGAACTTGATGCCCTGGGCCAGCGGCAGCGAATCGGAGTAGTTGATGGTGTTGGTCTGGCGACGCATATAGACCTTCCACGCGTCCGAACCGGACTCGCGACCACCGCCGGTGTCCTTCTCGCCACCGAAGGCGCCACCAATCTCGGCACCGGAGGTACCGATGTTGATGTTGGCGATGCCACAGTCGCTGCCGGCTGCCGACAGGAACTTCTCGGCGGTCTTCAGGTTCTGGGTGAAGATCGACGAGGACAGGCCCTGCGGCACGCCGTTCTGCATGTCGATGGCTTCGTCCAGCGTGCTGTACTTCATCACGTACAGGATCGGGGCGAAGGTCTCGTGCTGGACGATCTCATCGCTGTTCTTCAGGCCGGTAACAATGGCCGGCAGCACGAAGTTGCCCGGGCGGTCGATGGCGGTGCCACCGGTCTCGACGGTGCCACCAGCGGCCTTGGCCTTGGCGATGGAAGCCAGGAACTGCTGCACGGCTTCCGGACTGTTCAGCGGGCCCATCAGGTTGGCCGCGTCGGTCGGATCGCCGATCTTGCCTTCCACCTGCTTGTAGGCCTTGATCAGCGTGGCCAGCACGTTGTCGTAGATGGATTCATGCACGATCAGGCGGCGGGTGGTGGTGCAGCGCTGGCCGGCAGTGCCGACGGCGCCGAACACGATGCCCGGCACGGCCAGCTTCTGGTCGGCGGTCTCGTCCATGATGATGGCGTTGTTGCCACCCAGTTCCAGCAGGCAGCGGCCCAGGCGCTGGGCGACCTTCTGGTTGACGGCCCGGCCGACCTGGGTGGAGCCGGTGAAGGAGATCAGCGGCACGCGGCGGTCGTCGACCATCTTCTCGGACAGGGCGGTGCCGGCGTCGTTGATCAGGAAGAACAGGTTCGGGAAGCCACCGTCCTTGAGCGCGTCATTGCAGATCTTCATCGTCGCAATGGCGGTCAGCGGGGTCTTGTTGGACGGCTTCCAGATGCAGATATCGCCACAGATGGCGGCCAGGAACGCATTCCAGCTCCACACCGCAACCGGGAAGTTGAAGGCCGAGATGATGCCGACCAGGCCCAGCGGATGGTACTGCTCATACATGCGATGGCCGGGGCGCTCCGAATGCATGGTGTAGCCGTACAGCATGCGGCTCTGGCCCAGTGCGAAGTCGGCGATGTCGATCATCTCCTGCACTTCGCCGTCGCCTTCCGGCTTGGACTTGCCCATTTCCAGTGCGACCAGCGAGCCCAATGCGTCCTTGTGCTTGCGCAGCGCTTCACCGCACAGGCGTACGGCTTCGCCACGGCGCGGGGCCGGGGTGGTGCGCCATACCTTGTAGGCTTCCTGCGCACGGGCGATGACGGTTTCGTAATCAGCCTCGGTGGTGGCCTGGACCTCGGCGATCACTTCGCCGGTGGTCGGGTTCTGCGGCTTGAGGACGCCCGCGCCGGTGGCGGCGGACCATTCCCCATTGCCCATGTAGGTGCCAGCGTTGGTGGCATCCAGAGCCAAGGCCTTGAGCAGCTCGGAAGACATTCAAACTCCTGTTTCTTAACGTGATTTTGGCGCCGTCGGAAACTGCGGGTGGGGCGACGGAGTGAGTACCACATAGTATCAGAGTGAACCGATTGACCCCGTGCGGGCTGGTCTGGGGTTTGCCGCAGGCGGCGACGGCGGCGGGCAGGGCTGATTTCGGGACGGCGGGAGCTGTCACTGGCGCCCGTTTTCAGCCATATTCGCCACCCTTGGTTGGGGCTTCCCCGGTTTGAACAGGAAAGACAGATGAACGTGAAGATTTCGGATGGGGTAGTGGTTGGCAACAACCTGCCTTTCGTGCTGTTTGGCGGCCTGAATGTGCTGGAGGACCTGGACTCCACGCTGTATGCCGCCGAGCGCTACGTGGAGGTCACCCGCAAGCTGGGTATTCCGTACGTCTTCAAGGCCTCGTTCGACAAGGCCAACCGCTCCTCGATCACCTCCTTCCGCGGCGTCGGCCTGGAAGAAGGCCTGCGCATCTTCGAGCAGGTCAAACAGCGTTTCGGCGTGCCGGTGATCACCGATGTGCATGAAGTCGCCCAGGCCGCACCGGTGGCCGAGGTGGTGGACGTGCTGCAGATTCCGGCCTTCCTGGCCCGCCAGACCGATCTGGTAACCGCCATCGCCCGTACCGGCCGTGTGGTCAACATCAAGAAGCCGCAGTTCCTCAGCCCGACCCAGATCAAGCACATCGTCAGCAAGATCCGCGAAGCCGGCAACGAGCAGATCATCCTGTGTGAGCGCGGCGCCCAGTTCGGCTACGACAACCTGGTGGTGGACATGCTCGGCTTCCGCGAGATGATCGAGGCGACCGGCGGCTTGCCGGCCATTTTCGATGTCACCCACAGCCTGCAGCGCCGCGACGCAGGCAGCGAAGCCTCCGGCGGACGTCGCCGCCAGGTGGTGGAGCTTGCCCGTGCCGGCATGGCAGTCGGCATCGCCGGCCTGTTCCTGGAAGCCCACCCGGACCCGGACAACGCGCGCTGTGATGGCCCAAGTGCGCTGCCGTTGGATGTGCTGGAGCCGTTCTTGGCGCAGATCAAGGCGCTGGATGAGCTGGTGAAGTCGTTCCCGGTGTTGGATATTGCCTGATCGGCGTCAGTGCTGTTGCCAGCCTTGCATAGGCTGGCAGTCGGTAGCTCGATCCCGGCGTGTTTGCGATCGCACGGCGGATCGATAGGCACGAGTTCTCGGATGAGGATCAAGAAGCTGCGCAGTGGGAGACGCTGACAATAGCTTCAATGTCGCAGCCCGGGTAAGCGCAGCGCACCCGGGAAGTCTCGACCCGTCTTTCAGGCCGTCCGCCAGCGGCCCTGGGTAGGCTTCGCTTACTCAGACTACGGTCAGAACGGCCGCTGTATCTCCCAGAGTTGTCGCCTGAAGCATCGCGTCAATCAGGAATGACCAAAAAGCCGCATAGCTGACATCGGCTTCAGGGGCTCCTGTCGTACTAGTTCTGGGTTGGGAACCAACTCGGTGGCGCACGGTGCCAGCGCCAAGCGCTTTCAATGATGGGAGCCAGTTCAGTCCATTGTGGCTGCCAGCCAAGCAGTTCGCGCGCTTTCTGGCTTGACGCAACCAGACTCGGCGGGTCACCCGCACGCCTCGGTGCGATCTCATAAGGAATGGCCTTGCCAACCACCGAAGCTGCGGCAGCAATTACCTCTCGTACAGAGAAACCTTGGCCATTGCCCAGATTGAAGGTATGTGCACCTTCATGCGTATCCATGAAGTCCAGCGCCAGTGCGTGCGCCTGGGCGAGGTCCTGCACATGCACATAGTCGCGCACGCAGGTGCCGTCAACGGTGGCATAGTCATCACCGAAGATCTTCAGTGGCGGGCCATCGATCAATGCCGCACGCAGCACATTGGGAATCAGATGCGTCTCGCAGGCATGCGCCTCACCGATGCCGTGCTCGGGCAAGGCGCCGGCAGCGTTGAAATAACGCAGCGCGACCGAGCGCAGACCGTAAGCATGGGCGGCATCTGCGAAGAAGCGTTCTGCCATCAATTTACTGGCGCCATACGGATTGATGGGAGCTTTCGGATGGTCCTCATCAATGATGTCGTGGATGGGGTTTCCGAACACGGCAGCCGTAGATGAGAACACCAGCTTATTAACATCATGGCAGCGCATGGCCTCAAGAAGATTGAGCGTTCCGGTGACGTTGTTGGCGTAGTACTCGTAGGGCTTGGTTACGGATTCGCCGACGAGTGAGCGCGCACAGAAATGCATGACGGCATCGAACTGCCCCGCGCTGAAGGTACGTTCGAGGGAGGCGGAGTCCAACAGATCCGCCTGCAACAGCTTTCCCCAACGTACGGAGCCGGCATGCCCGCTTGAAAGATTATCCAGGACGGTGACGCCATGGCCGTGCTCTGCAAGCCACTGGGCCATATGACTGCCGATGTAGCCGGCACCGCCGCAGATAAGAATGTTTCTTACGTCCATGTGCGCAGGTCATCGCTTGTAGAGAGTGCGGTCTTGCTGGGCATTGCAGGAGGCTTGCTGGAACTCGCGCCATTTCCGTTCGACCAAGCTGCCAAATGCGGTGCGGAAGCGTGCTGCAGAGAACGACTCGGCGTGCGCGCGGCATGCTTCTGCGGATACTGGCGGATGTCGCCGACGGAATCGCCGGGCTGCACGAACGCATCGCTGCGCAGATGTTGGCCTGGCGCCAATATGCAGCCGGGGAGTAACAACGCGAGCGCCAATGTGGCGACAAGACGCTTGCAGTTCATTTTTAGTTCCTGGCCTTTGCAGGCAATGCGCAGCCCCCACCGGTCACGAAGACCGGCGAGGGAGTACTTGCGCTTGATGTATTTCGAATTCAGTGGGTGCCGGTCGGGCCCGGGGTAACCGGTGCGCTGCCATTGCCGCCGTCATCATTGGACAGCACCGCATACAACAGCACGCCAGCGGCTACGCCTCCGCCAATGGCCAGGCGCCGGTTCAAGGTGCCGCGTGCGCTGTTGCCGGCCTGCTCGGTACCGGCCAGTTCGGTGCTGAACCCTTCTTCGGACGTGGCAAGCTCTTCGCCGGCATGTTGTTCGAAGGAGGCGGTTGCTTCTTCGGTGGCAGGCTGTTCGAAGGATGCCGTTGTTTCTTCGCTGGCAGACGAGGTCAATTCATTCTGCGGAGCCGCTTCCTGCTGTTCGCCGGGGCTCTGTTCCTGGGTCGCAACTGCGTGCTCAAGCGCAGGCTGTTCGATTGCTTGTGGCTCCTGGGCGACGACAGGCTGCTCAGTAAACTGCGCGTCCTGCGCGATGGCCGGAAGCGAAAGCGCTGCGAGGGTCAGAGCGTAAAAGGATTTCTTCATTGCTGGTTCTCATCTTCCGCTGTAAGCGGCTGCGTATATGGTTGTGCAATCCCGGCGGGCCGAAGACCGGCGCGGTAAGTGGTGCACTGCTGAAGCCTGTCGTCTTTGGCTAGCAGGAGGCTCTGAGAATTGTAGGCACCCGGCATAGGCACTTGGATTAGGGTTTGTCTGAAAAGCGTGTTGGCAGATGGCGGTGGTTTTGCCGCGCGTATTTGTAGGTATTTTCCGCAGGGCATTGGCCGGTAGTTTGTTGCTGGCAACGGGGGGCGTACTTGCGAGCGGGCTGATTGCGTCAGCGTGAGGTATGGCCTGCCGACGCCCGCTCCCGGCACTGTCGCGAATTGGCAGCAGCTTCAGCGGTAGCGGGAAAAGCTGGCTGGGCGGGGCGCTTGCCTGTAATCTTGGCATCCAACTTTTTGGCCCCGTAGCTCAGCTGGATAGAGCGGTCCCCTCCTAAGGAAGAGGGCTTTCGCCATCCTCCTGCAAGTCATTGAATTGTAAAGGCGCGAGGAGTGGGGTTGACGCTCCAATGCATCAAAGCACACCTAGAAACATCATGAAACACTGGCGCTCTGCCACAGGATTGCCACAGACATAGCGTGCACTGCTGTGGCGCCGCTCGGCTTCAAAAGCTGGCAATCTAGACCGCTTGTCGAAGAGCCGTGGTGCTATGTCAGAAGCCTCACTAAAGTGGTTGCGAGAGGGCTACCCGGGCCGCTACGGACTAAGCCCCGAAGAAGTCGCTCATGTGCTCCGTGGGCAGTCAACACGCGGGGTGGTGCAGCGAATCAGGGAAGGCATGAAGTCGGGCCGCTACCCGGGTGCCAGGAAGATCGACGGGCACTTGCAACTCCCAATTGAAGCTCTTGCCGAGATCTTGGAACCTTCGCCCAATCCGGCTCCTGTGGTTCCCACCGTTGATCATTCAAAGCCCATTGGTCGGCGGAAGTCAGCGATTGGTCCCCGAATTGCGTTCGTTCGTGCCAGTGACTTCTGGGAACAGGTTCTCCGCTCCATTGGTGAGCCAGAGTTCGCCGATGAGCTTGCCGGTGCCTCAATGCAAGCAATTGCATCCTTAGAGCGAGACTTCGCACTCAGTAAAGCGGGGCGAGAGCGAAAAGAGTTGCAGGGATCGACACTCTCCATCAAATAAACGTTGATCCAATAAAGGTGCGTTGATAGGATCAGATCGGTCTATCACTCTCCAACAAATAGAACACTATGAGCAAAGCACCGGGCACCACTCTTGAATCTATCGCTTCCGCCAAAGCCAAGCTGGCTGAAGAGCTGAAGAAGCTTGAAGAGCAAGAAGTCAAGTTGATGGAAGAAGAAGCATCGAGCGCTTTCGCAAATGTCTCGGAGCTTCTGAATCGTTTTGGTCACTTCTTCTCTGCCAAGCAGAAGTCTGAAATCGCCAATCACTTCAACGCTACTTCTTCGACTGGTAAAAAGTCGTCTGGTTCCAGGAAGGAAGTTGCGCAGAAATACTGGCTGCCGCATACCCAGGAAACGTGGAGCGGCCGTGGTCGGACTCCGCGCGCCTTCGCCGCTTGGGAAGGCTCCGCTGCTTACAAAGAATGGAAAGCAGCCCATCCGGACGAAAAGTTCCCGAAGTTCCCCGGTTAATTAACGCTCGGAAAGCCGACAGTAATGTCGGCTTTTTTATATGCCAAGAATGACAAACGAGAAAGCTGAGGCAGAAGGCTTCAAGAACGCGTTGGAGTCGCTCTTCGCAGATAAAGAGGAGCGCAAAAGGATAAAGGCGACTCAGGACTATGCATCGGTGCGCAAGAAGCTTCATGAGATGGGCGGTGATGCTTTGTTGACCCTATCCATGACTGCTTTCTTCTTGGGTATCACAAGCAGTGCATTGCGAGAAGCCCGAAAGAAATATGATGATCCTTTCTTCCTGTCCAAAAGCCACACAGCTCGCAAAGATCAGATCTTGCGATGGTGGGCAACGGTCTTAAAGAAAAAGAGCGGGGTAGAAGAGGAAATCGAAGGCAGCGCTGGACTCGATCTTCGTCCCAGCCCAAACCTCTTTATCGTCTTCAAAGACAAGATTACCGGCAGGCCGGTTGTTCTTTGCAATAGCCTGATCACCTCTGTCTCAGACGAGCTCTTGTCAGATACCTTACGGACTGGATGTCGTATCGTCGCCCTTACGCCTGAAAAGGCAATTGAGAAGCCCTGGGCGATGCATGAAGAAAAGGCTGCTTACATAGAGGCCTACCGGAAACATCTTGAAACCAAGCACCGGGAGAAGCTTCTATGGCTGGATCGAGAGCAGGCGCAAAGCAAAGCGATTGCTGATCGGGCTGAGCTTGATGCTTCAACGCCGAGAAGCTAGTTGCACCTACCCATGTCCTGCATTCGAAGCCCCTGGAAAGGGGCTTTTTTGATCTTCAAACATTGACTTTGTTGGGCTGAGCCTTTTGATAAGAACATACACTTATTCAAGGAGCTCCAATGTTTGGATGGTTTGCTAAGAAGAGCGCCAAGGCCCGGGAGTTTCCGAGCTCATACTATGACCAAAGTGGCACGATCAACGCCAATGGTCATTTGATGACAATACTCATGCCAAAGTTCAAGGCGTGGATCGCTCAATTTCCGGGCGAAGAAAAGCAGCGCGTTGCCGCATGTGAACGGTTGATCGCGGCCGGATCGCTCGAAGAGTTGAAGGTTGCACTAGAGGAAGGTGCTTTCGTTGATTGCTATACCGGCTATCATAAATTTCCCACGCCTTTGACGAACGCTGCTTGCTCTGGCGAGCTTGATCAGATCAAGCTATTTTTGAACTATGGCGCTGACATCAATGACATGAGCGGAGATGCTTTTGGCTTTGGCAGTCCTGTCGATACGGCGTATTCCCACAAGCAGTTTGGTGCAGTCGCTCTGTTGTTGAAAAGTGGAGCAAATTTTGAGGATGCCGAGTTCTTCCATCTCAAGAGCGACAATGAGCTTCATGACTTGTTGGATCTTTACCTCCACAGCGGCCCCGAGGATGAAGATCGACCATGCCTGGAATTCTTAATTGAATTCTTGCTTGATAACGGGGCATGTTTGGTTGCGCGTAGCGACGACTCTTATGATGACTTTTATTCGCTTAAAGCGACAGTAGAGGAACTTCGGACGCTCCCGCCTCCGCGTTTCGAGGAATTTTTGCATCGTGGGCACGTCGCTACTCGGCAGTGAATGTGTAACCACACGGATAACGCTTGACACCTTTGGAGTATGGCTTTTAATGGGTGTGAGGGGCTTCTCTCCTTGTCCTCTCACCCAGGGTGTGTGTGCTGGAACACACACACCCTAATCTTTTTCAGTGATTGATCGTCCATTAACCATTGCCAATTCTGGATTTTCTGTTTTGTTGGGTCTAACTCAGCAAATCAGGAGATCCAGTGCGGTATAAGCGTGATCAGAAATACCATGCCAGGGAGCGTCATCTATACGCTCTCAAATTTAGCAGTGGGGCAGTCTACATCGGTCAGACCGTTGACATGGGCCGGCGGCAAAAGGAACACGAGTCGATTGCTGGCGGTTGGTCCCGTGCATTCGACTTCCAGCATCTATCCACTATTCAAGGCACCCAGCTTGAAGCCGAGGATCACGAGAGAGCCTGGCGCTATGTTGCAGCCTCACACGGGCATCAAATCTTTGCCAAGCCACCTGGCATAGTCGTGGATTGCAGACGTCAGCAGACGCCTAATAGCTTAAAGATCGCGAAGACCCTGCGATGGCCTGGTGCAACAAAGAGCTTCTGGGCAGACGTGATAGACACTCTCGCACAGCTGCTCGGTCGCTAGATCCCGCTGTTACACAAGCAGAGGGTAGGGCGTTATCCTCGCTCTATGCTAACCGTCCTTCACCCCGAGCTATACCACCAGATTCTGAGCTATCCAGTCGGCATCATGGCTGCACCTGATCCAGATGGCGGTAACCCCTTCTTGATCGTTAAAGCGACGAAGGAATTCCTTCTAGCCGCGAAGCTTAGTGGCTTCTTCAAGGTGTATGTGTGCCCTGCGGACCTTGGCGGACGAGAGACGCTGGCATTGGTCTTCGCGTTCTTCGACGACGAAGACGAGCCCTTGAATATCCGCACGCCGCTGGTCGATGACGTCGAGAGTCGCCAGCTGTTGGCGGCACTGAAAAGTCCTTCCGTCAACGTCCATTTCTTCGATGAGCATGGACGCGAGTTCTTGGTCTACGAAGCGGAGATTGTTGTCCCAGAAGTCACAAGGGGCCGGCTCGATGGGCTGAGCCTGCTTGGATCGGACTTTGTCCAGGCTCAATACATGCTGCATGGAGTCGCTGACTGGTTCGGCCTGCGAACCCCCCAGGACGACGAAGAGGCGCTGACCGTCAAGCTGATCCACAACCCGCTTGGAGAGAGCCTCGCGATACAAGATGCTCGGTATCCGCTCCATCAACATCATGGGGCAAAGGGATACAGCATCTCCACGTTAGAGAGGGAGGAGCCTGGGAACTTCCAAGAAGAAGACATCATCAAGTGCTTGGCGATGTGCTTTCCCCAAAGCCAGATTTATCATGGCCCGTTGAAAACGACTGACAAAGAAGAAATTTGTGATGTCCTGGTGGTGACAGATGATCGACTGCTCATCATCCAAGCCAAGGACAGTCCAAACGTTGAGCGCATCGCAAAGCAGAAGCTCAGTCGGAAGCAAACCAATGCGATGACCGCTTTCAAGAAAGCCGTGGCACAGGTTCGGGGTGCACAAAGTTACATCAAAGCAGGCAACGGAACGCTTCGCTACACCCTCAACGGCGAAGAGAAGTCAATCGATATCAGCCAGAAGCAGCTCTTTGCGATCACGATCATCAAAGAAGTCTTTGAGCGAGAGAGCGAAGAATACGCGAAGATCCTCAATGTGCTGATGGTGGAGCGCAGCATCCCTTGCTACGTGATCTCATATGGCATGTTCTTTGAGCTCTGCTATCGAGTTCATGACCCTGACAAGTTCTTTCAGTTTTCAGAAGAAATGGTAGAGAGCATCAAGCATCTGCAAGACCTACCTGTGATCAACTTTCACGGCTAGTGGGTGCATCGTGTAGACCGACGACCCCACAGGCATCGTTGGTCTACGGAGCAGCTGGCATGCTGCTGCAAGTCGATCCCGTGCTCCTACCTCGTGACTATTCCGCGTCAGGCTCAGCAGCGAGACTCACTGTCCAATGCCCGCCTTCCTCCAAGTGAGGGGTGAGCAGGTCATAGGTCTTCAACATGTCTACAAGCCCAGAATGCCCATACGCACTGGGCGAAAAGGCAGAGTCGGCACGTTTCAAATACTGGCTCAGAGCGCTCACGCTAACCCTTCCATCAGGCGTGCCTGCGGCCAGGAGGGAGACGGCTTCCACGACGAACCGTGGCCTACGCTTGATCTTGGCAGACGGGGTGGGCGCAGCGTTGGGCTTGGGTTGGGCTGGGGCCCGAGGTTTGGCTTCCGGGGTCTCGGCATCAGGTGCTTGCGCAGCGGCTTGTTCAGGGCTCCATTCGAAGAACCGGTCGCACGCATTGCGCAGTGCATCTGGTGTCTTTGCTTCGCCCACAATGAAGACCGTAGCGCCGCGTTCCCTCAGCCTGCGGCTGAGATATGCGAAGTCCGAGTCGCTCGTTACTAAGCAAAAGACCTCCGCACGCTTGTCGAACAGTGCCTCTTGAGCATCAAGAGCAAGCGCAATGTCAGCAGTGTTCTTCTTGGAAGCGTATTGGTATTGAAGGCATGGGGTGAACGCCTGACGGACCAACGCTTGTTCCCAAGAATTACTGAGTGTTGCCTTGTTGCCATACCCACGGCGAAGGATCACTCGCCCGGCTTGAGCCGCCATGAGAAGTGCAAAGTCGATGATTGCTGGGGCCACGTTGTCGCAGTCGATCATGACCGCCACGGTTGCATCTTGCTGTTGCTGTGCCATGCCTGCTCTTCCTTGTATGGGTCCAGGCATCCTGCCGATGCCGCACCGGCACTATCTCACGCGGATGAGCTGCTTCCAATCAGTGGTGTAAGCGGGGGAGAGCATGTCCCGTTTTACGGACCAGGCGGGCTTCTCAAGTGTCTTACCCCTTGGACGCCAAGCCGTGGAAGCAAAGCCCACAGAGCCTCGGCCGAACTTCTGGTTGGTCCGGTCCATGACATCCATAATGGCCTTGCTGCGCTGATCGACCCCGGCGAACAGGTCTCCTTGCTGGACATCCATGTGGCTCAGATCAAGCAAGCTGACACCTGCTTTCTTGTAGCCGTAGCCATGTTTGAACATGGATTTGGCCAGCCCCTGGGCAACCATCAGAATTTCCCTGGTGTCAGCAGACGGCATCAACAATCGAAACGACTTTGATGGATTGTATTGCGGCAAATTTTGCTTGAAAGGGTTCGTCTGGATGAAGACCCATACGCCCGCTGCTTGCAGCTGCCTTGAACGAAGCTTTTCGCAGGCTCGCTGTGCGAAAGTGGCAATGGCTTGCATCAGCTCGGTCTGTGACGTGATGTCTTTGCCGAATGTCCGAGACACCATAATTTCCTTGCGTTGTGGCTCGTGCTCTTCGAGCTCTGCACACGAGATACCCTGCAATTCACGCTGCGTGCGTGCCAGCACAACACCATATCGAGAACGCAGAGTGTCTACGTCAGTGGCAGCGAGATCACCAGCCGTCAGGATGCCATCGGCACCCAGCCTTGCAGTGAGCTTCCTTCCCACGCCCCACACGTCTTCTACGGGGTAAGTGAGCAGGGCAGGGTCGTCAGGCATCGTCGTAACTACACCTTCCACGGTGGACTTGGCCCTCTTGTTGCTGAGCTTCGCCAGCGTCTTGGTCGGTCCAATTCCGACGCATGAAGGTATGCCGGTCCACTTCAAAATTCGGGCTCGCGCTTCTGCTGCGAGACGCTCGTGATCCTTTGAGGGGATGCCTGCCAGGTCAATGAAGTTTTCATCGATGCTGTATTGCTCGATTGCAGGAAAGAGGTCTAGTAAGATCGACGCAATCCTGGCGCTGATGTCACCGTAGAGCGCGAAATTTGCAGAGCGAAAAGTGATCTGCCGGCGCACGTCTGGTGGGATCTGGTGAATTGGCGCACCCATGGGCACACCGAGTTTTTTGCTCAATGCGTCCCTGGCAATGACACAGCCATCCCCGCTGCTTGCCACACACACAGGCTTACCGCGAAGCCTCGGATCGAAGCTTGCTTCAACAGAGCAGTAGAAGTTGTTCCCGTCTTGGAGAGCGATCATGCTCACAGCCTGATCTCGCTCACATCGTGCCATCGAGTGATCTCAGCCGACAGCTCATCCCACTTCGCGTGAAGAACTGCGGGGTCGCCGCTGAAAAGGGGTTGCTCGATGTGCTCAAACTGATCGAACTGGGGCCTTGGAAGGACCGAGCCAATGCCGTCATAGCAAAGGGCGCTACCTAGGATCTCTGCCGTTTGCGCAAGGTCCCTGAATGCATTTTTTGCATCCGTAAGCTGCCAGCTTTCCAACTGCCTTCCTGCCCGACTTGCTTCCGTAGCCGCATGAGCCACGTCGATGTGCGTGTGCGTAACCACACCTTCAAGCCTTGCCATACGCTGTTCCAGCGCAACAAAGAAGTCTTCTCGAATCACATCATCAGCCGTTCTGTTTTGCTCGGTCGTTCCGCTCAGCGTGTCGAACTCGAGATGCCTACGGATCGATAGTTCTTCATCGAACCTCCGGCCGGAGACGATTGTGCTAGCGGGATGAGCGCGAACGAACTCTTCGAACCGTGCACGAGTGGCTACGTAGTCATAGTTGAGGCCGGCAATCTCTTCTACAAAAACCCGTCTAGTGATGAGCTGACGAGCCGCCTTCGCATCAGCGATGAGGCCTCCAATCGAGCAGACGCCCCGTGCACCCCCAATAGGATGTTTGTCAGCCAGTTTACGGACGCCCAGGAACGCGCTGTGCCAAAAACCGTTGGCAAGCATGCTGACCATGACTCCGTTTAGCTGCTTGCCTTGAGGGCCATCTGGAGCTTGGTCGATGGCTTCCACTAGGCAGGTGAACACGGCAAGGTCCCAAGCCATTCCGGATAGCTGCTTGCAGATGCTGTTCTCGTCGGTTTGGAAGATGCTCTTCCACTGCTCAATACGCTCGCGCATCATCGCCTCAGCTGCTTTTTAAAAGACCAAGTCACCACACCCCAGACATCCAGTTCAATGTCTGGGGGCACCAGGATAGGAGGGTGGTCCGGGTGTCCCGAGTGGAGTGCCAGGCGATTCCGGCTCATGGCAAGCCGCTTGACCATGAACCCCCCTTCCCACAGCACCAGGACGATGTCCCCGTGCTTGGGTTCCAGGCTGCGGTCAACGACCAGCGTGTCGCCCTGGTCGATCCCGAGCCCAGTCATGCTGTCCCCCTCGGCGGTGGCAAAGAACGTGGCCACTGGATTGCTGATGCAGTGCTGATTGAGACAGAGCGTGTCCTCTGCCCCGAAGAAGTCCTCGGCGGGGCTTGGGAAGCCACAGCTAACGCGCATCCTGAGCACGGGTAGGGCACGGGTAGGTGCAGTAGGGCTGAAAGCGCCCAGGAGGCTTGGAGGGGCGATGGGGTGCATAGTGGGAGAGTCCGGGAAAGCTGAATCACGGGCTGAGACTGACAGGCCTCAGCATGCTGCTACGGCGCTAGCTTAGAACTGAGTTAGTGAAATTACTAACAAATTCCATAAGTCATTGATGAAGAGGGATCGGCCCGATGCCTGCGAACCTGAATACGCTAGACGCTCAGCTCGATGCGCTCGAGACCGAACATCCTGTGCTGATTCAGGCGCATGGCGGCTCGGGCGGCTTCTGGGCAGCATTCGCAGGCCTGGCAGACGTCATTGAAGACAACGCGGGAGCTCACCAGGAGTTGGTCGCTCGACGGATCAGTGCCATGCTTACCCGGCACGGCATTGCCTGCGAAGATGAGCCAGGTGCAGCGACCTAAGGAAGAGGGGCGGACGTATGGACATGGAAGAATCGAAGACTGTGGTGGTCTATCGCCTGATCACGTCCAGGCTCGTAGATACACGGCAGTCCTATGCGATAAGCAAAGAACTAAGTCGTGCACGGGGCGAAGACAGTCCCAGGCGACTGACCGACCGACTCAGCCGTTTTGAGGACGTCACGCTACCCATTCTTTGGTCATGCCAGCTCGCAACGTTCGTCGGGCTAGTGGCGGTGTTGGAAGACAGCAAGGGGAGTGCTTCGATCCCTGAGCTCGCTCGTTTGATCCGAGCGGATGGCACAGAAGTGCCGGCAGAGCTAGAAGCAGAAGCTGCGGTGATCTACGAGAAATATCGCGTCTTTCGCAACAAGCTCTTCTCTCATAATTCGACCCAACGCGAGCAGCATCGAGAGCTCTTTGACGAAGCTAAGATCAGCTGGGATCAGCTTGATGCCGACTTCGATGCAGTGACGCGGATACTCTTCCAAATTGCGGACAGGAACCAGGAGCTTTCGCTCGATCTCGCGCCGCTCATGGCGTTCAATCATGTCGAAGCGACTGAGTCGAAGATGAGAGAGCTGCTTGCAAAGATTCAAGAATGAGCAGTGTGCGCCTTGCAGGGCGTGTGATCACATTGCCAACGCCCTAGATCCAGGTCGTTGGATGTCCGAACACGTATGTGAATTGGAAACGATGATGCTCGTCGGATCAATTGACCAGTAGTCGCCATACCACGCATCAGGGGGAAGTGTGAGTTCATTGAACGAAGAATATTTTAGTTTCGTAGAGCATCTTGATGCATCGAATGCTGACCTTGAGGTGCGTCGTGTAGCGCATGTCATTCGCGTTCACCTCCAACGAATCGCTGACGCCCCAAGCGCCGGTGGCCGTAGGTCACAGAACGTTGCAGCATTGCTCCGGGGAAGCTTGCACCGAGTTGAACAGCTGCCTGAGCTCGGAGCTCGCGCTGATCAGGATGCCCTCACTTGGTCTGACTTGAAGTCACTCAAAATTGGGCCGTTTCGTGGATTCAGAAGAGAGGAGATCTTCGACCTAAGCAAGCGAGTGACCCTCTTCTACGGTCCTAACGGAAGTGGCAAAACAAGTCTCTGTGAGGCTATCGAGTATGCGCTGACTGGTGACGTCGAAGAAGCTTCACTCAAGCGAGCAGGAGCTTTGGGGAGCTATTTCGCCAACATCCATGAAGGTCGATACTTGGCACCTGTGCTCTTCTCTCAAGGTGACGATGAGGGCGTTCCGGTTGCACCTGTTCCGGGTCTGCTGCGCTTTGCAATCATCGAGAGGAACCGGATCGAGAGCTTCGCCAGGATCGCTGCACGCACGCCAGCCCAGGCTGGGGAGCTCATTGCATCGCTCTTTGGGCTTGAGGAATTTAGCGATTTCGTCAGGCAATTTCCCGCTGAAATCGATATCGGATTGTTGCTTGAAACGCCGAAGAAACTGCTCCTTGAAGGCAAGGCATCTGCCCTTGCCGCTGCTCAAGCGCGTCTCCGAGACGCAGATGTAACGTCAAAAGCGTTCGTTGACGAGCTAAGCGCACTCGCTGCGGAGCTTGAATGCAACATTGACCACGTCCGTGAACTCATCGACCCAGATGATCGCCAGAGCCGACTCCAAGGGCTCATCACCGCAGCAGATGAGATCATTCCCGCTCAGTCTGGTCTCAAAGCAAGTGGTGTTCGACCGTCCTTTCTTGCACTAAGGAGGAACCAGCGACAGCTGCATAACGTAAGAAGGCAACTAGCCGACTTGGCTGGGCAAGTCTCGTTCAAGAAGCTCTTTCAATCCATCCAGGAGCTCCGAGCTGAGGCTGGTGAAGCGTGTCCAGCCTGCTTGACGCCCCTGGCTCATGCAGTCGCCAATCCGTTTGAACGTGCAGACCATGAGCTGCGGAATCTTCAAGAATTGGCAGTGTTAGAAGATCAGGCAAGCACGCTCACAGAAGGCTGCAACGAGCTATTGCGCCAGATCCGAGCGTATCTTGCCCCAATTAAAGATCAAGCAGGATACGAAGCTCTAGCAAGCAACGCCGTAGTCCGTTGGGCCGTAAGTGGGCAAGGCGCTGACTGGAACATAGACGGCTTGAAGGCACACCATGTGCGTGACGTCTCTAAGGCGCTTGCAGCTTTGGAAGCGGGTGATTTGGAACTGAGCACGCGTGCTGAGTCTCGCCAACAGGTGATCTCGGAGAGGGACAAGCTGAGTGACATCGCTCAACGTCTGGCGGTCATTGATGCCAAGATAGTTCAGCACGAAGCTGGCTTGGTGGCTGATAAGACGCTGGTCGAAGGCTTCGATCTGGCGAACTCAGATCTCATTGAAAGCGAGCGTCTCGAGGCTGAGTCTTACGCGTTCGAAACGCGTATTCGGACGGGCTATGCGGCATTCAGAGCTGCCATCAGAGCCTATCTTGACGGTCTGCCCAGGAAGTTCTTGGCGGACCTCAATGATCTAACGCTAGACCTCTACAACGCGTTCAATGAGGATGATCACGAAAGGGACAAGTTCACCTCACTATCTCTCCCCCTCAAAGGTGGAGAGAAAATTATGGTTGCGTTCGGTGCAGATCCTACCCGGATGCATGATGCGCTTCATGTGCTCAGCGAGGGGCATCTCAGGTGCCTTGGTCTAGCCATTCTTCTTGCTAAGAACATCAAGCTGGAACTGCCGCTGCTCGTCTTTGACGATGCTGTCAACGCGATTGATTCCGACCATCGAGCCGGCATACGAAAGACGCTGTTTGGCGACGAGCGGCTCAACATCAAGCAGATCATCATCACCTGTCACGGCAATGAGTTCATCAAGGATATCCAGAATCAGCTTGGCAACGATGTCTCTAATTTGTATGTGCTGAGTCATCATGATGGCGACCATCAACCGCGTGTCCAAGGGGGCACGAGTAGGAACTACCTCCTGCGTGCACGGCAGTTCCTCGACGAAGGTGATCAAAGACAGTGCCTAGCCTTCTGTCGCCAAGCCCTCGAAAACGTGACCGCCAAGACTTGGAAGAAGATCAGCGGTAAATCCAGGGAACTCGCCCAATTGAAGCTTCCCATCGCGCCGCCAATTTTCAAGCCAGAACTCGGGGCGCTTACCCAAGCTCTAAACAAGGCTTTGACTGAGGGAATACAGCGAGGACAGCTGACGGGGCAGGCGATGGCAGAACTCAGTGCGGGATTCCAAGAAATTTTGAACGTCCCGAACAGTCAGCTGATCTGGTCATATTTCAACAAGGGCACTCACGACGAAGAGGACCGTGAGGATTTTGAGATCCAAGCCGTTCGCCAAACATATGCGGCGCTCGATAGGATAGCTAGAGCGCTACAAGAGTAGTTGGAGAGCCTTCTCAGCCTCGGAAGAAGCTGCGACCGAAGCGTGTGCGACGCTGCATTCCCGCTCTATGTTCCCTATCGCCTACTACGAGCAACCCGAGGCTCGATTTATGGTTCGGAAAATTTGAGAATTGAGTTATGAGCGTCAGATCTACCAGCTGCTACTACACTCTGTTTCGCTCCAAAGCGGAGTAGATTGTATCCACGGAGACTTGTGATGCGGTTAGGATGTCAATTGAAGCTGACTGAGGTGTGATTCGAAGAAGCCGATGTATGGGCTGTCCTGATCAAGGAAGACAAGAACATTCTGCTTCGCCCTGGTGAGGCCGGTGTAGACCATCTCAGGGCTGTCTTTTGCATTGACCAACAGGACGACATAGGGCGATTCAAATCCCTTGAAGCTGTGCGTCGATGTGAGCTTTATGACGCCGCTGTTAAGGTTGAAGGCCTTCTTCTTATTTGTGCTTATCTTTCGGTAGTGTCTGGAATATTTTGGATGGTTGGTCGCTTCCTTTGACGGGAAAGAACAAAGAGTTCTTTCGCGATGGCTCTCACCATTCCTGATGTGATAGTCAAGTTCCGCTAGTATGAAATCATTAGACGACACAATCGTGATGTCGTTGGGGTGGATTTTTGCAGCCTTCGCCAGCGAGATGATCTGCCGTGCAACATTAGCTAGGTCAAGGTTGTCGAATAGCTGGTAACCTTGGATGCCAATGTTTATCAATGAAAGCTGGAAGGACTCATCCTCGTCGAGTTCATAGGACTGGCTGAGATATCTCCTTTGAAATGCGTCAATCAAAGGCAGAATTGGCGACTGGTCGAGATACCGAAAGCTCTTCGTGAGCTTCTCCCATGCCCCAAATCCCTCTACAACCTTGGATCTACGCTCCGCATCCAGGGATCTTTTATAGATGTTCTGCTTCTCATCGCCAAATAGGATCATTTCTCCCTTTTCTTCAAGGAAATTGGCGCGGATAATTTTGATCCAGTCAGGCTTGTAGTCCTGGATTTCATCTATCAAGATCGTGTCGTATTTATATTCGATCTCCACATCGTCGAATATATTGAGGTTGGTGTAGTATTTCTTCTCCAGATATTCATCTAATTCCACAGACACGTTTCTTGCAACAGTTTTGTCTCGGCCATCGTAGTTGAGGTGGTCTGGAACGATGACCTCGATCTCTGCATTGTTGAGTGCGCTGGTAATGAATCGGTGGTAGGTGGAAATGTCGAAGGCCGACCATGGGAAGTCGCATCTTACTGCGCTAATCTTGTCGTGGATGTAGCTGCTTAGCGTGATGTTGAACGATAAGACGAGAACTCTTTCACCATGCCGCTTATGAGCATTCACCGCTCTTCCTGCAAGGACAACTGTTTTCCCGGATCCGGCAAGCCCACAGATCTTCGTTCTGTCACCTGCCTTGCTTGTGATGAGTCGCAGCTGCTTCGCCGAATAATTGAAGTCTTTCCCTTCATTGGCATAGTGCAATGGGGGATTGAGAAGCCTTCTGAACTCGCGATAGACACCGTCATCAAAAGTGGCCTCATTTCCTTTTAGTGGAAATTTTATTTTCCTAAGATTTTCCTTATGAAGACTGATTGACATGTCTCGCGAGAACTTGTCCTGGCGTTTGGCTGTTATTTCGTTTTTGGATTCATACTCAGCAAAGTCTATGGCTCTACTCTTGAAAGCGTCAGCATGAGTTCGCGACTCGGTTCTAGCATCTTCAAGATGCTGCGAAAAAAGCGAATTGATAGCTTCTTTGCTTCCCTTGTGGAAGTAGACATACGTTTTGATGATGCTATAGAAGGCTTTGTTTTTGATGCTTTTTTCGAGAAGTCCATTGATGTGGACATCGAAAAAGCTCTTTTTATAAGCATAGACTTGCTGGAACGGTGACTTGACTAGTGAGTCGTTGGCTTTGAGGTGCCATTTGTTCTTCCGGTCAATCTCGTATAGATCAAGGTTCCAGTCCTTGACTTCGATGATGATCACCCCAAGCTTGCTGGACATGAGAACAATGTCAGGCCTGTCACCATTGAAGCAAGGCTGTGCATATATCTCTACATCATCTCCGAAATTAGAAATGAGATAATTGATCAAGTGCAGCTCGCCTTCGGTAGGCTTCTGCTTTGACTTCTTGATGACTTCGATGTCTGGAAAGATCTGCGCCATTTAGATCTAGCTACTTTTGATGCTGGAAATCCATTCCTGAACATGATGCCACGAAAATATGCCTCTGGCGCAGCAGAAGCATCACAAGCTTAGTGGTTTGAACACGGAGAGGTGACGAGCCGCACCCAACTCATGATGCCTTTCCATGATCAATACGGAAGCCGCATCATTTCGCTCGCGTGCGGCTTGTATCGGCGTGTTGCCATAGTCATCGACGATGTCTTGCTTCGCCCCAAAGCGGAGTAGGGCATCGATCACGCCAAGGTCGTCAGCCAGGTGCAAGGCTGTCTGTCCTAACGCGTTGGTCGCGTTGACGTCTACATGTGAGCGGATAAGGCCCCTGGCTTCGTTCCAGCGCCCGTTCTCGACAGCGTCCAGGAGAGCGGTGCCGGGGAGCGTGTCATCCGGCTCAGACGCATAGACAAGCTGTTCTTTGTCACCCCGTATGCGGGCCAGAAGTAGTGCGTGGTTGATGAGGTGATCGAACCTCGAGCCGGCTCGGCTCGCTTCATAGATGGCCTGGGATTCGGGGCTTAGGTTGCCCAAGTCGAAGAGCTTGGGACGGGGTTCCTGCCCGGGCTGTGTGTAGCACTGCCGGCTCTCTTCCCGGTCTGAATTATGGATCTGTGGCAGCCGTTCGGTCATAGCGCTATCGCCAGTTCTTTGGCTTTGCGCCGCGCTTTCATGTCTTTGATCTGATCGTCGAGCAACTCAGGTGCAAGGGGATCGACAGGTTTCGGCCTTGCTTTACGCACCGGCCGTTCTTGACGGGGCTCTTGGCCCGTTAGCTCTTGGTCCTGCACATGGCTCTGTTGAAGTTCCAGGTAGTGCGCGATCTTCAAGAAATTGCAGATCTTCTCTGCATCCGCGCACGCGCGGAGGATCTCTTTGGGGTCATCTTTGAGGACCTTGATCCAGGATTTGATGTAGGCCGTGTGCTGACCAGGGTCATGTCCAATACCCAAGCGTTCGCCGGTCATGTAGGAGAAGATCTCGGCTCGCAGCTCTTCGATAGCATAGCTCTCACTACCAAACTTGCCCGATAAATCACGCCCCAACCGATTTTTATGGCCGGTGCTGTGGCCTAGCTCGTGAAGGGCTGTTGTATAGAAGCCGTCCTGGCTTTTAAACGCTGCTTTCGAAGGCATGAAGATCTGATCGATGTCAGGACGGTAGTAAGCCCTATCACCGCCATTAAAGTTGAACGGCACGCCCGAGTCAGTCATCAGCTGCTCGCACTTCTCATGTCGCCATTGCTCAGGAACATGTAGCTGGGCTTTCGGCTCAGGCAAGCCATCGCATTGATCGCGGTTAAAGACTGTGAAGTAGAAGACTTGCATGTGCTTCTTTGCCGCTGGGTCCTCAGCCAGTTGCTCTGCACTTGGCTCTGTCGTCTTCCAGAACTGGATCGACGTGCCTTTCTGGCCCCTACGCACTTTGCCACCGGCTTCCCCGATCTGCTTGAACGTCAACCACTCAGCAGACTGATAGCCGCGTTCGTGCTGTGTCATGAGCAAGTTCATGAAATTGCCGCCCCGGTAGCTACGATTGGTCACGCCATTGTGGGGCCCCGCTGGGACCTCGCCGGGCTTCCATGGCTTTGTCCATGGCGCTGTGTGGCTCTCCAGACTGCGGATCACGAGATCAGCAAATTGGCGCGCGTAGTCGTCTGTCTTGCTCATGCGCCAATCCAAATGCTTCGGTGTTGCATGAGAGCCAGATCGACCAGGTCGATGATCTCGAAGTCGTTAAAATGCCCTTCGACCTCTGTCTGATCAGTTGCTACGCTAAAGAGCAGCCCGTCCCCGTGCCGTTCTGCGACGAACCGCTTAAAGGGTGGATAGACGTCATCAGGTGTTACCGCCGTTTCTTCGAAATACAGATCTTCATCAGCCATAAGTGCCTCCTCTTGACCAAGCTAAGGCAACTGACTCGTTTGGCAAGGGGTTTCTAGCACAATTTATTTGGTCCAATTTGCAAATGGCTAGCGACAACGATCGGTCGCTAAACGCATTGCAAGCGCAAGCGCTCCTCCACTTTGTTCCGGCTTTCAGTGCAATGCGTTCTTGCCGCTTCCCTTGCTCTTATCGCGAGCAATTGGCTCAATTGGAGCAAGATGATGAGCACGAAATTCTTCAAAGAAGCAAACGAGCACTTCACCAACATGTTTGGCATCAGCATCGACGAAGCGGGCTTCTCAGAAGCCGAGTTCAAACAGCATTATGGCGATCTTTCAGCTCTCGAGGCCGCTCACCAAATTGGCCGCGACTACGACCTGGATCGCATCGATACCGGCTGGAACTGAGCAACAAAAAAGCCCCGAATTTCCGGGGCTTTCTTCGTCTGCATCACGGCATGCTCTACCAGAATTTCTGCAGGACAGTCTTACCTTCCAAGTCAGTTCTAACGGCCTTATGCGTGACTTTGAAGCCCTTGATTGCCATATCTTCTGTGTATTCGACCTTGCCGACGACATCGCCACGGGCGTCAAGAACAGAGTAGTTGGTGATGTCAATGTTGGCCAACGGTCCCGTTTGTCGCGAGCTGTCTACGCGAAGTGTTTCGCCGTCTTTCAGATCAAGTTGTTCAGTCAAGGACATGAAAGTTCTTCTTTAGTGTGTGTGGATCAGTCAATGGGTGGGTCAAACGAAGCGAGCTTCTGAGGGACTTTGACACCAGCTTGCGCCATGCATGCAGCGTCACATCCTTCCTTCTCACTGATCGGCGTGAGGCTCACTGCATCATAGGCCTTGAAGTAGCGGGTGGCGGGTGCCTTGTCCTCGATGACAAGCAGAGTCCTCCGAGACTCTTCCAGACAGGCTGCGCTAATGCGTCCAACGCCCAGGGGAGGGGCGATGACCTTCCGCCCGGATGTGACCTTAATCGCCATGTCGCCACCGTAGTTCCATCCCCCGACGCGGCCATCAGTTGCGTTTTGATCAACACCTGTGAATTCGACGATACCTGGTCCGCAGAAACCCTTGGCGGAGCCGTTGGACCTATCGAAGGCCAAGTTCGCAAGATCCTGGGCATGAGACGAGTGCGCAATGCTCATCAGGACAAGTCCTGCGAATACGGTGTGTGATTTCATCCTTGATCCCCTTGTTGCTCAAAGCGAGCAAGCAGATCACAACGTAGATCATTCCCGACTTCAACCCCCCTGCGCCAACGCCCCCCAGGGGGCTGGCTGTGGAACGGGCTATCGCCCATCTGGCCGAGCCAAGCGGCCCTCATAGCTCATGCGGGCGAAGCCGCAGCGCAGCTGCCACGGGGAGCGATAGCCCCGGCTTACCCGCCGCCCCCTACCAGGGGGCACAGGCGGAAGGGGTGACAAGAGATTACTGCTTTGCTTTTGGCTTTTGATTTTTCCCTGAGCGATAGCGAAAAAAGCGCGAAGCGCCCTTTAACCTTTATACCTTAAAGCCTTAAGCGAGCGCAGGCCTTATGTGCCAAGGCCTTCGGCGGCATTGGGTCCGCGTAACTGCGCATTTGGTCCGCACAAGTGCGCATTTGGTCCGAGTAAGTGCGCATTTGGTCCGCACAAGTGCGCATCGGGTCCGCGTAACTGCGCAGTGTCAATGAAGCGCTGTCTCCACTTTTTAAACCTTTCGTTATTGACAAAAATCATATTCGCCTTATTTGTGGTTGGAACAGATAGTTGGAACAGATAAGGGGATAAAAATGTTAGATAAAAAACAACTTGCACCTGTTCCGATGGGGTTAGTCAGGTCTGCACTTTTCGGGACGGCACGGTTTAATGGTGAGCGGATTGAGTCCGGAAGCATAGCCGCGCATCACGTTCTGGGAACTAAGATTGCTTACAAAGGGCCACGACTGAATCAGCTGCACGCGATTGTGTGGCAATCAATTCTGCTGCTAACGAGAGAGCAGGGCTCATGCGTCGTGAGAGTCAGCGGAGATCGTCTCATCGATATGCTTGGCATGTCTTCAAGAAGTGGCACGAATAGGGATCTTATTCTCCAGCGGCTTGAAGATCTTGTCGGAGCGACAGTCAGGTATCAAACGGACACGCACCGATATTTTGGAACGATGCTAGTTGGAGCGCTGCGTCACGAGAAGACAGGCCATTTCGAGATCGAAATCAACCCGAAGGTCATGGATCTGCTTGGCAATGAAGTCATCTGCAATGACTTGGAAAGAAAGGTCGCACTCGGAAAAAATCAGCTGGCGCTTTGGCTGCACGACTACTTGTCATCTCACAGAGTGATCTATCCCGTCTCGGTTGATGAGTTGCGGGTTCTAAGCGGCTCTGAAAAAGAGCTCAAGAAGTTTCGTTACGAGCTTAAGAAGTCTATGGCCATTGTCAGCACAGGTAACGATCCTTTGGTCAAGTCCTGGGCCATTAACGGCGACGACAAACTGACAGCTGAGAAGGGCGCGACAAAGGTAGTGTTAATTCCTAAGTCTACCGAATTGAAGCTTGCCCATGCCAGGAAGCGCAACATGATTGATCAGGCCCGGAACCAACGGGTCAACCCACTATGAAGCGCATGACTAGGAACAAGAAAGCGAAATTGGTTTCACGGCTAAAGAATGGAAAGGAGAAACATTCGGACCTGGCCCGCATGTTTGGAATAAGCAGGCAGCGTGTGCATCAGATCGCGGCGAAGTCTAATGCTTGCATGCGGAGAGAAATAATTAAGGAGACTCGTATTACGGTGGCGAGGTTTATTGCGGATCATCCGTCCATGCCCTACGCAGAGGTTCGTCGGCGGTTCTCTGTCTCTCAATCGCTTGTTGTTTCTGCACTGAATTTGAGGATCCTTCTGGAAAGAGATCTTTGAATTCCATATCTCCAATTCGGCAAGAGTAAGGCCACTCTAAGTGGCCTTTAGTTTATCTGGATCCAATTCTCGCAAGAGATGACTCAATCGTTCGAATGCTTCCGATAGCCTTCGCCGCGAAGCAGTCAAGTCCGATCATCAAGCAAGCGATAAGAACTAGCCATGTGATCAGGCGTCTCATGCGCCCGTTCCCAGGGCACTACTGATCAAGCGGCCAATTCCGGACAGCGCTGCGTAGCATCCAAGCAAGGCAAAGACCGTAAGCGTTGCCATCGAGCCTAATGAAATTAAAAGGCTTTCGTGGTTGAAAAGATATTTGAACATGATGATCTCCTTTAGATGATGGGGCTTTGAGTGCCTTTCATTGATTAAGAGGCCGATTGAACTTTTGTCAAGTATTTGGAGTAAAAACTATTGACAAAAGTTTGAACTGCCTTTTCTTCAATCTAGGGAATAACCCTAATTGGAGATCAGCATGAAAATCAAATATGACATCGACACAACGGTCAAGTTTTATCAAGTTCATTTGAACCAAAAAGAAGAGCGAGCATCGCGTTTAAAGAACCGAGCTAAAGATCGAGATAGACGAATGATGGGTCATTGGAACCGTCAGCGCGCATCACAAGTCCAAGCGGTGCTCTCATGAAGATATGCATGTTGAACGGTAAAGGGGGAGTAGGGCGCACGACTCTCACGCTCAATCTCGCTCATTGCTTGCAGTGCACCTACCCAAGTTCCAGCGTCTATGTCGCTGACTTGGACGTCCAAGGTTCATCCCTCGCCTGGTCAAGGCTGGCCGGGGAGACGGCCTTCACGGTGGGTGTCGTGAAGTCACGGGCACAGCATGACTTCCATATCTTCGACACCGCCCCAAAGCTTCCTGAGAATGGTCTCCTGCCTGACGCTGACGTCTACATCATCCCAACGCTCTTGGATGCAGTGAGCTTTGTCGTGTTCTTGAAAACAATGGAGCTCGTGCGCAAGAAAAGCTTGCCTCACATCATTGTGGCCAACCGTTTCAATCCGGACCGATCAGAGCATCGCCAGCGCTTCGCACAGCTTCCTGCTGGGGCACTGATCGTGAGGGATCGCGCCATCTTTGCTTCCTCATATGGTTACGGGGAGACGGTCTTTGATCGTGCTGGGGTGAGAGCCAGCCACGCTCAGCAGGACATCAAAGCGATTGCGCGTGCAGTGAGAGGCTTTGACAGCCAAAGCTGGGGCGATCTATGAGCAAGATGCCAGACCTCGACACTGCCCTGGATGTCATCCACAAGCCCCGACATCGCAGCAAGAAGCAGGTCAACGTCGAGCTCAGGTCTGCACCGGAGCCAGGGGATCACGAGTGCCGGCATTCCTACTTTGACCTGGCTGTCCACAGTCGGAAAAGAGCAGAACCCCAGTTGCAGTTCCATCGCACGGCCCGGCTCCGCGACTACCGGACTCCTGAGGGCGTTCGCACAAATCGTTCAATGATTACCGTGCCGCCGCGCCTCAAAGCGACGATCCAGGAGCTCCTGGAAGACCCTAGCGAGCCTTGGACCACCGGGCTGATAGCCCTTGCGGAATACGGGGCGCAAGTGCTGAGGAGCGAGCGGAAGGTCTTGAAGGTCACCAAGGCAAGATCCATGGGTGACGCGGGTGACTAGCTCAACGGAAGAACAGTTCATCGAGGCAGCAAGGACGGGTGACCTGGTTAAGTTGCATGAGCTGCTAGCCCAGGTTGACCCCAAGGTCCAGGACTCGAAAGCCTTGGCGGTCGCAGCAATGAACGCTCGACTCCAAGCCGCTCTGGTGCTCTATCCACTCTCTGACCCGGAGGCTATCGAACACTGGTGTCATCTACGGCAAGGCACAGACCCTGATCTGATCCTGCGGATGGTCGAGTGGGCAAGGGCAGGGAGAGTGGGGCCAGGTAGCCCGAGCGAATACAGCAGGGCCACAGCAATCGCTGCGGAGGAGCAGCATGGGGGCCTCATGGGGCTTCTCTATCTGCACTGCTGTCCTGGGGAAGCTGTGAGCTATTGCCAGGAGAGAGCTTGGTTCGCCGCATCTAGGCGGCTGGAAGCCTATTTCATAGAGCGGGCAACACCAATCGCAAAAGCGCAAGTTAAGGTGCGGCGGTTGTGAGGACAGTCTTTGCTCTGCTTAGCCGCCATTGGTTGAAGTTTTTATATCAATGGGTATTGACAAAAATGCGATTAGCCTTTTACTGGAGAAAAGGAGATCACTATGACAAATGATAATGATGAGAAGTTGATTATGGCAGCAGCTCAGGGCGACATCGAAACCGTTAGATGTCTCATTCCCGTTTCTGACCCTAAAGCAAGAGGGTCGAAGGCACTACGATATGCTGCGGATAGAGGGCATGGCAGAATTGTTGAAATGCTTCTGCCTTTCTCAGATCCAGAAGCAAATGACTCGGAAGCACTGATACATGCCGCACGGGGGGGGTATGAGGAAATTGTGGAAATGCTTTTGCCTGTCTCAGATCCAAAAGCAAATGACTCGGAAGCACTGATATATGCCGCAGGGGGTGGCTATGAGGAAATTGTGGAAATGCTTCTGCCTGTCTCAGACCCAAAAGCAAGTGACTCGGAAGCACTGATATATGCCGCACGGGGAGGCTATGAGGAAATTGTGGAAATGCTTCTGCCTGTCTCAGACCCAAAAGCAAGTGACTCGGAAGCACTGAGATATGCTGCATATAACGGATATAAGGAAATTGTTAAAATTCTTCTGCCGGTCTCAGATCCGAACGCAGAAGGCTCAGAGGCATTGCAAAGTGCCGCTCGCAGGGGGCATCATGAAATTGTTGAGTTGTTAATTCCCGTGTCTGATGTTGATGCGGCGTGCGAAGAGCTTGATTATTCAGAAGTATCAATGGTTAGAGCTGTCGAAGCGAAGTTAAAGATGACAGAGCTTCAAGCCTCAACTGTCCAAATCCCACAAAGCTTCAATCAATGCGTTGATCAAGCAAAGTCTGACAGCCAGGGCACGGCAGCGATTCAAAGGGCCCAGGCCAGGAGGCTCTAATGAGCCTTGCCATAATTACGCAAGAAAAATTGCGTGGCCCAAAGGATATGGTTAGTAAGAGTTCTGCGCGGCTTTCACCATATCGTACAGATCGTCAATTTTCTTGATGTCCTTATACTTGTCGGATGTTAGCAGCTCAGCGATAGCGGCTCTCGAATATTGAATTATTGTGGCATAACTCTGATCAATCTCCTTATTTCCGCCGTGAACAAGGGCGGACCTCATTCGATACACTTTTTTTAGTAGTTTGCTCATCTCAATTCTTGATTCTTTGTCCTTCGCAACGATGAAGACGAACGTTTCCGCCAAGCGATCACCAATGCTCTTTTGGAAGAGGCTCCCTTCGTCGTAAGACAATAAGATTTCCAGGGCAATACAGGTGTGGATCACTGAGTCTTTTTCTGTTTGGGTCTTAAGGGCTTCGCCAAGGGAGATTGAGCAATTCAAAATCCTAGATCCAAAATCAGAGAGTTTTTTTCCATCCTTTCTATTTTTATATAGATCCCATAGTGCACCAAAGTTCTTATTGGCTGCGAAGAATTCATTGTCTAAAGGCACTTTCTCCACAATCATGTTTTTAATTGAGGTGGATGGGAAATCAATATTCTTTTTGAGGATTTGATAGGAGCTTGTTTCAACATACATCTGTTGATGTGAGATGCTGCCATAGGAGGGGAGGCCGGTTTTGACAAACATGGAATCATCTTTCCTGCCGGCAGTGAAGAAGATTAAGTTGATAAATTCTTGAAACTCATCATGAGCAATCGAGATTGATTTTTCGTTGTCATAGCTATCCTTAATTTCCGAGCTTATGTAGTAGCCATTATCGTTTGCTATGGGGAGTTTGAGTGTGGATGAATGGCCAAGTTCAAACGGGCCGATGGATATTGGTCCTTCTGAATCAATCCTTATTCCTGATATTGGGGCAATTACCTTTACGTCCTCTGGCTTGGCATCTGTAAAAACCTTGAGGAGCTCCATCGTGCCCGCGTCCGAGAAATCACCTCCCGCAACTTTTTTATCAAAGATTGCCTTTTCAATGATTTTTAAAGCCGTTGCTCTACTGAATCGTGAGCTGATTTTTTTGTGTCCGCTGTAGATTGAGTCTAATGAAATGTAAAATGAAATAACATCGTCGATGCAATATCCTTTATTGTTTTTTGTATCAATCGTAAATTTCTTTGATTGGACTGCGTCATGTGGGCTGCACTCATGGATTAATTCCAGGGCGGAATTTAAGAGCATCTTAGTGTCCACGGTGTTTTCGTTCTTATCGGTTGAAGCCATTTGTAGCGTCCTTTTACTCGGTTTGGAGATCCAGCGTTAAGGGTTCTATGAACGTTGGAGCCGTAATTGTCCTCTATCTTGCCACGTCATAAGTGGCATTGCCATTACCTCACTCAAGTGCATGTCAAGAAAACAGATTACACGACGAGCTGCCGTTGCGAGCTATATGAATCATGTGAGGTGGCGAGAGCCCTCGGTCTTCCTGCACCAACGTTCATAGGAGCTAGCTGTAATTGCAGCAAGCATCGGCGCACCCAGTTAAGGATGCCAATTCGATCTTAAAAGCTTGACAAAAGTTGGATCTGCCTTTTGCTAAATATATCCACTCAAAAAAGGAGATCACATGAAAATCAACGCAATTCAGAGGCTCATCCGAAAGGCCCGTGAGACCGGAGTTATTTCGATTAAAGAAGGGGTCTTTCTTTCAACAGGAGAGAAGATCAAGGGGGAATTGCTTATTTGGGATGAGGCCGCGTCTATCAATGTTCTAGACGACGATCTCTGGATCTATACAGAAGGAGGGATGTATATGCAATTGGGGCAAAAGCCCGAGCGAGAGCTCAACTGCTATGTGTAAAAAAAAGACCGCCGAAAGGCGGTTTTTTTACAACTGCGTCTATTGACAAAAATGCGATCTGCCTTTTACTTAAATTATCAAGGGAGATCACTCATGAATACTCAAATTAAACTCAAAGACATCACGACCCCCGAACAACTTAGAGAGCGTATTGGCAAAGACGGTTTAGGATTTCCCAAGCTTTCACTGGGGATCTATTGGAAGCGCTTCAAAGGGTTGATGACGACCAACCGGACCAGTGACGAGCAAGTTGAGACTCGTGTTGAGTTCTGCTGCTTCGATGGCACCAAATCAGTCCGCCGATTCGTCTAATCCAGGAGACCTTATGAACGCTTATATCTCAGATGTCCAAGTTTGCCTTGCTGCTAAAGAGAGCTTTGGTCTTTGCTCTCCAGCTGAATTCCTTCATCAATTAACGGGGTATGCTCAGTCTGATTTTGATCATGCTTTTGACAGAGCGGCACGCAAAGGCCTAGTCAACGTTTACGGACGAGACACGGTTCTGATTTCGGGCAAGGGCTCTTTGTTCTTGCAGAGTCAAGCCATCGAGGATCATAAATGGCGTGCTGTTGAACGGGTCAAGCAAAGGCTGGTAGAGAGAGAAGAACGCCGGCGCTGGGAAGTCCAGCAGCTCATCAAATCAAAGATGGAGTTTGCTCGAGAGCTTCGAGCGGCTTGACCTGGATCATGGGCCGTTGGCCCACCGCGCCTTGGGTGCTTCGCACGCGATCATTGATCGCCCCGGGCGGGCCCGAGTCGCTTGCTCACGAACCAGGGCTCTTCCGCTCAATGGCATCCCATCGATCTGCTGCCGCACGGTAGATGAAGCCTAAGGCAGGAAACGTCAGCAGCACCGCTGCTCCGGCCGCAATGAAGGTTTTCAAAGGTTGGATGTCGCCCTCTTCGTCAGTCCAGCCCCAGTCGTCCGGCATCCAGAAGAGTGCGCTCTGTGTGCCTCCATACAACATGATCGCAAGTCCCACCCACGCGAGGCCAAAGTAGATCCACTTTAGGGGTGACATGCCCGATTGGACGTGGGCGCGGCGAACGAACGCCTCAGGCTCGAAGTGAGCACTGCAAACGTAGTGGATCAAGGCAACAAGCGAAGCAGTGCTGATAGCACCCGCGATCATTGTAATGACAGACATCTGCCCTCCTGGGCGGACTGAATTAGGTGCGTAGATCACTCATTGCATGTGCAGCAGTCTACCGCCGTGAGCGCTCGTTGCGCTGCCACCTATGGCGAGCGAATTCTTGCGAATAAAGGGTAAAAACCATTGCTAAAGAATAGTTTTGCGCTTTAATGAGGTTGTTCAAATAATTAGGAGATCTCATGTTTTTATATCACTGCACTGACAGCGAAAATCTTTGTAAAATTGCATTAGATGATTTTACGAAGGACAATGTCATTCGTGGACTGTGCTTTTCTGATAACGCTCTAGATCACTTTGGTGACGTAACGTATCGAATAGAGCTTAGAGATGAGGAGAATATGCTCACTACCGATATGCTTCACAACCTGGATGTATCACCAACCAATTCTATTGACTACATGTCTGACAGGCATGGAAACCCGTTAATTATTAGGGGGGAAGATATTAGATCTGCTTTCGAGAAAGCCTGCCTTGAATTCGATTACGATAAAGAACAGTGGGAGAACCTGTGGGCATGCGCGATTGAGTTTGACGACTGTAGTGGCAACGATGAGCTTATTGAATATGCCAATGGAGAAGATCCAGCCTGGGATTTGCAGAGCATACGCGGCCGAACCGCCTATCATCTTGGTCTGGCCGGAGCTGTGATTTCAGATGAGAACGGAACTTCATACATCATCTCAGATAGCAGCCTTCGGCTTGATCGAGTCGAATACGATGACGAGAACATGGAGGATCAGTGGCGTGTCGTGGAAAGGTGCTCACATACTAAAGGCGCTGATGAGTCTACGTTGACCCAAAAAGAGTTCCAGACAAACTCAGTGGAAATTCCCCCGAGCTTCAAGGAATGCGTTGCAAGCCAGCATAGTCTTGGTCCGGCATCTGTAACGCGAGTCACCAGTTCCCGTCGTCTTTGAGCTAGCACACGGTGCATCGGCCGAGTGTCAGATTTTTCTGACACCCCTAGTCTTCACGTAGCGCTTACAATGCGGTTGTCGTCAAGGGAACAGGGGAAGTTCGTGCGCTCTACCATTTCACCGGCCGTCCTGGCCGCACTATGCGTCTTTTTTGTAGGTTGTCAGCAGGACGCGGCTTCAACAACCTCCGGTCACGTGGCAAACAAGCCTCCGATTGTCATTACAGAGGAGCCTTGGGTAGGCAAAGCCTTCGATGGTGAGACGGTTCGTTTGAATCCTCCCATCCGGTTCTACCAGGAACTCATCCGGGCGCGCAACCAGGTGGCAAAAGGCGAGTTCGAAACCACCGCGGACTATGAGAAGCGGAAAGCGGAGCTATCTCTACCTGTTGGCATTGATGCCGGCAAAGTCTATCTCTTCGAATTCACGACGAAGGTCAAATATGATGCTGATCAAGGGGCGTATACAGCGGATCCCAGCTTTTGCACGGACTACGATTTCACCGCCTTGAAGAGCACATTGGCTTGCCGCCTGGCTAGTGTCGAGGGTGCGCCGCTAGTCAACAGGCGGGAGGTCTACGGACAGACCCAACTGTTTGAGAAGAAGACAGACACCGAGTATTCGGTGCTCATGTCCCCACAAGATGTTCGTAAGATCGCTAAGCGTTCCTCCCAATACGCAAGCTATGCGTTGCCCTCGAAGTGTCCAGTGGCCGTAGAGGAAGCTAAAAATTACGGCCCGATTGCCATGGCTTACGGTGTGACCTTTGAGCGACCTGACTTCGTCAAGGGAGACACCATGCATCTGCACACCTATCCGGAATATAAGAACGAATGGGACGTAGAAAAGATAGGCGTTTTTGGCAAGATGACATCACTGGTCTGCTACACCAACGACGAGCACAAGCGTGTGGTCTATCGGCAGGTGCTCTAGATGCCACAGTCTAAAATTCGCAGGCGAACGCGGTTCGTGCACGGGCTAGCTCTTCTGTTCTTGGGGCCTCTCGCGTCTTGGCTCGCCTTCGGGCTACTTGTGGAGTTCCAGGAGTCGCCAAGTTCGGTGAGCACGATTCCGTCAACTTGGGGCTACTACCTCGGGATCACGGCGATCCCGATGATCTTCGGGTTGATTCTTGTCGCGTTTGTGCGCCCAGCATATGGATGGCTGATCTATGCGCTCGGCGCTGCATTTATGCTCTACGGACAGGCTGCATTATCGGCCATGCCAACCCCTTACTGACCGGACCAAGTCATGCTGAAAGAGTTCCCCAAGCCGTTGGCTGCCACCATTGGTGATGTCGTTGGCTCCTACTACTACAGTCACCGACGCTTGGAGACGATGCTTTATGAAGCAGGCGCTTCTGGCGATGTTCCTGAGGGAAATTGCGTTGATAAGGTTCAAAATTGGCTTGTGAGAGAAGGGAAGGAGGATGTCTCTAAGGCCTTCACGATCCTTGGCAAGCTCATTGAAACGCTGATGGATGGTGAGGTCTCGACCTGGGACCCCGACAAAGAGCTCACTGCTCGCAAGCGAATCAACGAAATTCTTGCTCGCTATCAACTGTCCTATGGATTTGGCGGCCGCATTCTGGGCGCTCACTCTGTCACAGCTCCAAGCAAGGCGTTCGGCGATGCTTTGAAGGACTTCTCGGTCGCAGAGGTGGAGGAAGAGTTTGAGCGAGCGGTGAGATTCATTGACAGTGATCCGGCTGCTGCCGTCACGGCAGCATGCGCCATTGTCGAAGCTCTCTGTAAGCACTACATCGCCACTGAGCGCCTGGATCTACCCACGAGTCAGACAGTGAAGCCCCTGTGGGTTGTCGTTGCTAAGCACTTGAAGCTGTCGCCTGAGCAGCTGGAAGACGATGACTTGAAGCGTGTGCTGTCGGGGCTAAGCTCCATCATTGATGGCCTCGGTGCTTATCGAACGCATGCGGGCAGTGCCCACGGCCAGCACAAACGCGCCTACAAGGTCGCTCCAAGGCACGCACGTCTTGTTGTCCACTCAGCTCATTCTTTGTGCCTGTTTGTGGTGGAAACTTGGCAGGCCCGGGAAGCCCTGGCCAAGGGGAGATAGGGACATGATCGAACCAGACCGAAAAGCAGTATTAGCGGCGTTGCCGGAGCTCAGCTCAGTCATCCTAAGCCCCAGTTTTGCAGTGCTGACGACAGATCACGAGTGCTGGACATGCGTGGCAGCGACATCGGTCAGCGCTCTTTGGGTGCCAAGCTTCGTTGAGCGCTTTGATGACGACGAAGAGCTGTCCGTCGCAGACGCAGCCGTTCTCAGATTTGTGGAGTCGATCAACCTTCCAGCCGCGCAGCACATCTCAGCAGCTGCGCCCTGGATGCTTATGGCGACGACGAAGGGATCGGGCACGCGCTACCTGGTCAACCGTTGCCAAGCGTGTGGTGCTATCCAGGGCGACTTCCACCTCTTCGGAGTGGATGGTCCGTTCGGGTTGGTCACATTGGAAAAGCAGGGGACAGAGCACATCAATGTTCGCTATGTCGATTGCCCGATTGAAGCAGTTGCCGGGATTGCCCAAGCAACTTGGATTGATCAAATCTCTGCGAGAAATTTGCAGCCACAGTAGTTTTTCAGCCTTCCAGCTGAGCTGATAGCCTCGCTTTTGCGGGGCTTTTTTATGCCGGGTGCCGATGCTGAACAAGCATTTATGGAAAGGGACGCCTTTCACGTGGACCAAAACCTCCAATGAAAATACAGTTCTCATCGAAGTCTGGCATGGCGTCAGATAAGTGGAGAGCTTAATGAGCTACATCAATTTGAGTGAACTTGATTCAACCGGCAGGAATAACATTCTGATGGACGTGGAGCTTGCACACGTGGTCCAGAATTATTCTTATGGAGACGATATTCAGTTGGAGTATTCGCAGGTTTTCATCATTGTCAGTATGAAAGCTCTTGAGCAGCTTCGATGCACATCGGATGAGAGTGCGGACCTTTCATTTTCCTTCTATACCCAAATTGGGACTGCACTTGTGAAAATCAATGTGACGGTAGTTGATAACGATGCTTTTGGGGAGTCGATGACCATGACTGTCGAGTTGGAGGAGGTCATGTATGTTGAGTAATTCGACCGCTGCTCTTCTGCAAGGGCGAACTAAAGCTTATTTTGACTCTGAAAAAAGGGGGGAAGCATGAATGAGTTGCTCCCAGGGCTTGATTTTTCCGGCTACATCCAAGGCAGGGCCGAGATCTGCAACAGGATTAGGAGAGGCTTTGATGAAATTGAAGATGCGATAAAAATGGCCAAGGATGGCAAGCTTTTTGATCGGAGATTGCACGAGGGCAAACGATATCTCAGTCGCACAGAGAGCGAGCTGATCGACACTATTGATCGGTCAGCATGGCGCTACTTGATGGAACAAAGTGGACTTTGGTCGTTTCTTAATGATGCAAGGCGCGATGAATGGACGCGAGGATTGGGTGGGTATGATCCAGTTCCTGAGTTCAGTTCAGATAATGTTGAGGCCACTTTTCGCGAATACTATGAATCGCGGGAGCAAATGCGAGACGACGGACTAAGGGATATTTTTTTGGAACTTAGTCGTGATTATAAGTGCAATGAGCATCACTATCTCGCGGAAAAGTGCATTGTTAAGTTGTCTGACTGGACTGGTGGCTTTGATCAATCAAGTGTCAATGTTATCGATGATTTGGCAAGGGTCATGTGCTCACTTGATGGAAAGCCGGAGTTCGATCATCGAATCACTACATTTAGGATGCTTACACAGAATTGCTGGGAGGACGCACCTTGGAATGATTACTTCTCATTGAAGGTATTCAAAAACAAGAACGGACATATCAAGTTTAAGCGACTGGATCTATTAGAAAGATTGAATAATGAGATTGGGAGGGTCTTTTCCAATGCACTGCCTCCCGAAATTAAGTTATGAGGTCTTGAAGTGCTACTAGCCGAGCCTCCAGGACGGCGCAAGCGCCGTCTTGGAGAGCATCCTTGATCCGATTTTGGTGATAGAGAGCGAGCCGCTGGCTGCGGTTGGTCTCAACTTTTGCGGCACTTTTCCGACGCTTCCGCAGTGCGTCAGGCTTGTTAGATAGCGCGCGTGTTGCATCAGGGCAGCGGGCGAGCTCACCGAACTTGCTGGCATGACCAGGCCTCAGGCGGGACCTGAGTGCAGCGACTGACCGAACATGGTCCGGCCAGAAGTCTTGCCACTCGCTACCGGGAGCTACCGCGTCATTGCTTGGGAGGGGCACAGGCACGACGAGTGCGTTGAGCTCGATGAGTGACCAGATCAAGGGTAGGAAGCGCCCTGGATCTACCTGGTAGACCCTCACGGCTTCTCCCACCAGCGCTAGGCGGGCACCCTGAAACTTGGTCAGCACCTTGGCGATACCAAGGCTCCCGCCATCACCGGAGCGCCGGGTAAAGCCAATGAGGGCTAGGTCAGACGAATGGTGGACGAAGACACGAAAGCGTGGCTCAGCCCAACGCTTGGCCAGGTGCCTCAGCACAGTGCACTTCATCGAATTGCGGGTATGAGGCGTCCAGTGGTTGGCAGAGCGAGCTAGCAATTCCAGACGCCGCTGCACCAAGTCGGTTGGAGAAAAGCCCAGGGCGCGGCCGTGCGATGGAAGGGGTGGGGCAGCAGCTGGGCTGCAGAACGGTTCGCCAAGGCTGAGCAGATCTGAAGTGCCGCGTCTTCGATTGCAGCGCTCACAGCACAGGAAGCAGTTCGAGAAGTCATCCGGGCCGCCAAGCTCAACGGGAACGATCTGAGCGACGACGATTGACGATCTCTGGGTGAAGTCAGACGCGCAGATCGGGCAAGAGGTCTGCATCGCTCTCAAATGCTCACGAAGTTTTGCTGGCAGATTGAATGATTGGTGAGCCGAAAGTTCAGAGATGGCTTGGCTGAAATTCGCAATCGGATCATCAAGAGAACTTTGCTTCGCTTCGTTCACTTGCTCGATCCTAATTTTGTCTGTCGTCTCCATAAAATCTGTCGTCTCCCGTTCTTGCTAGATCTCATTTCAGTGAAGCAGAAATTGAGATCGGCGCAAGAGTCAGCATTGAAAAGAAAGACCAGGAGCGAAAAGAAAGAGCAGGAGCGAAAAGAAAGAGCAGAAGCGTCGGCTAGCGGAACGGCAAAGGCATCGTCATTTTCACAAGTCTAGATCATACACATGACGCACCTTGGGGTGTTCCGCGCTGACCCCCGCGCGCCCTGTGTAGAGCCTCTGAGAGCTTTTCAGCGCAAGGATTAAAAGAAGCCCCCGGTGAGGGGCTTTTTTAACGCCTTCGATTCACCGCAGCATCTTTCGCTAAATAATTTTAAGCAGACCCCTTGCCAATTCACGGAATCGCCTTACGGTCAATTTATGCCAAACGGAGAATTTATGAAGCTGATCAAAAGAAATGTATTACTTGAGAGTGATCAATTGAGATCACTCAGCGCAATGGCAATTCGGAAAAGAACAAGCGTCAATGAGTTGGTGCGACTAGCTGTCGATGGACTGTTGAACGATCAACTGTTCAACGAGCTCCATGAAAAAACAATGCAAGAGCTTAGGAGCTTTGCTGGTCGCGAGGAAAAGCGACTAACAGAGGTTCGTAGAGAACTTCTTGCAGATCTAAGTGCAGGAGTCCAGGCAATGAACGAGGCATCCGAGCGGCACATCGAACGAAGCACTGATCTGACTAAGGCCTTTGTTCGCAATCTTTCAGATGCATTGAACGGTGAGCCGATCCAAGAAAAAGCGATGCCGGCAGTGAGGTCGAGCCGAGAAATATTGAATTGGATGCAGAGTCAAGGCGTCACCAAAACTAATAACAACCCTAACTAACAAAGGAGATATAAATGAACAAACTAAAATTAACGATGATCGCAATGCTTGCTGCCTCGCTCACTGGATGCGCCACCATCGACCAACTTGCCGGTGGAAGCGCATCTCCGATCAACAAAGGCACAGTCGCTAAAGGTGCAGGAATTGGCTGTGCAGCGGGTGGGGCGCTCGGGGCCATTTTCGCAGGCAAAGACGGTGCGCTGAAAGGATGTGCGGCGGGCGGATTGATCGGTGGAGGCTTTGCTTACAAGCAAGAGCTCGCACGAGCCAGAGAAGCCGCAGATGCAGCTCGCCTGGCAGGCATGAAAGCAACAGTGGGCGTGAAGACCGAGACCTCTGCTGATGGGAAGGCTACGGAAAAATTCCAAGGCCTAGTGATCGAGTATGACCCCGCATCGGTGGTCAAGCCTGACGACAAGACCAAAGCCTTCTTCGATAAGCTCGGCACGATCTTGAAGTCTTCAAAAAATGAGCTGACTGTTCGAACCGAAGGTGGAGCAGGGTGCTTGGCTGTTGTCGGCGAGTTGAACGGACGCAATGCTTTGACTAAGCACAAGCTCGACAACCAGTGCGGCAAAGTTCCGACTCACCGCATCTTAGTCTCTCCACTGCCGGAGCTGAAATAAGTGGAGCCCTTCGGGGCTCTTCTTATCTCAAAAGGAGATCAAGATGAGTATCAGTGATTACGAGCGAAGAAAATTATTGGAAAAAGCTGCAAAGCTTAAAGCTGAAAAAGAAGACGGGTCATCTTTTCCAACTCCTCTAAACTTGCAGCAAGTTCAAGATCGGAAGATGGATCAGCGCTTGGAAAAGACCCAGGTCGCGGCCAAGGCAACTGCACAAGCCACGAGCGGATTTGCCAAAGAGCTTGCGGCCAAGACTGCCAAGCTTGCTCAGGAACAAGCGCAGCGTGCCAAAGCAAAGGCAGATGCTTGGAGGCAAGCACAAGATGCGAAGCGAACAGAGCACGAAGAGGTTAATCGGATCCAGGATGCTGAGCTTGATCGGGAAGAGCAAAACCCGGCCATCGAGAACACAGACGTTGCCAATCCCCAAGCGCTATCGAAGCCCACTTTCAAGATCCTGGCTTCCATAGCAGTCTTCACCGCTCTTTCAGGAGCAGGTGTATGGTTCTGGACTCAGCACGAGAGCGAGAAGACCCCTGAGCTGCACCAGGTCGATGTGCCTTCCCCACTGCCTGTTGCGCCAGCACCTCAGGTCCAGGAAGCGCCCAAAGCATCTGAGCCCGCCCAGGTCATAGAGCCTGTGCATGAGATGTCTGTGACGCCCAGTGTCGAGGAGCAGCCAAGTCGGTTGAACCGAAGCTCCAGAAGGTAGACCGATCACCTGCACCCATTGCGATTGTTCGCGCACCCAAAAAACGTTCAGAGATGCGACAACAGATTGAACAACCCAATACAAAGGGAAGTGATTGGGTAGACAAAGCTAACAATGATCTCGATCACTTCGCAGAACAATTAAAATAAAAAAAGCGCAGCCTTCGTGTTGCGCTTTTTGCTTTTTGGCTTATTGCTGATCTACCACTCAAAAAAACAGGAGATCAGTGTGTTCGAAAGTCTATTCCGTCAATTCAGAACAAAGGTCAAGAGCGCAGACGGCTCGCGCTGGATGCACCTTCATGGAAGGTTGCTTATCGGAAGCGTTGAAAGCAAGGGTCTGGGTCCGTTGCACCCCGATGTGATTCGCACCTACTACTACTTCCACAAAGACCGCTACCCGCTGGACGGGGTCATGACTCAGTCGGGATGGGGACGAGACTGTCAAAGAGCCGACATACGTCGACGAGTCGAGGCCAGCTATGTCGGTGTCTATGCGTGCTTGCTTAGCACAGCCCTCATCACTGCAATGCTATTTGCTTTCATGATGATGATGGGCCTGGGTTCTCTCGGAAGCAAGGTAGGTAGCGCGGTCGGTCTATCACCTTCATATGCGGCGTGCAAAGCGCAGTATCAGAAATCAATCGAGACTGGATCAGATGTAAATCCGAAGTGCCAAGAAGTTATGGAAAAGGCGGGTGAACTATGATGCCCACCATATTCCAAGTTCTGAGCGTTCTCGGAAAAATTCCGGGGTTGAAGCGATTTGTTGATGTTGAAGCGTCAATACAAGAGCGCACCAATGAAGAAATTCATGAAGTGGTCGGCGCATTCGATGACTTCGTTAAAGTCCCAAGCAACATCCTGGTAGATGTCAATGAAGAAGATCAGGCCATTGTAGAAGCATATGGGGCGATTCAATTCCCTGATGGGTCCTGGCACGTAAGCGATGATTTGAAGCATTCGAAGGATCTTGAACCGTGGATGCCTGACGCCACTGACGACATGATCGTTCGCTTTGAAAATTCTAAGATCACGCGCTCTGGCAAGCCGATGGACGGCGTAGTGCTACCTCAAGACACGATCACTGGATCCGTCTCCTCAGCGATGCCATTGATGTTCGCAGCGCTTCCCGTTATCGCTTGCGTAGCCTTCATTCTTAGTCGTTTCTTCGGAGCTTATGGATACCTGGCTCTTCTTGCAGCAGTGCCATATCTAAAAGCTATTCGTGTTGACAAGTCAGCCTCTCATGCCATTGGTTCTTTCTTCTGTTTGCTGGTCGGACCACTATTTGTTGGCATCCAATCGTTGGGCGATGAGCGCGTGGCAGCCTTAAGAAGTCTCCTGTTCGGGCCGGGTTTGATTCCGATGGGAATAGCGTTCTTGGTTGTCGTTACCCTCACATTTGCTTGCTGCTATTTCAGCAGCAAGCAGGGAACCAAGCATGAGAAATCACTCGACCTATTCGCGAGAGCGTTGAAGGTCGAAGTCTCATTCGTTGTCTATGCCGTGGCTGTTTCGCTTCTTCCCGCACCATTGAGCTTGATCTTTATATTTGCAGTGCCGAATTTGTATTGCATTCGCTACACACAGATTGAGCGTGAAACTCGCACGTCTGAGACATCGTCAAACAGCAATCACTTCACAATCGGACGTCATGAGAAGACTGCTCGCGGAATGATGAAGAAGCAGTGGATCGCCCAGGCATTGCGTGCGCTTAACGATAAGTCGCCGCTCATCCCACTGGGAAAAGCCACTGGCTTCTTGTTCAACAAGATGTATCGTTTTGCGCCAGTCCCAGGAAAAATGCTTGTGGCTTCTCTAAAGGACACCTCTCAGCACATCCTGGTGATCGGCAAGTCTGGTGGCGGCAAGACCTTCTGGCTTCGAAAGATCATGGCCTTGGTGAAGTTGACGAAATGGGCCGGGGCCATTGTGGGTGACGGAAAAAACGTGCTCGTTCGAGAAGTAATGAGCTTGATGGATATCGTGATTGAGCCTGGCATCAACCTATCTCTAAGCCAAGGAATGAACGCTCAACAGTTGGTCCAAGCGTTCAGAGAGTTGAAGCGCAAAGGCAAAATGTCGGAGGACGAGAGCAGCTTCTGGACAAGCATGGGTTTCATCGTCTTAGAGCACGTTGCCATGATTGTTGAAGCGGCATGCGAAGCTGAGAAGTTTGTTCGCACAAACACGGCACTATTGATCTCAGACGAAGAACAGCAATTGATCAAGTTCACTGCAATTGAGCAACTTGCGGAGTTGGAAGATGATCAAGAGCGATTAAAGCATGCAAGAAATGCGATTGCTGAGACCAATGCAAATATCCGCAAGTTGGAAGCATCTTTGAAACAGCCGCGCTCGTGTTATTGGACAATTGGTCAGATCCAGCGCTTCTTAAACGTGGTCAATCAGATCAAGCAAACGGAAAAAGGTTTCGAGCTCCACGAAGAGTTCCGGGGCGCGTTCGACTTCATTGAAAAATCTGGCTATCTAAATGTGGCGGATGCAGCCAACCAGATCAAAGGGTCAGTCTCGTATTTCGCAAACACCTGGGCAGTGATGGCACCTGAAACCCGCACCAGCATCACTTCGAACATCGACAACGCCTTGAACGACGTCTTCCGTGGGCGACATCTCAAAAACGCGGATGGAGTTCTGTGGGCCGACACCGAGACAGGCATCGACTTCCAAGGTGTATTGACCGAAAAGCTCTGGATCGGTGTCAACTTGCCAACCATGGTCCATGGCGTGGGTGGACAGATCACAGCGGACATCGTGCGGATGCGCGTTTACAACCTGATCAAAAATCGCCCTGTCAATTGGGCTGACCTTGAAGGGCACAACCCTGTCTTCAACTTCATCGATGAGGCTCAGTCTGTGATCGGTGAAGCGGAGCGTGACTTGATCGCAATGGCGCGAAGCTTGGGTTGCTACTTCGTTTTCTTGACTCAGAACATCAGCTCCTTCCTCGCCAATTTCAGTGAACACGGGGCGCACAACTTATTCGAGCTCTTCGCTACCAAAGTTCTTATGCAGAACGAGAGTTCTCATAGCACCTACAAGTATTTCCAAGAAATGCTGGGCAAAGCTAGGCTCACGCCCTACAAGACCGCGTCAGTGGGGATCAACAACCAGGCTATGCTCCAGCGCTACGCCAATAGCGCCCTGGTCGATCCCGAACATCCCGATGCTGTCTTCATGCAGAAGTTGAGAGAGAAAGGAGTCGGCGCGATACAGAACTCCTATGTCCACTCCGCTCCCCGGCAAATCGATGTTAAGGATGCGGCCCACCGCTTTGAAGACGTTGCACGAATCAAGAACTTCGATCTTGAAACAGTGCAGGGCACTGAGTTGTCCTGGGTGATGGACGATGACGACTTTGCCAACACGCTGTTCCAGGGCCAGGCATTGATCGTCGTGTCGCGCGCCGGTTCGACGCGAACAGAGATCTGTGAGGTCGGAGGACTAGAGGCAGATCAAGTGGAGGATTTCATGAGAGAGAACAGTAGGGCCTGATTGCTCAGTCTCCATAGAATTAGCCCCGAGCAATCGGGGCTAATTGCTTTACAAGATCCCAAACTGCCTTATGTTGGTTTTACCCCAATTATGGAGACCATTCATGACAAGTTTTGCAGAAGCACAAAAGAGGCGCAACGAGTTCTACCAGAACAATCCTGGTCCACAGGCCACAATGACTGATCAGGTCAAGTCATTTAAGCAAGAAGAGCACAAGATCACTTCACAAGCGGGCGATGCTCTGAAAACTGAACTCACTTCACTGTCTAAGAGTTCGGATCCTGAGTTATTGAAATCAACGGTTAGCCAGGTTGAATTCCAAAGCAAGCTGTCGGTCTATCGCTCTGACCAAATTGAACAAATCATACATGCGCAAACGCTGAACGCGGAGCGCGTGTCACGCAGTCAGAACAACGACGGCTATCAGAAGCAGTTCATCAACCGAGATGGCATTGACGAAGAGAAGCAACACGAAGAGAAATTCAATGCATTCATGCGTGAGAAGGGACGCGTTCCTGTCGAGGGCGAGATGGATAAGTTCACCGCCAAGCCAACGCTGACTCAGTCAGATAAGCCCTGGGAGCAAAAGTCTAAAACACAGTCCATGTAAAAATAGGCCCTACGGGGCCTTTTTCTTATACCTCCATCTCTTGACTTTAGTTGCATCTGCCTTTGACTGATTTTACTCAAAAAAAATCGGAGATGCACAAATGATCAATGCTATCGAACGCTTGCCAATCATGCAGCGTGACCTTGTCAGGATGATTGCCTGTTCTAATCCTTGGCAACAAAAGCTCTTTGAAGTGGCGAATTCAGTGTGCTTGGGTAGGTCTGATAGTCCCCCTGCCGTTGATGACATCACTTGCATCTTCCTCCACAACCTTTCGATGCTTGATCATCCCAGCGAATGGATTGGTGATCATCGCTATGAAGCTTCCAGCTACGTCGATCACTTGCATGGTCTTCTGATGTTTGGCGCTGATCCAAATGCACAGCTGAGCAACGGGCGCAATCTCTTGGATGTTCTCACCGCCGAAGGCCGATATTGGCGCTGGAAAGACGCAAGCGAGAACATCCCAGACCTTGTGCTTGCTGCTTTCTCGCTCGGTGCGGTCGCATCTGCTGATGCAGCTAAGGCAATGATCCTTCCTGTCCATCAGAACATCCGCGCTGGTCAGATTGATCACGAGAGTAATCACATTGTCTCATTGATCGACCGCGTGTTGCTTGATCAAACTTCGGCATATGTCGCGCTGACCAAGATTGGAGTTCGTTTATGAGCAAGAAGCCAATATTGATCAGTCATTCGTTCAGCAGTAGTGGTCTGTCGTTTTGTCTTGTTGATGAAATATACATTGACGAAGCCAATTATGAGCTTATCAAAGTCGACTTGGCTGCTCCGCCGCTGCCACCGCTTGCCCATACTCCGATGGCGATGCAGGGATTTAGGGTAAATCATTTGTTGCGGGAGGTGCGTGACATCGCTCGTGATCTTAAGAGGCCCGTGCGATCAAGTTCGGGCTGCAATTCTTGGAAATGTGATCTAGATATTGCCCAGGAAGAACTTGAGAGCAAGAAGCGCCATGAAATAGACCGTATAGATCGACTTCTAGATCAGAGGGGCGCACTACAAAGAAATACGCCTAAGGTAAGTCTTGTTCATAAGCCGGTGCGCTTATGAGGAACATCCTTAGTAGATTGATTGATGCGAGTAGGGTGTCCATCTGGGACGGCTTTGGGATCCTTCGTCATGACTATGACGAAGGGCTGATCGACTTCATGTGCGGTTCGAGGCAGGTGAGCTGGCGTGGGCCCGAGAGGGCGCTTGTCGTTGGGGAGCTCGCTGAAAAGCTGTCAATGTGCTGCCCGGAGCTAGACCCCGAAGAAAAGGACATCGAGTTAGCCGAAATGGCTGCCAAATCCCAGCATCAGGGCCCTGAGTCCTGGTTGTTCCGTGAAATGAGGGATCTGGTCGTTGATGGTGCCAATCCCGAATTTTTGACTGAGCAAGGCAGCTACTTGCAACTACTCATGCGGTATTACTCCATAGCGCGTTCGCTAGAGCACGAGTATGACGCGGATGTTGTTGGGGACCTACTGCTCTGCCTGTCAAAGATCGATAGCCTCGATGTCTCCTCCGGGAATGCGGATCTCGTCGCCGCCTTACTGAATTGCGAGAGTCTGGCAGGGTCACCGTTGATCACTGCTGACGATGTCAGGTCGTTGGCTGCAAGCAATGATCGAGCCGCTCTTGAACGATCGACTTTGCATGTGTTGGTGCAGCCACAAGTTTCCAGGCGTCTATGAAGGCATTGGTCTACAACGCGTTCGGCAAGGTCCCGACCTCCATTCCGCCTAGCCAGCCCGTTCGCCGGGTTGACCATGGCGTAGCCCTATTCCTGATCTTGTTCCTAACTGCCTATCCAGGCCTCACGTGGCTCACCTGGCAGCTTCCAGGTAGCCCACTGAGCCCGAGCCTGTCATTTGACCTCTTGGGGGCACCCGCTGCCCTCTTGCATTGGCTTTCTCTTGGCTCGCTCTTCCCCAATGCCGCTCATGCTTACACCAGCTTCCTTTGGGAGCCTTGGAAGGTGTGGGTCCGGGTTGGTCCCTCGCTATTTGTGAGCTTGGCAGTAGCAACCTGGGTAGGTGCAAAGGCGCTGGAACCCCGGTCCAACACTTGGCATGTGTCCGGCCCAAGATTGCTAGATGGAAAAGCAGCGATCAGAGAGGCACATCGCCGCTCGATGACGCCAAAGCAAATTAGGGGGGATGGATGGCCAGGATGAGCTTGAAGCTCCATCCGGAGCTGCACCTACCCAAGTCCCATTGGTCGAGGCACACGCTCTTACAGGGCTCGGTGGGAAGCGGCAAGACGCAGATCTTGTTGCCGATCATTGAGCAGATCATCCGGGCGGATCACAAGCTGTTCCTCTACGACACCAAAGGCGACTTCACGAGCTATTTCAGGAAGCCGATCATCGTTTGCCCTTTCGATGAGCGCTCCTACTATTGGGACATAGCCGCTGACTGCCGCTACCCACTGCAAGCCGCAATGCTTGCAGAGATCCTCATCCCTACAAGCCCTGATCAAAAAAATGGTGATTTCTGGTCGATGGCAGCAAGGCAGCTGCTCGTCGCCGCTATCCGATCCCTTCAAGTGGAAACGCCCGGCGTGTGGACATGGGCCGATCTCGCATCGCTAAAGAACCAGTCCGCAGAGGCGATGCTTCCCATGATCCAACAACATTTCGCCACAGCGGCAAGCTTAGTGGAGAACACTGAGAGCCAGACCACCGCTTCATTGCTTGCCACGCTCGTAGCTCAAACGAAGCTGATCGACGACTTGGCAATGGCCTGGCCCGTGCGCAAAGAGAGCCGCCGCTTTGCTATCACCGAATGGGCGCAGGACGGCTATAAGGGGCGTAAGCAAGTCATCGTGCAAAGCGGCCCAGAGGAGGCCATGACGAAGGCTTACATCAGTGCTCTGGTCAACCTTGCCGTCCCTGAAATCATCTCGCCCAAGCTCCCAGATGCGGAGAAGGATCGCTTCATCGGTTTCGTGTTCGATGAGTTGGCATCGGCTGGCAAGATCAACATCGGTCCATTGATTGACAAAGGCCGAAGCAAAGGAGTGGTCTTCATAGGGTGCTATAAGAACATCGCCCAAGTAGCCCAGGTCTATGGCGATAAGTTCGCCGAAACGATGTCGTCTATGGTCGGCACCCACATCATCTGTCAGTTGCAGATCGGTGAGACAAGAGAGAAGGCCGCTCAGCAACTTGGCAAGCATCGTGTTGCGTATCGAACGCATGACGAGAAGGCCGCAGTGCACGAAGAGAGCAGGGCGCTGGTCAGCCCGGGTGAGCTTACGGACCGCCTTGGCCCGCGCAAAGGCAAGCAATATGGCCCGCATGGATTTGGGGTGAAGGCAATTGTCCAGATGGGGGGTGACCCACTACTCCTAGACTTCCCCGGTGTCGTCATGAGGACCAAGCGCCCAGGTCAAGTTCCAGCGCGATGGATGACTCAACCTCACCAGCGCAACAACCTAGCCATTCCCGGACCTACCCAGGCTGCATCTCTTAGCGCTCAGCCAAAGCGGGTGGGGATGACGAAAGAAGAGATCGATCAGTTCTTTCGAGAATGATGCAAAGCATCCACACCCAACCATGTCCTTTGATCTTGACGTTTGCTCTGAATGCCTTTGACTGATCACATCACATTAGAGGAGATCAGACTTGATTCCAATCACCGCACTTACAGCGCAAGGCAGGAACAAAGACGGCAAGGCAGTCGTTGAATACCTGCTCGCTACCGAAGGCTTGATTCGCTACTACAACGGCGAGACTCAAGAGATCTCGGCGTCATATTGGGGCGGAAAGCTCGCGCATAAAATGAAGCTCGCTGGCGTTGCTGTGGATGGTAAGCATATGCTCTCTCTATGCGACGGATTTCATCCTTTCACTCATGAACCGCTTTGCCAGAATGCTGGCGAAAAGCCGGTCCTAAAGCCAAAGTTCGATGCGAAGGGTGCTCCGCTCTGGGACGAGGATGGCAACCAGGTCATGATTGAGCAGGGCGGTCATCGTGTTGGTTATGAGCTGACGTTTAGTGCGCCAAAGTCATTGTCTACCGTGTTTGCTCTGGCAGATCAGGATGAGCGAGAGAAGATACTGGAAGTTCAACGTAGGGCTGTCGAGCGGGCCTTTGTCTACATCGAAAGCAAGGTCGAGACCCGGCGTGATCAAGGTGGCAAGACTGTCATCCCAGTCGATGGATTGATCGTCTCTTTTCATCAGCATCTAAGTTCAAGGAATCTGGACCCTCAGATTCACACCCATGCGCTTGCGTATGCCGTTGCGAAGGGGGTCGATGGGAAGTGGGGCACATACGATAGCTACGAGATTTTCGCTCATCGCAAAGCGGCTGATGAGATCTACAAGAACGAGCTCGCTGCGGGCTTGAAAGCCTTGGGTTGCAAGATTGAACAGCACGTCGAGGTCAATGCCCTGGGCGAGAAGACGGGTGTTCGCACATGGGAGATTCCTGGCACAGAACGGCTTTCAAAGCTCTGGTCAAGTCGTCGCGAAGACATCTTGAAACATCAGCAAGAAAATGGCGGGACGATGCAGCAAGCGTCTCTTGCAACACGCAAGCACAAGGATGAACCCACTTTCCTTGAGCTGGTTGAAGCCTGGAAACAGGATGCTATTGAGTTGAAGAAGCAGCACCCCGAGCTTCTGACGACCGTTACTGAGATCAAGCGGCAGGAGATCACCAGGGAGTTCGTCCCTGCTACTGACGAAGAGATCTTGGAGCTTCTCCACGAGAACGAAGCAATCTTTGATGAAAAAGAGCTCCGTTTTCGGTTGGGACAGGCTAACTCGGGAATGATCGACTCAATTCAGCTGGACGCCATGGTGCCGGACTTCATACAGCGCAACAATCTTGTGCGTGTCTGCCCTGAGCGAATCCACACGGACGACATGGGCTCAACCTTAGCTCGCCGGCATACAGAGCAGCGCTTTGCAGCACCCTGGATGGTGTCGATGGAGCAGGAGATCCTCCATAAGACTTTGAGTCGCGAGGGCGAGATCTCCCAGCACATGCCGCTCGATAAGCTTAACGACGCCATCCAAGCCTTCGAAGCCGCAAAAGGCTTCCAGATCAGTCCAGAGCAGCGTGAGGCAGTTGAGCACCTCACCATCAATACAGGGGGCGTGGGCGTGCTCTCCGGGCTTGCTGGAACAGGAAAGACAACAGTGAGCCAGATCTATGCAGAGGCCTTCAAAGCCGATGGGCGCACCGTGCTTGGAGCCTGTGTTTCGAACGAGGCGGCCGAAAAGCTTCACCAGGAATCGGGCCTTGTGTGCACTAGCGTTGCCAAGCTGATCAGTGATTTGGGCAAGTCCAAGCTCAAACTGACGGATAAGCACGTCGTCGTCCTGGACGAGGCAGGAATGGTGGACAGCCGCCAGACTCGGGACCTGATGGCCTATTGCCAAAAAGCAGGAGCAAAGCTCATCTTGCAGGGTGACCAGGAGCAAATCCAACCGGTGGGTGCGGGCTCGGGCATGTCCATTGCAAAAGAGGCAATTGGCGACGCAAAGCTCACGGAGATCCGCCGTCAGAAGAACGCACAGGACCGACATACAGCAGGGCTTTTCTACAACTACGGCGCTGATGGCAAGGTCCGAAACGCAGACAAAGTGCAGTCACGCGGTGACATCATTGAGAAGAGCAAGAAGATCTTTCAAGCGCTTGCAGACAACGGCCAGGTAGACGAGTGGGCAACTGCTGAGCAAGCCAAAAAGGCTTGTATCAAAGCCTATTTCAACAGTTCTGCACCTACCCAAGAGCGTCTCATTCTTGCTCACTCGAACGAAGATATGCAGGATCTCAATCGACGGGTTCGGCAGGAATTGAAGGCACGTGGTCAGGTAGACAAAGAGGACTGCACGTTCCGATCTATTGGCAAAAATAAGGTGTTTCGTGACCTTACGTTGAGCCGGGGTGATCAGGTCATCTTCAACGTCAAAGATGAAGGCCTGGATGTCATCAACGGAACGAAAGGGATAGTGAAAAGCATCAAGCAAGGCAGTGCGGGCGGGGTGAGCCTTGGCGTTGAGATCGAGCGCAACGGGGTCACGAAGACGATCCGCTTTGACTCGCATGAATACAGTGCTCTTGATCTGTCCTATTGCTCAACAATCCATAAGGCCCAGGGGCAGGGCAAGACTGACATCTTCCATCTCGGACATGCTGGAATGACCGACAACCAGAGCGCTTTGGTGGCCTTTACCCGGCTGACCAAAGGCAGCTACACGCTGTTCGCCGACTCTATGAGCTTAGAACAGATCAAAGGGAAGCTTGGGCAGCAACGGCTCAAAGAGAACGCCATTGAGGTGAAGAAGCCCATGCGGGTGAAGCAGCCCGACCTGAAAGGCGAGTTTGAGCAGCTGGGTCAGCAGCTGGGGCAAAAATTGAAGGTCAATTCCGATTTCGTGGCACGTTTGACCGCTCGTCGGAAAAGACAAGCCCGGGTGGCACTAACACGTTGATTCTGCTCTAGATATGGTGCAGCATGGCCTTGCCGGGGTTGGCCTGGTCAAAGGAATCGACATGAGCCTTCTTACCAAGTTCTCCAACATCTTGAGCCAGCAAAACAAACAAGCTGTGGATCAGGGACTCAATAGCATTCATGGTGACCAGGTCGCCCACCAAGCCGACCGAGCACGAGAGTATCGAGGACAGGCACGCACTGCACAGTTCGAGAACGTGCAGCTTGGGATCAATCTGGGCAACGCAACGAGCGAGCTTGAAGTCACGAAGAAGGCGCTCTTGAAGTCCAAGTGCGAGACTGCTCGGATGCAGGGGTTCGTTGAGAACTACGCAGCGACGATGAGTGTCATGAAGGACGTCATTGAAGACCTTCGTCGCGATGAGTCCCAATTCCGTGGGCTTGATGACAAGGCTTTTGCCGAAATGCTCAACGACGCGGTCGAAAAAGTGCGAACTTCGCCTGACGGAAAACAACTCGGGAAGCATCGTGTCAGTCATTTTGTGGAAGGCTGTGAGTTCACAAATCCTGATGGTGGCTTTATTTTTGAGTATCCTCATTTCATCTAATAGATCCGTGCTTCATTTCAGCCGCCTTCGGGCGGTTTTTTTTGCCCAATGATTGACAAACGAATGATCTGGCTTTTGATGAAAAGACCCATCAGAGGAGATCGTCATGAAAAAAATTCCAAATCCACTTTTGCTCGCAGCCGTTGTGGCGAGCTTCGTTTCAATGCTGATCCTTTGGCCGAGCTATGGAGCTTCGCCCTTCCAACTCTCTACATACATGGCATCAGCTGCCCTTGCACTGGCTCTGTGCTTGACGCGCTTGAAGAAGATCTTGGTGGCAGAGCGAGTAAAGGCCAAGCAATGAGGTCTCGAGGCTTTGCACTCGTCGAGCTCAGCCTTGTCGTTGGCCTTGCTGCGATAGCCAGTGTAGGTGCCTGGATGGCCTTCGGTCCTACATCCGTTGGCACAAGGATCCAACAAGAAGCGGCAAATCTTACCCAATTGGCTGACGCCATCGCTGCGGACTTCGCTGTCGCAGAAGGGCGCTACCAAAGCGTCAATGCAGCAAGCGCCGTTGAGCGCAAGTTGGCACCGTCAGCCTGGGTAGACGGCCAAGGTCTTCACTCTCGGACCCTTGGCAACATCGAGCTTTCAACCCTCAATGCAGGGCAGGGCTTCCGAATCACCGCGACTGCAGTCCAGGCGAAGCTTTGCCTAGGGCTGGTGCAGAGCTCTGTCAGGGCGTTTTCGGAAGTCCACGTCAATGGCGTGCTGGTTTACTCTCGCCGTTCTCTCAATCACGGTGCGTTGGCCGAGAGCTGTGCTGAGGGTGGCGAAGTAGCATTTGACCGCAGCTAGAACACAAAAGCAGCAATCCTATTTGCGGCCTGTGGTGAAATAGTTGTCAGGACTGTTTGCCCCTCTGCACGTCCGTGAGACATCAATAGATCGCTGTGAGTTAGCAAACCCGTGCCTGAGCTTGGCTAGCCTATCAGCGGCCCCCTCGAAATATGCACTAGCCAGGAAGTAGTCAGCAGCTGCCTCTCTCGCCAGACGTTTGCTATCGAGCGACGCACTGGCACACAATAAATTCTCGGGGTGCTTTTCGGCGTAATCGCTGACAATCAAGCTCTCTTCAAAAGCTTGCTTCGTTTGTAATCTGAGTCTCGGCAGATCGCGTTTCATCTGTTCAATTATTTTGGGAGATGGGCCGCTTTGAAATTTGAGCTGATTGCTGTCTTTTACGGTTTCAGCGTTGAAAAAGATGGCAAGCGCCAGTGGTAGAAATAATAGATACAGCTTCATCGAGGTCTCCTTTGTTATTGAGTAGTCCTCAGTCAAAGGTGATCTGGGCTGTTGTCAATGCTTCTGAGGAAAAAAGATGGGGGCCCCCTCACTCAAAAAGGGAGCCCCCGCCTGGGAAGAAGGAGATCGGATCTCCCCAGGTTTGAACAATTATTAGCGGCCGAGGTTGACTGAGATGCCAATACCACCCTGCATGGATCCGCCACCCATTCCTTTGGAGAAGCCTGCCGACAAGTTGACCCTCTCACTCACGCGGGCCTTCCAACCCACCGCCACAGCAGCTTTGTTGCCATAGAATCCAACGCCAGCAGTGGCATGGACTTCACCGATGACGCCAGAAGTCTGTGCACCCATCATTGAAGCGAATGCTGCGGACTGAGCTCCCTGGATCTTGACCTCACGTTCCAGATTGCCAACGCGCCGTGTGGTGTCTTCCCAACGATCTGACCACTGTTGCTGCATGTCATAGAGCTGACCGCCATTGACCGCGTCTGTTGATCCCTGGGAGATCGAGCCGTTGCCCACCCCGGTTACCCGGTTGCCACCAGCGTTGATTCCATCACCGTTGATGATGGTCTTGGCTACCTTGATCGATCCGTGATCGCTCAGCTCGACTTGATCTGAGAGGCTCACAGAGGTGCTCCCATCTGCCTGAGTCTGAACTTCGATGTTCTTGCCAGCTGCCACATTGGCCGAGCCGTTTTTCCCATCTTGACCTGGATCGCCCTTATCGCCTTTAGGGCCTTGCGCTCCCACGTCACCTTTCTCGCCCTGCGGTCCAGGAGTGTTGGATCCACCGCCACCAGGTGCGTTCTCCAAGCCCGTCACCCGACCATCCAGATCTGCCAGCGCATCGCCAACCGTGTTGTAGCTCGCACCGCTCAGGAAGTTGAAGCTTGGAGCTGTGATGGTGTTCGTGACCGCGTTGTAGTTGGCACCGCCACCCAAATAGCTGGTGGTCGAAGAGAGAGCGTTTTGGGTGTTGGTGACTTGAACGGAGACGCTGTTGAGCTGACCCATGTTGACCGCGTCAGTCTCATCCTGGCCGCTCGCGATGTTCGTCAAGCGAACGGGCTGACCAGCCGCGCTGCCAAAGCTCGCGGTCATTGACTCAGTGCACAATGCACCGTAGCCAATGGCAATGCAGTCCTGTCCGGCCTTTGCGTATGCACCCAAAGCCACTGACGAATCACCAGCAACGGTTTGATGTCCGCCCGCAAAAGCAGAATCACCCGCTGAACTGAGACTGCCGACGACTGTCGATCCATAGAGCGAAGCCGCGCTGTCTGCGCCAATTACAGTGTTGTATGTGCCGGTTGCCTTGGCCCCGGGACCTGCTGCTACGACCGACTGACCTGTGGCTTGTGTGGTGTCTGAACCATCAGAGACAGGGGATGTCGCCTTGAAATATGGTGAGGCCGATCCACTGCTTGGCTTGTTGTCCAGGGCGGTCAAGGCAGCTCCGACAGTTGTATAAGTGCCGGTCGAAAGAGCGTAGCTTGGAGCGGTGAAAGCGCCATTCGTGAAGCTCGCTCCGCCCCCCAGAGACGCAGCAAGTGGGACAATCTGGCTCACGATCACTGCATCATTTGCACCCTGACCGGCTGCAACATTGACGATTCGGCGACGCAAGCTGCTGTCACCCACAGAAACGGTATTGGCACCCCCGTCTGTGGAACCGTGGCCTAGGGAGACAGCATTTTGGGAGGACGCTTCGCCGCCAATAGCGATTGTGCGGGCCCCTGTTGCTTGTCCGCCAACGGCAATCGCTGAGCCAAACATGCTGCCGTTTGCGACCGCACCAGATCCGATGGCAATGCTCGAAAGCGTCGAAGCGTTAGCATTGAATCCAATGGCTACGGCGGTAGTCGTTGCTTGGGAGAAGTTGCCGATGGCTGTTCCACCATAGCTAGAGGACGATGTGTCGCCGATGGCAACCCCGCCATAAGTGTTGCTTGATCTGTTGCCGATGACTGTTGCGGTCCCAGTCTCCATGCCATTTCCTAGGGTCCAGGCACCGACCCAGGCGGTTGCACCGTTTCCGAGCACCAAGCACCCTGCATAGGCGTTCTGAGCGCAAGTAGCTGCCTCAGTCCCTTTGATGTAGATCTGATCGCCGACTGTGTCAGCCATGGCCGGATGGGCGAAGGCTGCAAGTGCGAACGACAGCGCGAGTGAGAGTTTTCGTAAGGCATTCATTGCTTCACCCCACAAACAAACGTGGGGCCAGGCACTGCGCTGATCTTCCCGACTTTGTCTGGCTTGGAGATCACGACTTCTTGGAAGCTCCCTCCTTTCTTTGATGCAAAGGTCGCGGTGTAGCGCCCGTCTCTGCCTGTGCGTGCTTCCGCGACGGGAGACGTTCCCTGATTTGCTCGAATGACGATATGCGCATCAGAGACGAGTTCGTTAGCAACTATCAGTGCGCCTTCGACCGTGCAAACGCCGTTCTGGAAAGACACTGTTGGCTTGACGGCCGCATTGAATGCCTGGGGATCGACAGTTGTGATCACTGTTGCAAAGGCTGGTGTCGATAAAAGGGCAAGTAGTGGGATAAATAATTTAAACACTGGATCTCCGTTTCGTTGAGTTGCCTTCAACAAAACAGAAAAAATCTAAAGCGCAAGACGTTGATCACAAAAAAACCGCCCGAAGGCGGCTTTATTTTATGCGCGGCGATCTTAGTAAGAGATCGTGATTTGACGTTCTGCTGTGTAAGTGCCAACAGCTGCATATGTCGCGTCCGTGTTGACAGTGATGCGAGTGCTAAACACTTGTTCTGCGCCAGTCCCAACGGAGCTCAATGCCGCGTTGTTTGCGGTAGTGCTAAAAGGTTGCCAGTTCGACGGGCCCGTCAAGCCAAAGCTTGCGCGTGCCTTGATCTCTTTTGAAGTCGCAGCGTCAGTCATCGCGAAGTTGCCAGATGCATCCGCTGTATCCATTTCAACGGTGTAGGGGAGATCTTTGTTGCAGGTGACAGTCAAATCCTGGACCGCAGAGAGCGCGACCAGGACGCTTCCCTCGTCTTTATCGCCGAGCTGCATGAAAACATCCTGCGGGATAGCCATGGTGCAGATCGCTGCTTGAACGGCAGTGACGTTCATTGTCTGTGTGTCAGTCGCAGCAAAAGCCGGATTTGCAGCTGCCATCGCTAATCCAAACGCTAAGCCGGTCGCGACAGTGATTTTACTTTTTAACATCGATTGATCTCCTTCATTGATAAGCGGAATTGCTTAGGATCCAGTCGAAGTTAAGGCGAATTTAAATTTGCGCAAGTCATTCGCACTCAATTTCTTCAAGATCTTTATCGTCCTTATCGATGGGAAGGACACCGCTGCAAGTGACGCTATCTGTTTTGATCGTGATGCTTCTGCCAGGTTTGTAGGTGGGAAGGAATATTCGGCCGTCATCAGCGATTGGAACTTCCAAGTCGTCTGCGACCGCGACCCCTGAACCACGCACGATTTTCCCTTGGAACATCGCTCGCAGTTCTAGCGGTTTGGTGTAAGAGATTGGGAAGGTCACTTTGCTTCCGAACAACCGTGGCGGCGTCGTTGTCTGTGTGCGCTCGTTGACCTGGGCATCGAGGGGCAGGGAGCTTACGTCTAGACCAACGTTCGATGTTCGATATGCGGACAGGGGGAACAATGCGTATCCACGCTTATTCGTGACTTGTCTTGACCCGTTGGCGTTGAGCTTTGCGTTAGTGGTGTTAGCAACTTCGACGAGAGCAAAGGAGCGATTGAGAGTGCGGCCGATAAGTGCGCCACCTTCGCCCAGCCAGACTGAGCCTTCATACCGGCCTGACAGGCTCGTTTGACCATCGCGCATCGTGGACTGTGCTTGGAAGCGTCCTGCGCGGGTGTCGAGCCCGGCATTGGCGTAAGAGCCCGTGTCAGACGTCCCCAATCCATAATTAATCTTTCCAGCTCGGCCGTTGAGCGCCACGCTTCTGTGCTCATCACTGAAAGAGACGCTCCCTCGCTGCCGGGTGCCGAACTGGCGGGTGTAGAACACATAGAAGCCGCTCTCATCTCGATCACGATAGAGCTGGGCGCTCAGCGTGCTCTTGGCACCGGAGTAGCGTCCGGTGAGGCTCAGGCGTTCGTTCTGAGCTCCCGTTGAGTAGGTATTCGAAGACCAGGACAATCCAACTTGGAACGGGCGATGGGTGTATGAAAGGCTCGCCAAGTTGCTTTTGGTGATGACTGATCCTCCGCGCCATTGATCACTGAGCTGCCAGCTGTCCGGGGCCCGCTTCCGAGTCTGAGCATTGACCGACCAGTTACGGGTCTGGAAGCTGTATCCAGCGGAGTAAGACAGGGCGTTTTGCCCACCTGATTGGCTTGCCAGACTGCTTAGGGTGAGGGCACCAGCGGTCCCGAGGACGACAGTTGCATCCAGCCCCAGGTTCGCGTTCTGCCCCATCATTTGTGCAGAGGAACCGAGCGTAAGGAATGAGCTGACGCCCCTGCGGTAGAAGCCCACGAGCGCAAGATCTCGGTAGTCGTTGCCAATGGATCCATAGCGGCTCATGCCGCCAGTCAGTGACCATTCGGACGCTCCAGGACGCAGGGCACGGTTGGTAAAATAGAAGTCACTCTGGATGATCTGCTCGCGGCCAAACTGGTCTCTCAGCACGACTGACGATGAGTTCAAGCCATTGAGCATTGATCCCTGTTCGATGGAGTAGGGCCCTTGGTCGAGGTTGAGCTGGCGTTGCCTCTCATTGTTGAGATAGATCTCCGCAGTTGTCCGGCTATCCGCGATGCCGGCGATGACTGGGACGGGGTAGAGATCGCCCCTAAGCTCGCGCTCCGTGCCGACTTTGAAGCCCAGCAAATTCGACGTGGACGTGATGCCTAGCGTAGGCGTAAAGACATCCCCGATCTCCACCGAGAGTCCCTTCATGATGTAGTCCTTGGTCCATGTCGTGAGTCCCCGTGTGTTGGTAGAACCACCCGGTTGAACGTTCAGTTGCCCCGTGTTGATCAGCACACCACCTGCGAGACCTGTTCGCATGTCATAGCCCCAAGATGCTGCCCAGTCGCCTCTGGATGAGCGGATGACGGCGAGATCTTGGTTGATCAAGATGCCCTTCGGTGCGGGGTCTGCCTCTACAAGCGCGTCCGCTGATCCCACGACCTGAGGCTTGAAATATTTGCCAGGCACGGTGAGAGCGACGAGCTGCTTCTCACCGTTCACTTCCACCCCGACACCGAGTGCTTTCATACTTTGGATAGAGGCGAAGTCGCCGACCAGGCCGTAGCTTTTGAGCTTGTCTGATGGCACGAGCAAATCGCCGTCTTCGGTTGTTGTCGCTAGAAGTGCCTCATCGACGGTTTTGCCGTTGATCGCAATGGCATAGATGCTCTCAGCACCATATGAATTCGAACACCAAAGAAGAGGGGCTAGCGCAAAGGCGCGCCAGGCCATTACTCAATCACTAGCTCAGTAGCGACGCCATTGATCAGCGCTCTGACTGATGTCGCGTTGCCCTTGGAGATGATCATTTCTTCGCCCGGGAGCAAGTAGCCGACCAGACCATCACGACGATGGCTGCCATAGTTGAGGTTCGCGATCTGGGCAGTAATCGGGCTTGCATTGCGAAGAACAATGGTTGATCCAGAAGACTTTGCGGTCACTGTGGCTCGATCAGATGCTCGCCAAAAAATGGGGAAGTTCATGTTGAAGACGGGCTCAACCCCAGTCGTCTCCAGCTTCTTGACGTTCTTCTCTTTGACGACGACGCGATAAGCAAGCTCAGCACTGGATGTTTCGCTGTTGATGAAGCGGACTACTTGAGATTTGCCGCCGTCAAGGTAGAACGAGCTTGGAGCGAAACGGATAGCGTCAACAGGTGTGCGGCTCTGCTTTCCATCCACCAAGATCCATTTATATGCTTGGATCTGGTATTCCTTCTTTTCATTCGACGTGTTGGCAACAGTCAACGAGCCATTGTTTTTGCTCGGGTTGATGGTTTGAGCCAGGGGCGAGACTTGCATTGCATTTGATGTAAATGGACAGAGCGCTAGAGCTGCGCTTAACAATAGATATTTCATTGGATCTCCGAATGTTTTGAGTGTTCTTCACAAATAACGGAGGTCCACGCAATGTCAAGGATTGATCAATAAAAAAGCCGCAACAATGTGCGGCTCTATGATCTAAAATATGGTTAGGAAAAAGCGTAAAGATAAAGATCTGATCTAGATATGCATGCTCTGCTTTGGCTCTGAACTGTCCAGCCCCACAAAGCAAATCTTTCTTTACCCATAGCGATGCAGGTGGCTTCCAATCCTATCGGGCACCAAGTCGAAATCAGCGCTCGTTCAAGAATTAGAGATGATGGTTCGCCAGCGTTCGCGGTGAACTTGGGTAGAGGTTGGCCGTGGCGCTTTGCCAATTTGGACTGACCACACTCGGCTTTCATCTCAACGTGCGGATAGTCTTTGGGAGAGGTCCACCGGCCGCCCCAATTTAAACCGAGAATTTCCGCCAGCTCGCCGAACCGCTCATAGCCTGCAATGACGTGCGGATCTCTCAAATTCCAGCTCGGCTTTCCACCTACGTAGACAGCGGCATCTAGGGCTAAGCCATAGTTGTGACAACTCGACCATGCGCCAACACTGGTGACGCCCGATGCAGAAGCGAGTAGGGTGGTTTGACGCTCGGGACTCCGATAACCCTCCACTGGTCTCAGATCAAACCCTTCCGCTTTCATGACATCTTGGATTGCTTCGATCTTTTCTCTGAGATCAGGATGAACACCTTTCCAGATCCGTTCTTGGCCAGGATGGAAGAATCGATAGATGCGTCCACGTGGCTTCTTCGTTGATCTCTGTGTTTCGGATTGGATCGAGATGCTATCGGAGACAACATCTCCATAGGAAGCAGGAGTTGAAGATCCGAAGATGACGCCACTTGAACCCTGATCAAAAATTCGAACATGGGCAGTGCTCGGGCTCACCAGGAAATTCGATGAAGTGAGTTTTGACCAATAAGGTTCTTGAGCAGCAAGGGCAGTTGTTGGTGCAAGGAGCATGAGTAAGCTAAAAAGCAGTTTGCGCATTGGATCTCCAGTTTTATTTGAGTGTTAATCACAAATAAGCCGAGGCCGCGCGATGTCAAGGATTCAGGCGTAAAAAAGCCGCCATTGGCTGGCGGCTTTAAGAGCTGGTGTAACTTCGAACTTATTTGCTTTTCATGCGTGCATTGAAGGCGAGAGAGATAGCGGCAGTCATATCTTCACTGCTCAAAAGAAGCAGGGATCGAACCACTTCCTGGATGCTGGTCTCAACATCTCCCCGGCTTTCGAGCTCATCGATCTTCTTCCCGAGTTCTACGGGATCGGGATTGAAGTAGCGCATGAACATTTTCAAGTCTTTGTGCCCAGAGATCTTCGCCGCTTCTGCTGGGTTGAGATAGTGGCCAAGTTCGGTGATGCGGGTATGACGAAGATCGTGAATTCGCGCGGTCAAGATGTCGGGGTTGTCTTGGCTAGTTGCGACGTCCGAACGTGCCCGGTCCCAAGCCTGGGTTATCGTGTCTGGCCGAGACCTTTTGCCGCGACTTGATACGAAGACCGGACCTCTTTTTTCTGATGACGACTTATGCCGCTCTTCCAAAAGGCTCAGTGCATCTTTGTTGAGCGGAATTGTCCGTTCAACATATTTGCCATCATTGGCCTTTGTTCCGCGCAGTCGTGCGGTCTTGTTTTTAAAGTTGATGTCTGACCAATCAAGCTTAATGCACTCAGAGCGTCGAGCCGCAGTAAAGCGGGCGAAACGGATGACATCAATGGTTGCCGGATCTGTTCGTCCTTTTTCCAAGCGATCAATGATCGAGTTCCACTCGTCTTCTGTGAGGGTCCTGGATCGTGAATCGTCTTGATTCAGGGATTTGAGTGTGGCAATAGGTGAGCGGATATCGATCTTCCAGGCGTCATAGGCATGCTTAAAGATCGTTTGGATTGTGGTCAAGGCGCGCTTCTTGCTTCCCGGCACAATTTCGCGAACGGACCCGTCTTTCAGGACTTTTACGTAGAGATTGACGAAAGAGGTTGGGTGCTTGCCCAGGAAATCGTCACTCGTGAGGTCCTTGGCGAGCTTGCTGCTGAGCAGCGGCATGCCTGTCTTGTGCAGCCCCAAGCCCTTGCCGGTGCCCAAAAACAACATGATGTTCGACCGGTCAGTCTTCACAGAAGAGTGTTTGATCACACCCGAATCGATCTCATCCACATAGCGCCGCAGGAGGTCTCCAAACGTCCAGGCGTCGGCCGTGTTGGCGAAAGGGGTCTGCCGGAGCTCGAGGGAGGCGTGTTCACGGCTCACGTAGGCTTCGGCCATGAGCCTTGCCGTATCGATATGGTGCTCGGTCCCGACCTTGGCCTTGGGATCGACTGGGTAGCGTTTGAGGGGGAATTTGAGGGCCTGGCCGTCCAGGGAGCGCCTGATTCGGGCCTCCCACCGCAGTTGGCCATCGATCCGCAACGTCACGCCAGCCGCAAGGCTCACGGCCTGGGAGGGCTTGATCCCTGAGGGCAGGGCACCGGAAAACGACTTGATTCTGCCCTTCTTGACGACCTTCTTCTCTTTGCTCACGAGTCCAACCCCTGTATCCTTAACGGGCAACTGCTGCAAGGCCCCGTGGCACAATTGGATAGCGCGCGTCCCTCCTAAGGACGAGGTTGCTGGTTCGAACCCAGCCGGGGTCACCATTTCAGGCCGCTCGCCACAAGAGCGCCACAGCGATGCTACCTTTCGCGCCTAAAGCCTTGCAGGGCTTAGGTTTGAGGATAACGTGGTTTTCCCTCCTAAGGGACAGGTCGCACGTTCGAATCGTGTCGGGGTCACCATCTTTCGGCGCAGTCTGCGGCACCGCTGCACGCGCCAGCCACCCCCGGTATTGATGCCGATGCAGTGCGCTGAAACCCTCAGTTTTCGCAGCTATGGCCCTGCGGGTCACTCGCACAGCCACGATCACCTGCAGCTGGTACTGCCGGTGCACGGCAGCCTGGAGCTGGAAATCGAAGGGCGCGGCGGCCGTCTGGACGCGCTGCATGGGGCCCTGGTCGTCCCGGGTGCCTGCCATGTGCAGGCCGGCGACGGGCGCAACCGGTTTCTGGTGGTCGACTGCGACAGTGCCTTGTTGGACCGGTCACAGTTGGAGCGGGGGTGGCAACGTCCGTTCCTGCAGGTTTCCGCCGCTGCCCGCAGCTTGCTTGAATTTGTTGAAATACGAACCGGGTCGCAGGCAGCGGTGAGCACGGCGCTGGCACAGCATGCGCTGCCGTTGTTGCTGGACGCCCTGTTTGCCGAACCCGTGGCGGTGGTGCCGCACGCAGCTGGATTGCAGCGCCTGTACGCGCAGATTCTGGATGCGCCCGGTCAGCCTTGGCCATTGGTACGCATGGCGCAGGTGGCCGGTATCGGCTTGACCGCCTTGCACGGCGTATTCAAGCGCGAGTATGGGCTTACCCCCGGGCAATGGTTGCTGCAGCAGCGGCTGCGGTTCGCCCAGCGGCAATTGGCTGCCGGCAGTCAGTCACTGGCGCAGATTGCCCAGCAGTCCGGTTTTTCCGATCAAGCCGCCTTGAGCCGTGCCATGCGCCGTTCGCTGGGCACCACGCCGGGGCAGTACCGTCGTCGGTTCGATGCGTAGTTTCAGCCCATCGCCGCGTAGTTTGGGACAATACAGGCCCGGCCGGCACATGGATGCTGGTGCGGTATCGGAACAGCGGGTGGGTTGATGAAAGATCGGATGTGGTTCGGTATCGGCAATGGCATTGCTTCCGGTGCGCTGTGGGGGCTGGTGTTCCTGGCGCCGGCGGTGCTGGCCGATTTCTCGCCGATGCAGCTGGCTGCGGCGCGTTACCTTATTTATGGCCTGGTGGCGGTGATCCTGCTGGTGCCGCGCTGGCCGGCGCTGCGCGTGCGTATAGGCAAGGCCGAATGGACCGCGCTGACCTGGTTGAGCCTGCTGGGCAATCTGCTCTATTTCGTCATGTTGTCCATCTGCGTGCAGTGGAGCGGGGGCGGCGCTGCTGCGTTGATCGTCGGCATGGTGCCGGTGTTGGTGGCGGTGGTGGGGGCGCGTGAGCCAGGTGCGGTGCCGTTGTCACGGCTGGCACCGGCATTGGCCTTGTGCGTGGCCGGCGTGGTGCTGATGGGCTACGAGGCCATCGTCTCCTCACATGTACAGGCCAGCACCACGCAGCGCCTGATCGGCCTGTTGTGCGGTGTGGGCGCGCTGCTGTCCTGGACTGCCTATTCGGTAGGCAATACCCGCTGGTTGGCCAGGGTGCCGGAGGTATCCGGGCATGACTGGTCATTGCTGACCGGCGTGGCGACTGGCGGATTGGCCTTGCTGCTGGCGCCCATCGCCTTCGCCGATGGCGGGGCCGGGCATACGGGCCGCGAGTGGACCGGTTTCTGGATGATGGCGGCGGCGGTGGCGGTGTTCGCCTCGATCCTGGGCAATGCCTGCTGGAACCGCGCCAGCCGCGCCCTGCCATTGACCCTGGGCGGCCAGATGATCGTGTTCGAGACCTTGTTTGGGCTGCTCTATGGCTTTGTCTGGCAGCAGCGCTGGCCGGTTGCGGTCGAGGTGATCGCCGCGCTGTGCCTGATTGCCGGGGTTGCGTGGAGCGCGGCGGCACACCGTCCGGCGACGCCTGCAACCGATCCAGCCTGAAGGTTTCCGCGCAGTCAGGCAGCGAAAGCCGGCTTTGACTGGTGCTTTCGAATGGAATGGCAGTCGCCCCCGCGTAAGGTCCGGTCAGACGACTGCCCTACGTTGTGCGAGGCATTGACCGCTGCTTGGGCGTGAGATGCGCGACGTTCGCGGCTGGTGACATTTGCAACTTTTACCTGCCGCTTCGGCGAAGTTGCCTTCAATTGGGTTTTTGCATCGCAGCACTTGACAGCCTGATCGGTGCTGTTGTCTCTTGAGGGCCATGAACAGCCCGCAGTCCCCCGCCATGACCTCGCAAACGCCCCTGGGCGGCCGAGTGAGCGTGCCTGGCTTCGGCGGCGCCATTACCACCACCACTATTACCGTCACCATTAGCCCGGTGCGGCCCGTCGTCTTCGCGTAATTTCCGAAAACCACGGCCCCGCACCCGGATCAGGATGCGGGGGAACTCCATCCAGATGCGTGTCGGGGCCTTCAGCCGAGGTTCTTCCGATGTCGCCAGTTGCTGCTTCACCCGCCGATCCTGCCGCGAACGCTGCCGTCCGCACCGTCGTGCACAAATTCGGCGGTACCTCCGTCGCTGACGCTGACCGTTACCGCCATGTAGGCAAGCTGCTGCTTGACCGCGACGAGCAGCAGCAGGTGACCGTGGTCTCGGCGATGAAGGGCGTCACCGATGCGCTGATCGACCTGGCCAGGGCCGCAGCGGCGGCTGACCCGGCCTGGGACGAGCGCTGGCACGAGCTGCGCGCGCGCCATCGCGGCGCGGCTGCTGCGCTGCTGGGCGAACATTCCGGGGCGACCATCGAATGGCTGGACGCGCGCTTCGAGCGCCTGCGTGAAATCCTTGCCGCATTGGCGGTGATCGGCGAGCTGCCGCAGGAAGTGCTGGATCGCGTGCAGGGTCTGGGCGAGGTGTTTTCCGCCCACCTGCTGGGCCATCACCTGCAGGTACTGGGCGAAGATGCCGATGTGCTCGATGCCCGCGACGTGCTGGTGGTCAACCACGGCGAGCTGGGTGTGGACGTGGACTGGAAGTCCAGCGCCGCCAGACTCGCACTGTGGCGCGAAACGCATCCGGCGCGACGCTTGGTGGTGACCGGCTTCGTGGCCCGTGACCGCAAGGGCCATATCACCACGCTGGGCCGCAACGGCAGTGATTTCTCTGGCGCGATCTTCGCGGCCTTGTTCGCGGCTGACGAACTGCATATCTGGACCGATGTGGATGGCGTGCTGTCGGCCGACCCACGGGTGGTGCCTGAGGCCGTGCAGCTGGACGCCCTCAGCTATGACGAAGCCTGCGAACTGGCCTATTTCGGCGCAAAGGTTGTACATCCGCAGACCATGTCGCCGGCGATCGAACGTGGCCTGCCGATCATCATCCGCAACACGTTCCAGCCCGATCATCCGGGCACCCGCATCACCGCCGAAAGCTCCAGCAGCGGCCCGATCAAGGGTTTGACCTTGAGCTCGGATCTGGCCGTGCTGAATCTGGAAGGTACCGGCCTGATGGGTGTGCCGGGCACCGCCGAGCGTGTCTTCGCCGCGCTGCGCAATGCGCACGTTTCGGTGGTGATGATCTCGCAGGGCTCGTCCGAGCACTCGATCTGCTGCGTGGTCAAGCAGGGCGAGTCCGAGCGCGCACGCGATGCCTTGTTACAGGGCTTCTCGCACGAGCTGGCAGCGGGCCAGGTGCAGCGTGTACAGCTGACCCAAGGGGTGAGCGTGCTCGCCGCCGTCGGCGACGGCATGGCCGGCCAGCCGGGCGTGGCCGCACGCCTGTTCGAGGCGTTGGGCCGGGCCCAGGTCAATATTCTTGCCATTGCGCAGGGTTCGTCCGAGCGCAACATCTCGGTGGCGATCGGGGCGGGCGACGCCACTAAAGCCTTGCGTGCAGCGCATGCCGGGTTCTGGCTGTCGCCGCAGACCTTCTCGGTAGGCGTGATCGGGCCGGGCAACGTGGGCGCGGCCCTGCTCGAGCAGCTGTATGCGTCCGAAGCAGCACTGCTGGCCAGGGCGAAACTGGACCTGCGGCTGCGTGCGGTGGCCTCGCGCAACCGTATGGTGCTCGACCAGCGGGGCCTGCACGGCAACTGGAAGGCGGCATTCGATTCGGCCGCGCTGCCCAATGACCTGGACCTGTTCACCGAGCATCTGTTGTCGGCGCGGCTGCCGCACACGTTGATCATCGACTGCAGTGGCAGCGCCGAGGTGGCCGACCGCTACGCGGGCTGGCTGGCTGCGGGCATCCATGTGGTGACGCCCAACAAACAGGCCGGTTCCGGCCCATTGGCGCGCTATCAGGCCATCCGTGAGGCGGCCGCATCGACCGGTGCGCGCTTCCGCTACGAAGCGACGGTGGGCGCCGGCCTGCCGGTGATCACCACCTTGCGCGATCTGGTGGATACCGGCGATGAAGTCACCGCGATAGCCGGTATTTTCTCCGGCACCTTGGCGTGGCTGTTCAATAAATATGATGGCAGCGTGCCGTTCTCCGAGCTGGTCACGCAGGCGCGCGGCATGGGGTATACCGAGCCGGACCCGCGCGATGATCTGTCTGGCGTGGACGTGGCGCGCAAGCTGGTCATCCTGGCACGCGAGGCTGGTTACGAGCTGAGCCTGGAAGATGTTGCGGTGGAAAGCCTGGTGCCGGCGGCGCTGCAGCAGGCAAGCGTGGACGACTTCATGGCGCGCCTGCATGAGGTGGACGCGGGCTTCGCACAACGGCTTGCCGAAGCGCGCGCACGTGGCAATGTACTGCGCTATGTGGCCCAGTTCAAACCGGGTCAGCAGCCCAGCGTGGGACTGGTCGAGTTGCCGGGTGACCATGCCTTCGCCAACCTGCGCCTGACCGACAACGTGGTGCAGTTCACCACCCGTCGCTATTGCGACAATCCATTGGTGGTGCAGGGCCCGGGTGCAGGCCCGGAAGTGACGGCAGCCGGCGTATTTGCGGATGTGCTGCGGGTCGCAGCAGGCGAGGGAGCGCGATTGTGAGTGATGGCTTGAGGAATTCAGGGTTGCGCGAAGCGCGGGCGTTCTCGCCCGCTTCGGTGGCCAACGTAGCGGTTGGTTTTGATCTGCTCGGCTACGCGGTACCGGATGTCGGCGACACCGTAACCGTGCGCCGCATAGACGCGCCGGAAGTGCGCATCGCCGCCATTCGTGGCGCTGCTGTGGAATTGCCGTTGGATGCGCCCAGCAACACCGCCGGCGCGGCGTTGATCGCATTGCGCCAGGCCTTGGGGCTGACGTACGGCTTTGAAGTGGAGATCGACAAGGGCATTCCACTCAGTTCCGGGATGGGCGGCTCGGCGGCATCGTGCGTGGCTGCACTGGTGGCGGCCAATGCACTGCTGGATATGCCTTTGAGCCGCGAGCAGCTGTATCTGTATTCACTGGAAGGCGAGGCGGTGGCCAGCGGCAGCCGCCACGGCGACAACCTGGGACCGATGTTTCTTGGCGGGCTGGTGTTGTCCACCTTGGAGCGGCTGGTGCCGGTGTCGGTGCCCGCACAGTGGCATAGCCTGCTGGTACATCCGGATGCTTTGCTGGAAACGCGCCGCGCCCGCGCCGCCTTGCAGGGAAGCTATGCATTGAAGGAGTTCGTCGCGCAGAGCAGTAATCTGGCGCTGGTACTGGCCGGTTGCCACGCTGGCGATGCCAACTTGGTGCGGGCTGGCTTGGCCGACGTGCTGATCGAACCACGGCGTGCGCCGTTGATCATCGGCTTTGACGCCGCCAAGGCAGCGGCACTGGCGGCCGGAGCGATGGGCGCCAGTATTTCCGGTGCTGGTCCCAGCGTGTTTGCCTGGTTTGAGGACCGTGACACCGCGCTCGCGGCCGCACCCAAGGTGCAGTCGGCATTTGCTGCGGCAGGATTCGGCAGCCAAAGCTGGGTGACCCCGGTCAACAGTCCCGGTGCGCGCCTGCTGTGAGCCCGCAGCGGCCGGATTGAACGGCCGCTCATCACGCTTGCGTCGCATGCAGTACTTCAACCCTTTCGCGGATTTTCGAATGAACTTCATCTCTACCCGCAACGCTTCTCCCGCCGTCACCTTGAGCCAGGCCATTGCGGCCGGGCTGGCACCGGACGGTGGCCTGTACGTGCCGCAGCAGATGCCTGCAGCGCGCAACCTGAAGCCCGGTACCACGCTTGCGGCCACCGCTGCCGACCTGCTGCAGCCGTTCTTCGCAGCCGATGCATTGGCGCCTGAGTTGGCGGCAATCTGCAGCGAGGCCTTTGATTTCCCCGCACCGCTGCAGGCCTTGGCTACACCCAATGATCATGTGCTGGAGCTGTTCCACGGGCCCACCGCGGCGTTCAAGGATTTCGGTGCGCGCTTCCTCGCTGCCAGCCTGTCGCGCTTGCGCACAGGGCAGGAGCGACCGCTGACGATCGTGGTTGCGACCTCCGGTGATACCGGTGCCGCCGTCGCTGCCGCCTTCCACAATCAGCCGAATCTGCAGGTGGTGGTGCTGTACCCGGATGGGCGGGTATCGCCGCGGCAAGCGCATCAATTAGGTTGCCTGGGCGGCAACATCCGTGCGCTGCGGGTGGCCGGCTCGTTTGATGATTGCCAGACCATGGCCAAGCAGGCGCTGGGCGACACCGAGCTGCAGGCACAGGTACCGTTGAGCTCGGCCAACAGCATCAGCCTCGGCAGATTGCTGCCGCAGATGAGCTATTACGCGCATGCGGCGCTCACCCATCAGGCCGCGCACGGCGGCCTGCTGAACTTCGTCATTCCTACCGGCAATCTGGGCAATGCGATGGCGGCGGTGATGGCGCGAGCGCTGGGTGTGCCATTGGGGCGGATCGTATTGGCGACCAATGCCAATCGCGTGTTGCCGGATTACTTCAGCGGCGGCGATTACGCGCCCAAGGCCAGCGTTGCGACCTTGGCCAACGCCATGGATGTTGGCGCGCCCAGCAACTTCGAGCGGCTGCGCTGGCTGTACAACGGCGATGATGCAGCCTTGCGCGCTGCATTCACCTCGCAGGCGGTAAGCGACGCCACCATCCGCGACACGATTGCCGCCCGCTACCGCGATCATGGCGAAGTGTTCTGCCCGCATACCGCAACCGCGGTGTATGTGCTGGAGCAACTGCGTGCCAGTGGTAGTGCGGCCGCCAATGAACATTGGGCGGTGGCGGCGACTGCGCACCCGGCCAAGTTCGAATCGGTGGTCGAGCCGCTGATAGGTCGCGAAGTCGAGGTGCCGCCGGCCTTGGCCGAGCTGCTCAAGCGCCCGGCCCACGCCGAACCCTGCGCCCCGGAATACGCCGCCCTGCGCGAAAAACTGCTCTAACCCGCAGTCTGTAGTGCCGAGCCATGCTCGGCAGGGGCTTCACCGGAAGATCAACTATAGGAGCGGCGTAAGCCGCGAAGCCGGCACTGTTTCGCAGCCAATAATTTCTGCAATCTGAAAATGCAGGAGCTTCGCGGCTTACGCCGCTCCCACAGGAAGCGCCGGCCGGCCTCGCTTGTAGTGCCGAGCGATACTCGGCAGAGGCCTTACCGATAGGCCAGCTGCATAAGCCGCGAAGCAGATATTGTTTCGCAGTCAACAATTTTTGCGTTCTGGAAGTGTACGGGCTTCGCGGCTTACGCCGCTCCTACAGCTTCCGCAGGCGTCGCGCCCCTGTAGTGCCGAGCCATGCTCGGCAGAAGCTTCACCGTAGAGCTTCAGCCGAGCATGGCTCGGCTCTACTGGTGCAGCCTCAAAACTCGTCGTTGGCCAGGTGCTGCAGCTCGGCGAAATCCAGGATCTCGACCACGTTCAGATGGGGCAGGGCGATCAGCCCCTGCTGGCGCAGCTTGGTGAAGGTGCGGCTCACCGTTTCCATGGTCAGGCCCAGATGGTCGGCGATATCGCCGCGGCCCATCGGCAGCGAGACACGGTTGCTGCTGCGCCCGTTCAAGGTGGCCTCGCGCGCGGCCAGCCGCAGCAGGAAATCCGCCAGCCGCTCCGGCGGCTGCAACCGCGCCAGGGCCAATGCGTTGTCCTGTGCCGCGTCCAGTTCCTGGCAGGCGCGCTGCAACAGCTTGCGCTCCAGGTGCGGGTAGCGTTGGCGCAGGTCGCGCATCTGCGTGGTGGGGACGCGGCAGACGCGGCTGTCCGCGATCGCCTCGATGTCGTAACGGTGATGGTCGCTGCCGCTCAGGCCCAGGTAATCGCCCGGCAGTACGAAACCGTTCACCTGGCGGCGGCCATCGGCCAAGGTCCGGACCAGGCGCAGCGCGCCCTCGGTTACTGTATAGACATATGCGCGCGGCTCGCCGGCACGGGCCAGCGTGGTGCCCATCGCCACCGGCGTGGACACGGTAATCTGCTCCAGCGCATGCACTTCATCGCAGGACAGGGCCGAGCACACCGACAGGTGGCGGACCGAGCACTGCAGGCACTCGCGCACGCCATTGCCTTCTGCCGCAATGGACGAAACCGGGGATTGCTCGGTGCCTTGGGCTGGCCGGGACATGTCTTGATTGGGGGGACGGTTGTCCTAAATGATACTTCATGCGGCCAGACGGGCGGTGTGCGGCTAGAATTGGCAACCGTTTCCCTATTGAGTTGCAGGAGTTTTGCCCGTGATCAAGCCCCGTACCCCGCCCGGCATCATGGAATTGTTGCCGCGCGAGCAGATCGCGTTCCAGCGCATGCTGGACGTCATCCGCCGCAACTACGAGCGCTTCGGGTTCCTGCCGGTGGAAACCCCGGTGTTCGAGCTGTCCGACGTGCTGCTGACCAAATCCGGCGGCGAAACCGAGCGCCAGGTGTACTTCGTGCAGTCCACCGGTGCGCTGGCCAATGCCGCCGAATCGGCCGACAAGGGCGGGCTGCCGGAAATGGCGCTGCGCTTCGACCTGACCGTGCCGCTGGCCCGCTATGTAGCCGAGCATGAGCATGACTTGACCTTCCCGTTCCGCCGCTACCAGATGCAGCGCGTCTACCGTGGTGAGCGCGCCCAGCGTGGCCGCTTCCGCGAGTTCTACCAGTGCGACGTCGATGTGATCGGCAAGGACAGCTTGAGCATCCGCTACGACGCCGAAGTGCTGGCGGTGATCTACGCGGTGTTCTCCGAGCTGCGCATCGGCAACTTTGCCGTGCAGCTGAACAACCGCAAGCTGATGCGCGGCTTCTTTGAAGCGCAGGGCGTGGTGGATGCCGAGCAGCAGGCGCTGGTGCTGCGTGAAGTCGACAAGCTCGACAAGCGCGGTCCCGATTACGTGCGTGAAACCCTGGTTGGCCCGGATTTCGGCCTGCCGGCCGACGCGGTCGAGCGCATCCTGTCCTTTGTCGAAGTGCGCTCCAGCTCGCACGCGGATGCATTGGCGCAGATCGACGCGGTGCTGGCGGCGGCTGGCCAATCGGCCAGTGAGTCGCTGCGCACCGGCGCTGCCGAGCTGCGTGAAGTGCTGGAACTGGTGAAGGCGCTGGGTGTGCCGGAGACCGCCTATTGCCTGAATTTCTCCATCGCCCGCGGCCTGGATTACTACACCGGCACGGTTTACGAGACCAGCCTGGTCGACCACCCGCAGATCGGCTCGATCTGCTCGGGCGGCCGTTACGAGGACCTGGCCAGCCACTACACCAAGTCCAAGCTGCCAGGCGTTGGCATTTCCATCGGCCTGACACGCCTGTTCTGGCAGCTGCGCGAAGCCAACCTGATCGATGGCATTGCTGAAAGCAGCGTGCACGCGATGGTGGCCTTGATGGACGAGGCGGCCATGCCGCAGTCGCTGGATATCGCCCGTCGCCTGCGCGCTGGCGGCATCAACACCGAAGTGCAGATGGAGCCGAAGAAGATCGGCAAGCAGTTCCAGTACGCCGCCAAGGCAGGCATCCGCTTCGTGGTGCTGGCCGGTGAGGATGAGTTGGCGCGCGGTGTGGTCGCGGTCAAGGACCTGCTGCGTGAACAGCAGTTCGAAGTGGCCAGGGATGAACTGGCATCTACCCTCCAGGTAGAGCTGGAACAGACCCGCGCAATGGCGCGCTGATCGAAAAGCCCCGCATAGCGGGGCTTTTTTTATGCCTTCGCGATGAAGGTGGCCGGCACGAAAGGTAGTGCCAAGCCATGCTCGGCAAAGGCCTTCCTGGTAATGCCCCAGCCGAGCATGGCTCGGCTCTACCGTTTCTGCTCCCGCCCTTTCGCGCAGCGGAGGGGAGGTCTTTCGCTGACAGCAACAGGCACCTGGCGCCGTCCCGGCGCATGAACCCTGTAGTGCCGAGCCATGCTCGGCAGAGGATTTCCCGGTAATGCTCCTGCCGAGCATGGCTCGGCACTACAAGGGAGCCGGTTTGACTCTCCGCCGGTTACGCACTAATGTATTAGCACGCTATTACATTGATGCAAATGAAGACTCGTCAGGAAACCGAACGTGACAAGGCCGCCGATGCAGCGCTGAAGACGCTGGCGCGGGCTTTTGCCGCCCTCGACAAGCCGCAGGAGGCGCAGGCCTTCCTGCGCGATCTGTGCACGCCGGCAGAGCTGGAAGCCATGGCCGACCGCTGGCGGGTAGTGCCGCTGCTGCGCAAGGGCGTGCCCTATCGTGAGATCTATGACCTGACCGGGGTGAGCGTCACCACCATAGGCCGGGTCGCGCGCTCGCTCGAGCATGGTGCCGGCGGCTATGCCGTCGCCATCGAACGCCTCGCCACGCGCAAAACCGAATCCAACTGAGATAACCCCATGAGTGCTTCAACCACCGCCCCGGCACGCGACCGGCTGCGTATCGCCATTCAGAAAAGCGGCCGCCTGGCCGATCCCGCGCGCAGCCTGCTGGCGGCCTGTGGACTGAGCTGGCGGCAGAGCCGCGACAAGCTGTTCTGCTTCGGCGAGTCGCTGCCGGTGGACCTGTTGCTGGTGCGCGACGATGACATCCCGGGGCTGATCGCCGACGGCGTCTGCGACCTGGGTGTGGTTGGCCTGAACGAACTCGACGAGCAGGCCAAGGCACGCCGCCAGATCGGCTTGCCCGATGTCTACCAGCCGCTGCGTGGCCTCGGCTTCGGCTCCTGCCGGCTGATGATCGCGGTGCCGGAGGAATGGGATTGGCAGGGCGTGCAGATGCTGCAGGGCAAGCGCATCGCCACCAGCTACCCTGCCATCCTGGCCGCATGGCTGAAGGAAAAGGGCGTGGATGCGCAGGTCGTGGAGCTGTCCGGTTCGGTGGAAATCGCCCCGAAGCTGGGCACCGCCGAGCTGATCTGTGACCTGGTCTCCAGCGGCGCCACGCTGGCCGCCAACCAACTCAAGCCGGTGGAAGTGCTGCTGGAGAGCGAAGCCGTGCTCGCCGGGCCGGTACATGAGCTCGACGACGCCCGCGCGGGCCTGATGGCGATGCTGCTGCGTCGCCTGGATGGCCTGAGCAAGGTGCAGGACCAGAAGCTGCTCATGTTCAGCGCCAGCGAAGACCGCGTCGAAGAACTTGCGCGCCTACTGCCCGACGCCGAGCCGCTGCTGCGGCTGCCGGGGCAGGGCGATGCGGTGCGGCTGCAGACCATGTGCAGCGGCGCGCTCAGCTGGCAGCGCCTGGAAGAACTGGAACGTGCCGGCGCCCAAGGCCTGATGGTATTGGCGGTGGAGAAGTCGCTGGTATGAACATCCTCGATTGGAACGCGCTCGACGCCGCTGCACAGGCGCGTGCACTTACCCGTCCGGTGCAGACTGTTGCCGTCCAGACCCGCGAGTCCGTCGCCGGCCTGATCGAGCAGGTGCGCAGTCGTGGCGACGCGGCATTGCGTGAAATCACCGAGCGTTTCGACGGCGTCGCGCCAGAGCGCTTTGAAGTCAGCGAGGCCGAATTTGCCGCCGCCGAACTGGCAGTGCCGGCAGAACTGCGCATCGCCATGCAGCAGGCTGCCGATCGCATCGATCGCTTCCACCGCGCCGGCATGGCCCAGCCCTATAGCGTGGAAACCGCGCCGGGCGTGGTCTGCGAAAAAGTCATCCGGCCGATCTCGCGCGTGGGCCTGTATGTACCGGCAGGCAGCGCGCCGCTGCCGTCCACCGCGTTGATGCTGGGCGTGCCGGCCATGCTGGCTGGCTGCCGTGTAGTGGTGCTGTGCACGCCGCCGCGCAAGGACGGCAGCGCCGATCCGGCCGTGTTGGTGGCCGCGCGCCTGACCGGCGTGCACCGCGTGTTCAAGATCGGTGGGGCGCAGGCCATCGCCGCCATGGCTTATGGCACCGAATCGGTCCCGTCCTGCGACAAACTGTTCGGGCCGGGCAATAGTTTTGTTACCGAAGCCAAGCAACAGGTTGCCCAGGCCGGTGCTGCCGCCATCGACATGCCGGCCGGTCCGTCGGAAGTGCTGGTGATCGCCGATGCCGGCGCCAACGCTGCCTTTGTTGCCGCCGATCTGCTGTCACAGGCCGAGCACGGCCCGGATTCGCAGGTGCTGCTGCTCTGCGACGATGCGGCGATGATTGCCGCCGTGCAGGACGAAGTGGAAGCCCAAGTCGTGCAGCTCGCGCGTGAGGCCATCGCCCGTCAGGCGTTGACGGCCTCGCTGCTGGTCAAGGTTGAATCGATCGCGCAGGCATTTGAAATCTCCAACCGGTATGCGCCTGAGCACTTGATTCTGGCCCTGCGCGAACCGCGGCAATGGCTGGACAAGGTGGAAGCCGCCGGCTCGGTGTTCCTGGGTGACTACACGCCCGAGGCGCTGGGTGACTACTGCTCCGGCACCAATCACGTGCTGCCAACGGCGGGCGCGGCCCGCGCCTACAGCGGCGTCAGTGTGGCCAGTTACCAGAACCAGATCAGCGTGCAGGCGGCCAGCCAGGCAGGAATCACGGCCATCGGCCCGTGTGCGCTGACCATGGCCCGCGCCGAGGGTCTGGGTGCGCATGCCAACGCGGTCGCGCTGCGGCTGGGGGTTGCGCCGTGAGCAGCGTGCTTGATCTGGTCCGTGATGATCTGCGCGACTTTGGCGGTTATTCGTCGGCACGCAGCGCCAAGCTGCAAGGCGAGATCTGGCTCAACGCGAATGAATCGGCATGGGCCAACCCTGGCGACGCCGAGGCCAGCTGCCGCCGTTATCCCGACCCGCAACCGCAGGCACTGCGCGAGCGGCTGGCCAGCCTTTATGGCTGCCAAGCCGAGCAGCTGCTGATCGGTCGCGGCAGCGATGAAGCCATCGATCTACTGGTACGCGCCCTGTGCGTGCCCGGCCGCGATGCGGTGCTGTATACGCCGCCGGTGTTCGGCATGTACGCGGTCAGTGCGCGGTTGCAGAATGCGCCGGCGCTGGAAGTGCCGCTGCTCGACACCGACGCAGGCCTGGTGCCGGATATAGCCCGCATCATCACCACGGCGAAGGAGGGTGGGGCCAAACTGGTGTTCCTATGTTCGCCTTCCAATCCCGGTGGCCTGAGCATCACCTTGGATCAGATCGAAACCGTGGCCCAAGCATTGCGCGGTCAGGCCTTGGTGGTGGTGGATGAAGCCTATGCCGAATTCGCCGACGAACCTTCTGCGACTACCTTGATGGCGCGCTTCGACAATATTGCCGTGCTGCGTACGCTGTCGAAGGCGCATGCGCTGGCGGCCGCACGCATTGGCTGCGTGATTGCCGATGCGGCACTGATCAGCGTGCTGCGCCGCTGCCAGGCGCCGTACCCGATCCCGACGCCTTGCTCAACGCTGGCGCTTGCCGGCTTGGACGAGGCTGCGCTGGTGCAGACCCGCGCGCGCATCGCCACCGTGCGCGGTGAGCGCGACCGCCTGCGCATTGCGCTGTCGCTGCAGCGCTGTGTACGCCATGTTTACGGCTCGGATGCGAACTTCCTGCTGGTGCGTTTCAACGATGCCGAAGCGGCGTTCCAGGCCTTGTTGAAAGCCGGCGTGGTGGTGCGCGATCAGCGCGCCGCGCCGCAGTTGCACGACGCCCTGCGCATCACGCTGGGCACCCCCGAACAAAATGATCACGTCCTTGACGCACTTGCCACGCTGGAGCCGTCCGCATGACCCCCATTCTGTTTGTCGATCGCGATGGCACCTTGATCGAGGAGCCGGCCGACTTCCAGATCGACGCCTACGAGAAGATCCGCTTCGTCAGGAACGTGATCCCGGCCATGCTCAAGCTGCGCGATGCCGGCTACCAGTTCGTCATCGTCTCCAACCAGGACGGGCTGGGCAGCGAGGGCTATTCCCAAGCGAGCTTTGATGGGCCGAATGATCTGATGCTGCAGATTTTCGCCAGCCAGGGCATCACTTTCCGCGACGTGCTGATCGATCCGAGCTGGCCGCAGGACAACAGCCCCAACCGCAAGCCGGGCATCGGCATGATGGTGCCGTACCTGCAGGACCGCAGCATCGACTGGGCGCGCTCAGGGATGGTGGGCGACCGCCCAACCGACATCCAGTTCGCCGACAACATGAAGATCCGCGGCTTCCAGCTGCGCACCGAACAGTTCGGCGGCGAGTGGGACTGGGATGCGATTGCCCACGAGCTGGCCGATGCGCCGCGCCGCGCCACCGTGCAGCGCGACACCAAGGAAACCCAGATCCGTGTCTTCGTTGACCTGGACAAGGTGGCCAGCTCCAGGATCAACACCGGCCTGCCGTTCTTCGACCATATGCTGGACCAGATCGGCCGCCATGGCGGTTTCGCGCTGGAAGTGGAGGCCAAGGGCGATCTGCACATCGACGAGCACCACACCATCGAAGACACAGGCCTTGCGCTCGGCCAGGCATTGCGCGAAGCGCTGGGCGACAAGCGCGGCATCGGTCGCTATGGCTTTACCTTGCCGATGGACGAAACCCTGGCCAGCGCCGCGCTGGATTTCAGCGGCCGGCCTTACTTCGTGTTTGATGGCGAATTCAAGCGAGAGCGCGTGGGCGACATGCCGACCGAACTGGTGCCGCACTTCTTCCGTTCGCTATGCGATGCCAGCGGGCTGAACCTCAACCTCAAGGTGGAAGGTGAGAATGACCACCACAAGGTGGAGGCCTGCTTCAAGGCATTGGCTCGCGCACTGCGCCAGGCCATCCGCAAGGAAGGCACCGAGCTGCCGTCCACCAAGGGGGCCTTGTGAGCAAGGTCGGTCTGGTGGATGCCGGCGGCGCCAATCTGGGTTCGGTGCGCTATGCGTTGGAGCGGCTGCAGGTTGACGTGCAGATGGTCCGCGAAGCGGGTGATCTGGACGGTCTGGAGCGGGTGATCCTGCCGGGCGTTGGCGCGGCCGCGGAGGGTATGCGCCGGCTGCACGCGCAGGGTCTTGTACAACCACTGCGCGATTTGCAGGTGCCGTTGATCGGCATCTGTCTGGGCATGCAGCTTTTGTTCGAGCGCTCGGAAGAGGGCGATGTGGAATGCCTCGGCCTGCTGCCGGGCATTGTCCGTCGCATGCACCCTGGTGTGGGCGTACGTGTTCCGCATATGGGCTGGAACAAACTGCTGGCGCTGCGCGAGTCGCCCTTGCTGGATGGCGTGCCGCTTGGTTCCAGCGCTTACTTCGTGCACAGCTACGCGGCGCCGGTCACTTCCGACACGGTTGCCGCCTGCCACCACGGCGGCCTGTTTACTGCGGTGGTACAGCGTGGCCGCTTGTGCGGCGCACAGTTCCATCCCGAGCGTTCGGCTGGGCCTGGCGCACGCATCCTACAGAATTTTCTTGAGATCGCCGCATGAGTTTTACCGTCTACCCCGCGCTGGATATCCGTGACGGCCGTGTGGTGCGCCTGCTGCAGGGCGATTACGCCAAGCAGACCACCTATGGCGACGATGCCTTGCCACGCGCGCAGGTATTTGCCAGCACCGGCGCCAGCTGGATGCATCTGGTCGATCTGGATGCGGCCAAGGCCGGCGGCTATACCTTGGCGCCGCTGCTGCAGCAGATCGCCGCGACCACGCCGTTGAAGGTGCAGACCGGCGGTGGCGTACGTGGCCGCGACGACGTCGCGCGCATCCTCGATGCCGGCGCCAGCCGCGTGGTGATCGGTTCGCTGGCGGTTCGCCAACCCGAGCAGGTGCTGGCATGGCTGGCCGAGTTTGGCGCCGAGCAGCTGACCATCGCGCTGGATACCCGCCAGGGTGAAGACGGTGTCTGGCGCCTGCCGGTACATGGCTGGACCGAGACCGCCGATGTCACCCTGGATGAACTGGCCAGCCGCTACGCGCAGGCCGGCATGAAGCACCTGCTGTGCACCGATATTTCCCGCGACGGCATGCTTTCCGGTCCGAACATCGAGCTCTACACCCACTTGGCCAAGCTGCTGCCCGGCGTCGCCGTGCAGGCCTCTGGCGGCGTGCGTGATGCTGCCGACATCCGCGCAGCCAAGGCTGCAGGCTGCGGTGGCGCGGTGCTCGGCAAGGCGCTGCTGGAAGGGCGGCTGCAACTGGACGAGGCCTTGTCATGCTGAGCCGCCGCATCATTCCCTGCCTGGACGTGCGCGAAGGCCGGGTGGTCAAGGGCGTCAAGTTCCGCGACCACATCGACATGGGCGACATCACCGAACTGGCGCTACGCTACCGCGACCAGGGCGCTGACGAACTGGTGTTCTACGATATTTCCGCCAGCCCGGAGGGGCGTTCGGTGGACCGCGCGTGGATTGAGCGGGTGGCGCGGCTGATCGATATTCCGTTCTGCGTGGCGGGCGGTATCCGCGATGTGGAAACCGCGCGTGCAGTGCTCAATGCCGGTGCCGACAAGATTTCAGTCAATACCCCGGCGCTGGAACGCCCGCACCTGATTGCCGAGCTGGCCGAGGCGTTTGGCCAGCAATGCGTGGTGGTCGGCATCGATTCCATCGCCGAGCCCGACGGGCAGTGGCGGGTGCGCTCCTATACCGGCGATCCGAGCAAGACCCGCGCCGAGGCCAGGCTGACCTTGGACTGGGTGCGTGAAGTGCAGGCTCACGGCGCAGGTGAAATAGTGCTGAACTGCATGGATAGCGATGGCGTGCGCAAGGGGTACGATATTGCACAGTTGCGCCAGGCCCGGGCGCTGTGCACGGTTCCGTTGGTCGCCTCTGGCGGCGCGGGCACGCCACAGCATTTCGCCGATGTATTCGAACAGGCTGACGTTGACGGGGCTTTGGCTGCCAGTGTCTTCCACTCCGGTGCCATCGCAATTCCGGAACTGAAGCAGTTCCTGCGCGAACAACAAATCGAGGTTAGGGATGTCTACTGAATTCAAACCGGTTGATCCGGCCGCACTGGACTGGGAAAAGGTCAACGGGATGATGCCCGTCATCATCCAGGACGAGGCCACGCTGCGTGTGCTGATGCTGGGCTATATGGACCGCGAGGCGCTGGACAGCACCCGCGACAGCGGCAAGGTCACTTTCTTCAGCCGCAGCAAGAAGCGCCTGTGGACGAAGGGCGAGACCTCGGGCAACCACCTGGATCTGGTCGACATCCGCAGCGATTGCGACAACGACACGCTGTTGGTCACCGTGCGCCCGCATGGCCCAACCTGCCATACCGGCAGCAGCAGCTGTTTCAGCGCGGCGCCGGGCAACTTCCTTGGTGCGCTGGATGCCTTGATCAGGCAGCGCGAGCATGATCGCCCGCTCAACAGCTACACCACCAAATTGTTCGAGAAGGGCGCACGGCATATCGCGCAGAAAGTGGGCGAAGAGGGCGTGGAAACCGCATTGGCCGGCGTCGTGCAGCGCGATGACGAACTGCTGGGCGAATCGGCCGACCTGCTGTTCCACCTGATCGTATTGCTGCGTGCCCGCGGCCTGTCGCTGGACGATGCCGTCGCTGTGCTGGAAGACCGCCACGCCAAGGCCGCCGAAAAAGCCGCCAGCTAGGTAGTGCCGAGCCATGCTGGGCGGGGCCTTCGCAACAAAACCCCCCGTCACCGATAAAGCGCAGCCGAGCACCGCGCGCAATGTAGTGCCGAGCCATGCTCGGCAAGGGCCTTCACAACAAACCCCACTATCACCGGTAAAGCCCAGCCGAGCATGGCTCGGCTCTACCTGGGTATTGCTCGCCAGCTGACGCAACCCTGCTGCAGCATCCGGGGGCGATAATGGGCCACTGTCCAACGTTGCCGAGGAACCCATGCGCCCATCCCTGCTGACTGCCGTGCTGCTGGCCTGCGTACCGTTTGCTGCCAGCGCTTCCTGCCTCCAAGGCGCGGTCTTCCTCGATCGCAACGGCAATGGGCAACAGGACGCAGGCGAACAGCCCTTGGCGGCTATCCGCGTATCCGACGGCCAGCATATCGTCAGCACCGGCAAGGACGGCCGCTATCAACTGCCCGCATCCAGCCAGCCGAATGTCTTCCTGATCAAACCGGCCGGCTACAGCGCAGCCCAGCGTTACGATGGCCTGCCGGATGTCTGGCGGCCGCAGGCAGGCGAGGGCGATGCGCAGTGCCGCTCGTTCGCGCTGATGCCGGACAAGAGCGCACCCAGCAGCTTCCAGGCTTTGTTGCTGGCCGACAGCCAGACCAGCAACGCGTTGGATGTGAGCTACTTCGAGCGCGACATCATTGAACCGCTGCGTGGCAAGCACCAGGCGCGTTTGGGCATGACCTTGGGCGACATCACCAATGACGACCCCAGCCTCTACCCGGCGCTGACCAAAGCGGTGACCTCGCTGGGCGTGCCGTGGCTGCACGTGCCAGGCAACCACGACATGGACTTGGGCGCTAGCACCGACGCCAATTCGCTGGACAGCTACCATCGTGTGCTGGGCCCGGACACCTATGCCTGGGAAGAGGCGTCAATGGTCTTCATCGGCCTGGACGACATCCTCGCCCAGCCCGGCCAGAAGCCGGCCTATATCGGTGGCCTGCGCGAGGATCAGTTCGCCTTCCTTGAGGCCTATCTGCCGACCATCCCGAAAGACAAACTGGTGGTGCTGGGCTTCCACATTCCCTTGTTCGATCACGTCTACCGGGCGGAAGACCGCGCGCGGCTGTTCAAGCTGCTGGAGCAGGTGCCACATCCGTTGATCGTCAGTGGCCACACCCACAACCAGAGCCAGAAGTTCTGGGGGGCGCAGGACGGTTGGAACGGTACCAAACCGCTGCACGAATACAATGTGGGCGCCGCCTGCGGTGCCTTCTGGTCGGGGGTGAAGGATGCGCAGGGCATTCCGGATACCACCATGGCGGACGGCACGCCCAATGGTTATGGCTTGCTCAACATCCGCCCGCACGGCCAGTACAGCGTTGAGTACCGCGTTGCCCGTGTCCCGGCCGATCAGCAGATCGCGTTGCATGCACCCAAGGTGCTTCGCCAGGGCGCTTACCCGGCCTGGGGTATCTACGCAAATGTGTTCATGGGCTACGCTGGCCTGCCGGTCGAGTTCCGCGTCGATGATGGACAGTGGCAGCCGATGAAGCAGGTCGAGCAGCCGGATCCACGCTTGCTGGTGGAAAACATCGCCGATGATCTGGCCGACACGCTGCGCGGCTACGATCGCTCGCCGGAAGCCGTGCCATCCAGCCATTTGTGGCGCGGCGCGTTGCCGACCAAGCTGGCCGAGGGCGAACATGCGGTGGAAGTGCGAACCGTGTTGAACGGTGTGGAATACCGCAGTCAAGCCAGCTACCGGCTGCAGAGCGCCACGCCGTAAAGGCAAGCAAGGTTGTTGTGTTGTGGGAGCGGCGTAAGCCGCGAAGCTGGGAATGCTTCGCGGCCAGAGATTTCCGTAACCTAACAGTCCGTTAGCTTCGCGGCTTATGCCGCTCCCACAATGCGGGTCGGCCGTTTTTTTTGTAGGAGCGGCGTTAGCCGCGAAGCTGGAAATGCTTCACGGCCAGAGATTTCCGTAACCTAACAGTCCGTTAGCTTCGCGGCTTTTGCCGCTCCCACATTGGAGGGCGGCTGGCTGTTTTTGTTTTTGTGGGAGCGGCGTAAGCCGCGAAGCTGGCAATGCTTGGCGGTCAAAGATTTCCGCGGGCTGACAATCTACGAGCTTCGCGGCTTACGCCGCTCCTACATCCGTTGCCGCCGGCTGTTGAAATTGCATAAAAAAACCTCCCTGTTGCCAGGGAGGTTTGTGGGTGTCACGCAGCCTGTTTCAGGTCGGCGGCATCAGGTCGCCTATATCAAACCGCCGGCATCAAGCTTCCGGCTTGGCGTCGCGCAGTTCGCGGCGCAGGATCTTGCCGACGTTGGTCTTGGGCAGTTCCTTGCGGAACTCAACGATGCGCGGGTGCTTGTAGCCGGTCAGGTTCGCACGGGCGAATTCCTTGACCTGCTCCTCGGTGAGGTTGGGGTCCTTCTTGACGATGACCACCTTCACCACTTCGCCCGACTTCTCGCTGGGTGCGCCGACTGCTGCCACTTCCAGCACGCCCGGCATCATCGCGATCACGTCTTCGATTTCGTTCGGATAGACGTTGAAGCCGGACACCAGAATCATGTCCTTCTTGCGGTCGACAATATAGAAGAAGCCGTTCTCGTCCATGCGCGCCATGTCGCCGGTATGCAGCCAGCCTTCGGCGTCCATGACCTTTTCGGTCTCGTCGGGGCGGTGCCAATAACCCTTCATCACCTGCGGGCCGCGAATGCACAGCTCGCCTACTTCGCCCATCGCCACCATCTGGCCGTCGTCGTTCTTGACGCAGGCATCGGTGGAGGGGATCGGCAGGCCGATGGCGCCGTTGTATTCCTTCAGGTCCAGCGGGTTGATGCAGGCCGCCGGCGAGGTCTCGGTCAGGCCGTAGGCTTCCACCAGGGTGACGCCGGTAACCTTCTTCCACTTGTCGGCCACGGCGCGCTGCACCGCCATGCCGCCGCCAAGGGCGAACTTCAGATTGGAGAAGTCGACTTCATCGAAACCTTCCGTGTTCAGCAGGCCATTGAACAGCGTGTTGACACCGGTGATGGCGGTGAAGCGGTTGTTCTTGAGCTCCTTGATGAAACCCTTCATGTCGCGCGGGTTGGTGATCAGGTAGTTCAGGCCGCCGAGCTTCATGAAGACCAGACCGTTCGCCGTCAACGCGAAGATGTGGTACAGCGGCAGCGCGGTGATGATCACTTCCTCGCCCGGCTTGACGCCCGAGGCGCCGATCCAGGCCGAGGCCTGCTGCATGTTGGCGATCAGGTTGCGGTGCGTCAGCATTGCGCCCTTGGCCACGCCGGTGGTGCCACCGGTGTACTGCAGGAAGGCGATGTCCTCGTGGTCGACTTCGACCACCGGCATGCTGTGGCTCTTGCCCAGCTTCAGCGCATCCTTGAAGCGGATGGCGTTGGGCAGGTCATAGTCCGGCACCATCTTCTTCACGTACTTCAGCACGAAGTTGACGATGGGGCCCTTGGGGAAGCCGAGCATGTCGCCCAGGCCGGTGGTGATGACCTGCTTGACCGGCGTATCGGCAATGACCTGCTGCACGGTGTCGCCGAAGTTGTCGACCACCAGCAGCACGGAGACACCGGCATCGGCCAGCTGATGCTTGAGCTCGCGCGCGGTGTACAGCGGGTTGACGTTCACCACCGTCAGCCCGGCGCGCAGGATGCCGAAAATGGCGATCGGGTACTGCAGGCAGTTGGGCATCATGATCGCCACGCGATCACCCTTTTTCAGCTGCAGCTCGCCCAGCAGGTAGGCGGCAAACTGGGTGACCAGCACGTCGGCTTCGCCATAGGTCAGCACCTTGCCGAAGTTGGAATAGGCCGGGCGATCACGGAACTTGGCAACCGAGGCGTTGAAGACATCGGCGACGGAGTGGAATTCGTTGACGTCGATTTCAGCTGGTACGCCAGCCGGGTAGCTCTGCAGCCAAGGACGTTCTTGAGTCATCTTCCCCTCCAGGAAATGGAATGATCTAGTGGTCAGGCCCGTAGTGCGGGCACTGGCGTAATTGTTGTCAGCATACCGTTCCGAATTGAAAAGGCGAAGGGATAGATGATTCGAACAGTCTTCAACGGCGTTCTTTGTGCGGTGATCATGCTTTTGCTGGCCGCTTGTGGCCGCGAACTGCCGGAGCAGCGCCTGCGCACCACGTTTGCTGCAATGCAGGAAAACGTGGAGGCGGGCAAGCCCGGGGCCTTCATGGATGCGGTGGCGCCGGATTTTGTCGGCAACCAAGGGCTGGACCGGGCCGGCCTGGAGCGGCTGCTGCGCGGGCAGTTGCTGCTCAATGCCAAGGTTGCCATCCAGACCGGGCCATTGCGGGTGGAGATGGGCGAGGGTGGAACCGCCACGGTCCGGTTCACCGTGCTGCTGACCGGCGGTAGCCGCGGACTGCTGCCTGAGCGTGGGCAGATGCAGGAAGTGGTTTCCGGCTGGCGTGAGCAGGACGGGGAGTGGCAGGTGTACAGCGCGGATTGGGGGCCGGTTGGGGGTGAAGGTGGGTGAGGGATTTAGCGGGGCAGCGCGTCGGAGCCGCGGATTTTCAGAGGCTTGGTGATTTGCAGGCTTCCCCCTCTCCCCAACCCCCGCTCCGCGCCCCGGCCTTCGCTTGCGCTAAGGCGCTCTGAGAGCAGCGAACCAATGGTTCGCAAGCTGCTCTCAACCGCCCCGCAAGGGGAGAGGGGCTCAGTGTGCTGCGAGTTCAAGCATTGCGTGCAATTGCAGCTTAAGCCCCTCTCCCCTTGCGGGAGAGGGGTTGGGGAGAGGGGGAGCTTTCGCTCATGGCCTCTACAACAAACACGCCATCGCAAAAAAAGAACGCCCCAATCGGGGCGTTCTTCATTCATCAGCGTGCAGATTCAGGGGTGATGATTCAGGCCGCCTTTTTCCCTGCCAACTGCCGCAACACATACTGCAGCAGGCCGCCATTGCGGAAGTACTCCACTTCCTTCGGCGTCAACAGCAGCACCTTGGTGGTGAAAGTCTTCCTGCTGCCATCGGCCTTGGTAGCGGTGACGGTGGCACTTTTGGCCTTGCCGTCATCCAGCCCGGTGATGTCGAACACTTCCGAGCCATCCAGCCCCAGGGTCTGGGCGTTCTCGCCTTCATGGAACTGCAGCGGCAGCACGCCCATGCCGACCAGGTTGGAGCGGTGGATGCGCTCGAAGCTCTCGGCGATCACCGCCTTGACGCCCAGCAGGTTGGTGCCCTTGGCCGCCCAGTCGCGCGAGGAGCCGGTGCCGTATTCCTTGCCCGCCATCACCACCAGCGGTACGCCGTCGGCCTTGTACTTCATTGCCGCGTCATAGATCGCCAGCTTCTCGCCGGTGGTGCTGCCCGGTGCGTAATACAGCGTATTGCCACCTTCTTCGCCACCAAACATCAGGTTCTTGATGCGGATGTTGGCGAAGGTGCCGCGCACCATCACATCGTCGTTGCCGCGACGGCTGCCGTAGCTGTTGAAGTCGGCCGGCTGCACGCCGCGCGACTGCAGGAAGCGGCCTGCCGGCGAATCCTTCTTGATGTTGCCGGCCGGGGAAATGTGGTCGGTGGTGATCGAGTCACCAAACAGCCCCATTACCCGTGCGCCGTGGATGTCGCTGATAGTGCCGACCTGCATGGTCATGCCGTCGAAGTAGGGCGGGTTCTTGATGTAGGTCGAGTCGCCACTCCAGGCATAGGCTTGGCCTTCCGGCGATTCGATCTGCGCCCAGCGGCTGTCGCCCTTGAACACATCGGCGTAGTTCTGCTTGAACATTTCCGGGCCGACGGTGGCGGCGATGGTGTCGCCGATTTCCTTGTTGCTCGGCCAGATGTCGCGCAGGTAGACGTCCTTGCCATCGCTGCCCTTGCCCAGCGGCTGCGTGGTCAGGTCGATGTTGACCGTGCCGGCGATGGCGTAGGCCACCACCAGCGGCGGCGAAGCCAGGTAATTGGCCTTCACTTCCGGGTGCACGCGGCCTTCGAAGTTGCGGTTGCCGGACAGCACCGACGCCACCACCAGTTCGTTCTCGGCAATGCCGGCGGACACGGCTTCCGGCAGCGGGCCGGAGTTGCCGATACAGGTGGTACAACCGTAGCCGACGACGAAGAAGCCCAGCTTCTCCAGGTCGGTCAGCACGCCGGCTTTTTCCAGATAGTCGGTGACCACGCGCGAGCCTGGGCCGAGCGAGGTCTTCACCCACGGCTTGGCCTTCAGGCCGATGCGCGCTGCATTGCGTGCCAGCAAGCCGGCGCCCAGCATCACCGCCGGGTTGGAGGTGTTGGTGCACGAGGTGATGGCGGCGATCACCACCGAGCCGTCGGACAGTTCGGTGTCTTCGTCGTTGATGCGGATCTTGGAGATGGGCTTGGCCGCCAGGCGCTTGGCCTGCGGCTGGTCGCCACCTTCCTCGTCGAACTCCTGCACCGCGCAGCCCACCTTGGATTTGCGGTTGGCGGTAAGCGTGGTCAGGGCCTCGGCGAAATTGCTGTGCACGTCTTCCAGCAGCACGCGGTCCTGCGGGCGCTTGGGGCCGGCCATGGACGGCTTGACGTCACCCATGTTCAGTTCCAACGTGGCGCTGTACTGCGCATGCGCGCTGTTGGCGTCGTGCCACAGGCCCTGCGCCTTGGCATAGGCTTCGACCAGGTTGATCTGCGCCTCGCTGCGGCCGGACAGGCGCAGGTAGGTCAGCGACTCGGCATCGATCGGGAAAATGCCGCAGGTGGCGCCGTATTCCGGGGCCATGTTGGCGATGGTGGCACGGTCGGCCAGCGGCAGGTGCTGCAGGCCCTCGCCGTAGAACTCGACGAACTTGCCGACCACACCGAGCTTGCGCAGCATCTGGGTGACGGTCAGCACCAGGTCGGTGGCGGTAGTGCCCTCGGGCAGCTTGCCGGTCAGCTTGAAGCCGACCACCTGCGGGATCAGCATCGACGAGGGCTGGCCCAGCATCGCGGCCTCGGCCTCGATGCCGCCCACGCCCCAGCCCAGCACGCCGATGCCGTTGATCATCGTGGTGTGCGAGTCGGTGCCGAATACGGTGTCCGGGAAGGCCCAGTTGGTGCCGTCGATCTGCCGTTCCATCACCACGGGGGCGAGGTTTTCCAGGTTCACCTGGTGGACGATGCCGGTGTTCGGCGGCACCACCTTGAAGTTCTCGAAGGCCTTCTGGCCCCAGCGCAGGAAGCTGTAACGCTCGCGATTGCGCTCGAATTCGATCTTGCCGTTGAGGTCCAGCGCATCCGGGCGGCCGAACACGTCCACCTGCACGGAGTGGTCGATGACCAGCTCGGAGGGGATCAGCGGGTTGATCTGCGCGGCGTTGCCGCCGAGCTTGGTCACTGCATCGCGCATCGCGGCCAGGTCAACCACGCAGGGCACGCCGGTGAAATCCTGCAGCACCACGCGGGCTGGCATGAAGGCGATTTCGGTGTCGGGCTCGGCCTTGGGGTTCCAGCGGGCCACCGCTTCGATGTGGTCCGGGCCGACGGTCTGGCCGCCGTCCTCGTGCCGGAGCAGGTTCTCCAGCAGGATCTTCATCGAATAGGGAAGGTGGGAGATGTCGAATTTCTGGCCGAGCTTGGGAAGGCTGCAGTACGTGTACTGCTGGCCGCCAACCTCCAGTTGGCTACGGGTGGAGAATGTATCGCTCATACGGCTGACTCCTCTTGGTGCAGATGGCTTGCGGCGGTGCGTGGGCACCGCGCGGGCTTTCCAGAGCCATGGGCCCTGTCAGTGAATGCCATCCGAGTATGGACGATGCACCCACCTTCCGGCGCATGGTGGCTGGCGCCAGTTTAGGCAACGGCATGTTGCGCCCATGTAACGGTACAGCTGCGGCCAAGCCAGGCCGGACGGGGCTTGCGGGCAGACAGTAGGTTGGGGTATGCGGTCCAAAGTATGTATAATTCGTACATACTTCATTGGAGGTCCCATGGAAGCCACCGTAGCTGAACGCGGGCAGATCACCCTGCCCAAGGCCGTGCGCGACGCCCTGGGCCTGACCAAGGGCACCCAGCTCAAGGTTGAGCTGGAAGGCAGCCGCATCATCCTGCGCAAGAGCGTGGACGACGCCATCTCACGTGCCCGCGGCAAATTCGCGCTGGACGGTTTCGAGTCGGCCGAGCAGGCCGTGCGCACCGTGCGTGACGAGGCCGACCCGGCATGATCGCGGTCGACTCCCCGGTCCTGATCGAACTGCTCAGCGATGGCCCCCGTGCCGACGCGGTGGAGGCCTGCCTGCGGCAGGCACTGATCGGCGGCCGGGTGGTCATCTGCGGTACCACCCTTGCCGAGATCTGTGCCTCGCTGCGCGGCGGCGCCGAGGTACAGGAAGCGCTGGAGGAAATGGGTGTCCATTTCAATCCGCTGGAAGCCAAATCCGCGTTGCGTGCCGGCGAGATGCACCGCCGTCACCGGCAACGCAGCGGCGAGACGCGCCGCATCGACGATTTCATGGTGGGCGCCCACGCACTGCTGCAGTGCGACGGCCTGATCACCTGGAACGACACGTTTTATCGCGATTACTTCAAGGGCTTGAAGCTGATCGTGCCGCAAAGCTGAGCCCATCCATTCTTTAACCGTTACACCCGGGAGTTGTCATGTTGGAAGCCTATCGCCACCACGTAGCTGAGCGCGCCGCGCTTGGCATCCCGCCGTTGCCGCTGACCGCACAGCAGACGGCCGACGTCATCGAGCTGCTGAAGAACCCGCCGGCAGGTGAGGCCGAGTTCCTGCTCGACCTGATCACCCACCGCGTACCGGCCGGCGTCGATGACGCTGCCAAGGTCAAGGCTTCGTACCTGGCCGCCATCGCCTTCGGCAGCGAGAAGAACGCGCTGATCAGCCGCGCGCGCGCCACCGAACTGCTGGGCACCATGCTGGGTGGCTACAACGTTGCCCCGCTGATCCAGCTGCTGGACGACGCCGAAGTGGGCGCCATTGCCGCCAGCGGCCTGAAGCACACCCTGCTGGTATTCGATGCGTTCCACGACGTGCAGGAAAAGGCCAAGGCCGGCAACGCCCATGCACAGGGCGTGCTGCAGAGCTGGGCCGATGCCGAGTGGTTTACCAGCAAGCCGGAAGTGCCGCAGAGCCTGACCATCACCGTGTTCAAGGTGCCGGGCGAAACCAATACCGACGACCTGTCGCCGGCACCTGACGCCACCACCCGCCCGGACATCCCGCTGCATGCGCTGGCGATGCTGAAGAACAAGCGTCCCGACGCGCCGTTCGTGCCGGAAGAAGACGGCAAGCGCGGCCCGATCCAGGAAATCCTGTCGCTGAAGGAAAAGGGCAACCTGGTTGCCTACGTTGGCGACGTGGTCGGCACCGGTTCCAGCCGCAAATCCGCCACCAACTCGGTGCTGTGGTTCACCGGTGAAGACATTCCCTTCATCCCGAACAAGCGCTTCGGCGGCGTGTGCCTGGGTTCGAAGATCGCCCCGATCTTCTACAACACCATGGAAGACGCCGGCGCACTGCCGATCGAGCTGGACGTGTCGAAGATGGAGCACGGCGATGTCGTCGAGCTGCGTCCGTACGACGGCAAGGCACTGAAGAACGGTGAAGTGATCGCCGAGTTCCAGGTCAAGAGCGACGTGCTGTTCGACGAAGTGCGCGCCGGTGGCCGCATTCCGCTGATCATCGGCCGTGGCCTGACCGCCAAGGCGCGCGAAGCGCTGGGCCTGCCGGTGACCGACCTGTTCCGCCTGCCGGTGCAGCCGGCCGATACCGGCAAGGGTTACTCGCTGGCGCAGAAGATGGTTGGCCGCGCCTGTGGCTTGCCGGAAGGCAAGGGTATGCGCCCGGGCACCTACTGCGAACCGAAGATGACCTCGGTGGGCTCGCAGGACACCACCGGTCCGATGACCCGTGACGAGCTGAAGGACCTGGCTTGCCTGGGCTTCTCGGCCGACCTGGTGATGCAGTCGTTCTGCCACACCGCTGCCTACCCGAAGCCGGTGGACGTGAAGACCCACCACACCCTGCCGGAGTTCATCTCCACCCGTGGCGGCGTCTCGCTGCGTCCAGGCGATGGCGTGATCCACAGCTGGCTCAACCGCATGCTGCTGCCGGACACCGTCGGTACCGGTGGTGACTCGCATACCCGTTTCCCGGTCGGCATTTCGTTCCCGGCCGGTTCGGGCCTGGTGGCCTTCGCTGCTGCTACCGGTGTGATGCCGCTGGACATGCCGGAATCGGTGCTGGTGCGCTTCAAGGGCAAGATGCAGCCGGGCGTGACCCTGCGTGATCTGGTCAACGCGATCCCGCTGTACGCCATCAAGTCCGGTCTGCTGACCGTGGCCAAGGCTGGCAAGAAGAACATCTTCTCCGGCCGCATTCTTGAAATCGAAGGTCTGCCGGACCTGAAGGTCGAGCAGGCATTCGAACTGTCCGATGCCTCGGCTGAGCGTTCGGCGGCGGGTTGTTCGGTGCACCTGAACAAGGAGCCGATCATCGAGTACCTCAACAGCAACATCACCCTGCTGAAGTGGATGATTGCCGAGGGTTACCAGGATGCCCGTTCGCTGGCCCGTCGCATCGAGAAGATGGAAGCCTGGCTGGCCAACCCGGAACTGCTGCAGGGCGATGCCGACGCCGAATACGCCGCCGTCATCGAAATCGACCTGGCCGACATCCACGAGCCGATCGTGGCCTGCCCGAACGACCCGGACGACGTGAAGACCTTGTCCGAAGTTGCTGGTGCCAAGATCGATGAAGTGTTCATCGGTTCGTGCATGACCAACATCGGTCACTTCCGTGCCGCTGCCAAGCTGCTGGAAGGCAAGCGCGACATCCCGACCCGTCTGTGGGTTGCCCCGCCGACCAAGATGGATGCTTCCGAGCTGACCAAGGAAGGCGTGTACGGCACCTTCGGCGCTGCTGGCGCACGCATGGAAATGCCGGGCTGCTCGCTGTGCATGGGCAACCAGGCGCAGATCCGCGAAGGCTCCACCGCGATGTCGACCTCGACCCGCAACTTCCCCAACCGTCTGGGCCGCAACACCAACGTGTATCTTGGTTCGGCCGAACTGGCCGCGATCTGCTCGCGTCTGGGCCGCATCCCGACCAAGGAAGAGTACATGGCCGATGTCGGCGTGCTGGATGCTGCTGGCAGCGAGATCTACCGTTACATGAACTTCGACCAGATCAGCGATTACAAGGACGTGGCCGATTCGGTCAACGCCTGAGTTGTAGCTGAGAAGTAAAAGCTTGAACGAAAAACCCCGGCGCAAGCCGGGGTTTTTTGTTGTCTGCAGAAGCCGAGATGAAGATTGCGGCAATGGTTGGATGTGGGTGATAGGTTGTGGGAGCTGCATCAGCCGCGAAGCTGATGCAGTGTCAGCTTGCGGAAATCCCGGTGATTCATTGATCCCAGCTTCGCGGCTCACGCCGCTCCTACAAAAGCCTTGGTCGGCTTGTGGGAGCGGCGTGAGCCGCGAGACTGAAAGGGTGTCAGCTTGTGGAAATCCCGGTGATTCATTGATCCCGGCTTCGCGGCTTACGCCGCTCCTACAAAGCCTTGGTCAGCTTGTGGGAGCGGCGTGAGCCGCGAAGCTGAAAGGGTGTCAGCTTGTGGAAATCCCGGTCATTCATTGATCCCGGCTTCGCGGCTGACGCCGCTCCTACAAAGCCTTGGACAGCTTGAAGGAGCGGCATAAGCCGCGAAGCTGATGCGGTGTCAGCCTGCGGAAATCAGGGTTGTTCAATGATCCCGGTTTCGCGGCTTACGCCGCTCCCACAAAAGCAGAGCTTGCTGGCTTGCCTGCGGGGCCCGGGCAAGCACAGCGCGGTTGGGAGGCACCGTTCTTGGCGGAAAGTACCTGGGGAGCCCCAACCGCGCTGCACTTGCCCGGGACCCGCAAGCGGGTGCCGGTATCACCCATCAACGCTCGCGGAATGCCTCGCGCGCCTTCAGTACCGGCTTGAGCAGGTATTCCAGAACGGTCTTCTCACCGGTGCGGATTTCCACCGAGGCGATCATGCCGGGAATGATCGGCAGCTCTTTGCCACCGGCTTGCAGCGCACTTTTCTCGGTCAGCACGGTCACCCGGTAATAGGTGCTGTCGGGCCGACCGGCTCCGCCTTTCTCTTCATCCTTCAACGTATCGGGGCTGATCAGCTCGACCTTGCCGTCCAAGCCGCCATAGATGCCGTAGTCGTAGGCGGTGATCTTCACCTTGGCCGGCAAGCCCGGGCGCAGGAAGGCAACATCGGACGGACGAATCTTGCCTTCCACCAACAGCTGGTCTTCCAGCGGCACGATTTCCAGAATGTGCTCGCCCGGCTGGATGACGCCGCCAACGGTATTGACGCGCACGTTCTTCACCGTGCCGCGTACCGGTGCGGTGATGGTGGTGCGTTCCACCACGTCGGCGCGGCCAACGAGGTTCTCGGTGGTCTGCGACAGTTCCATCTCCAGCTTGACCAGCTCGGAGTTGGCATCGGAACGGTAGCGATTGCGGCGTTCCACCATCTGCGAACGGATATCGTTGGCCTGGCGGCGCATGCGCAGCAGTTCCACATCGGACAGCAGGCCCTTGGCCGCCAGCGGCTGGGCAAGGTTGATTTCGCGCATGGACAGGGCGTAGCTCTGCTCCAGCGAGGCGATGCCTTCCTCCAGCGAGCGACGACGCGCATTGAACGCCCGCGTTTCGCTGGCGACTTCGTCGGTGAATTGACTTACCTGCTCATCGAATACCAGCGGTTCGCCGTACGCTTCGGCGCGCAGACGGGCAATGGTGGCTTTCAGCGAGATGGCCTTGCTGAGCGCTTCGCGGTAGCTGGCGTTGGCGCGGGTCGGGTCGATCTTCAGCAGCACCTGGCCGCTTTCGACAATGTCCCCCTCGTGTGCCGACATTTCCGCAAGGATGCCGCCCTCCAGGCTCTGGATCACCTGCTCGCGGCTTTTGGAGACGATCTTGGCTTCGCCCTTGGTGATTTCCTCCACCCGCGCAAAGTGCGCCCAGGTCACCCCGATCACCACCACCAGCAGGATCATGTAGGTGACAAGGCGCGAGCCCGGCGTGGTCTGCGCCAGCAGTGATTCGGAGACATCGTCCATGAACGCGGCATCGGCGGCGTTGATCGAGCCAGCCTGTTTGCGGTCTTTTTTCCAGGGAAACATCAGTGGGCCTCCTGCTGAGGCGTTTTGGTGTGCCGCACACGAATGGGTGCGGCTTGAATGGACGGCGCCGGTGCCTGTGCTGCAACAGTGACGGCATTCGACGTCGCAGCCGTGGCGGTAGCCGAAGTTGCAGCCGCGGCTTGCGGCCTGTCCTGCGCGGCCGCGGGCTTTTCAGCATTCTGCTTTTCAGCATTGGCGCCCAGCGCAGCCAGCACGTTGGCCTTGGGGCCGTCGGCGAACACGCGGCCGTTGTCCATCACGATCACCCGGTCGACCAGGTTGAGCAGGGAAGGGCGGTGGGTAACCACAACCAGCGTCTGGCCCTGGGTGGCGCGGTGCAGGTGCTCAAGGAACTGCGCCTCGGTCTGCGCATCCATCGCGCTGGTGGGTTCATCCATCAGCAGCAGGCGCGGGCGTGCCAGCAAGGTGCGGGCCAGCGAAATCAGCTGGCGCTGGCCGCCGGACACACCATCACCGTTCTCGCCGATGGGCAGGTTGACGCCGCGCGGGTGTGCGGCGGCAAACTGGTCAAGACCGGTCAGCCGCAATACCCGCAGGAACTCATCCACGCTGGCATCCGGGCAGCCCAGCATCACGTTCTCGCGCAACGTGCCATGGAACAGACGCGCTTCCTGGTTGACGAAACCCACGGCCTTGCGCCAATCGGCCGGGTCGATCTGGTTGACGTCCAGGCCGTCGGTGAACATCTGCCCCTCGGTGGGCGAGTAAAGGCGCGACATCACCCGCAACAGCGTGGACTTGCCGCTGCCGATGCGGCCCAGGATGGCAACACGTTCGCCGGGCGCGATGGACAGGCTGATATCGGTCAGCACCGGCGGATTGGGCTGCATCGGCGGTGCCGGATAGGAAAAGCCAATCTTCTTCAGCGACAGCTGTCCGCTCAGGTTTGGCACCGGCAGGTAGTCCTGGGCCGGGTCGCGGTCCTGCGGCATTTCCATCAGCTTGTTCAATGAGCCCAGCGCGGCCTTGGCCTGCTGGAAGCGCACCGCAAGGCCGATCACCTGGCCCAGCGGGGCAGTAGCACGGCCGGCCAGCATCACCGTGCCGATCAGTGCGCCCATGCTGAGCGTGCCGGCGGTGATCAGGTACACGCCAGTGATGACCAGCACCACCGTCTGCAGCTGTTGCAGCAAGGTGACGGTGCCGGTGGCAATGCTGGACAGGCGGCGCGACTTCATCGAGGTGGCCGATTGCAGGGCGCTGAAGTGCTGCCAGCGGCGCTGCATGTTGGCACTGCCGCCGGTGGACTTGAGCGTTTCCATGCCTTCGATGGATTCGATCAATACGCCTTGCTTGAGCGATGACTCACGCAGGTTCTCTTTCATCACGCGCGCCAGCGGCCACTGGATGCTGACCGAGATGATGACGATCAACGGCAGGATCAGCAGCGGAATCCAGCCCAATGGCCCGCCAATGGCAAAGATGACGCCGACGAACATCAGCACGAAGGGCAGATCGGAGATCGCCGCCAGCGTTGCCGACGTGGCGAAATCGCGCACCGATTCGAACTCGCGCAGCTGATTGGCGAAGGCGCCGGAGGAGGCCGGCTTGTGTTCCATCTTCACCGACAGGGCCTGCCGGAACAGCATCGCGCCCAACACCAGATCGGCTTTCTTGGCGGCAACATCCAACAGGTGGGCGCGCACGAAGCGGATGACCGTGTAGCGCAGCTGGCGCTTATTCTCCTCGTCGCGTACTTCCCTGCGTTCCAGCAGGACGGCGCCGCCCTGCTTCTTGCGCAGCAGGATCATCGGCATCACCTGCGCCGGCAGTTGGGCGAGCCCGCGCTTCACCACGCCGCCGGTCAAGCCAACATTGCTCAGCGCCTGCAGCGCGAGCGAGGGCGAAAGCGCACCGTTCCACGGCAGGCCGGCCACCAGCGCTGCCGGGGTGCGGCGCATATCGTAGTGATCACACATCCAGGACACGCTTTGCAGCAGGGTGTCTTCTATGTTGACCTGGTCTTTGGTCATCGCGGCGGCTTCGTCAGCCGGTGCAGGTGTGTCAGTCATGGCAATTCCAGATGGAGCCACCTGCTACAACAGGTGGGTTTTTATCCGGGAGTGCAAAGTACCAACTGCTCCCGACGAGGAGCGGAAGTCTGGGCTTGGCGGGCGTCGCGGCGAATAGGATTGGTCCCAAATGTGCGGCGTTTGTTCTGAATTTCCGTTCACTGCGCTTGTTTACGCCTCGCCGGGCGCAGGAACACCGTGATTCCCATTGCGGCCGCCAATGTTCTGCTTGAACGACTGGCTCTGTTATCGCCATATGGCAGGGGAACTGACCTGCTGCGGGGGAGCTGCCCGGTGCTTGGCTAAGCAGTGGAAAGACGCAGATCCAATGCTATCCGTGATCCGCGCGCCCTTTAGTGGCCTTTTCGGCTTTTAAGATCATCCCTATGTAACGCAGTGGGGAGGGGATCTATTGTTATCACAGGTGAAACTAGCTGCCATTGGTGTCGCGGGTAGTTCATCAACGGCCGAACGCTGAAGTTTTCGCGTGACGCTGCGGTAAGTTGAAACGAAGTATGAGCCTTTTCGGTTTCTCGAATGAAGCCAGGGCCTTCTGTTGTCGCATGAAACATATGGGAATTCCATTCAGATACTGGCCAGTCCGGTCGGATCGTGCAATTCCCACCAGATAAACAATAACGAGTGAAATGTAATGACTGCGATGGTGTCAGTGGTTAGCGGGGGTTCTGTGGTGCATGTCCAGCAGTTTGCGGGCATGCAGAATGGCAAGGCCATGCGCATCAGCGCGGTCAAGGGCGCGCGCTATGTGCTTGCCGAGATGCACGGTGGCGTTGCTGCGGGTGATATCAGCGTGAAGCGCGTTGGCAAGAACCTGGTGATTGAGCAGCAAAAGGCGGGTGTTGAGCCGGCGTCTGTGGTCATCGAAGAGTTCTACGGCAGCGAAGGCCAGCTGGTCGGCCTGGGTGCTGACGGCGAATATCTGGAATACCTGGCCGCTAGCGAGGGTGGCGCTACCGAGGCTTCGGCAATGACGGATGGCGCTACGGCGCAGCTCATACTGGCTGCCGGCCAGCCTGTGGTTTTGCCGAGCAGCTTCGCGCTCGCCGAAGGTGGCTCTTCGGTATTCAGCGGCGCGCTTGCCGGTGTGGCGGCGCTCGCTGCTGGTGCTGCATTGAGCAACAACAAGAGCGGTGGCAGCAAGACGCAGCCTGCGCCGGCTGCCAGTGCTTTCGTGCTGGAAGATCAGCCTGCCGACGCAGATGCAGATGAGCCGGCGCCAGCCGCTGTAGAGCCAGGCGTCTCTGCCGTAGTGCAGGATGCTGGCGACACCGCTGGCCCGGTGGCCGAAGTGCACTCCGAGGCAGGCGATGTCAGTGCGGACAATGCTGCGATCAACGACAACGCTTCGAACGCCAATACCAACGAGGATGCTGCGCCAGTAGAATCCAGCACAGCGCCGGAAGCAGAAGCAATCACCAGCCCTGACAGCGCCTCGAACGCCAATACCAACGAGAACGCTGCGCCAGCAGAATCCACCACCGCACCGGAAGCAGAAGCAATCACCAGTCCTGGTTTGGTTGACGCACCTGCGGCCGTTGTACCGTTCGCTGTTGACGACGTTCCCGTCATTGAAAAGGTGATGGACGACCATGGCGTCATTCAAGGCGTAATCGAAAACGGCGGTTACACCGACGATGTCTATCCGACGCTGATGGGGCACGCCGATCCCGGCGTGAAGGTGCACGTCTACCGTGGCAAGTACCTGCAGGGCTATACCGTCGCTGACGAAAATGGCGTGTGGTCGTATACCCCGTCATCCGCCTATGCGTCCGGCACGCACTCGATGACCGTCAAGTACGAGTATCCGAACAAGGATACCAGCGGCTACTCCGAGCCCTACATCATCACCATCGACAAGATTGCACCGGGCATTCCGAAAATCACTGGCATTCTGGACGACGAAGGTCGCATCACCGGTGCCATCACCGATCAGACCATCACGGATGACAATCGCCCGACCATTACCGGCACAGCAGAAGCCAATGCCAAGCTGATTGTCTATGACAAGGGCAAGCAGATCGGCAGCACCACCGTCGGTGCCGACGGCACCTGGAGCTTCACCCCGGATACCCCGCTGGCCGATGGCCTGCACATGCTGAGCTACTCGGCAGTGGACCGCGCCGGCAACAGCGGTGAACAGACCGACGTCACCGAGTTCACCGTCGACACGCGCCCGGAAAAGATCAATATCTATTACGCCGAAGACGACGTCGGCAGCGTGACCGATGAAGTCTTCAGCGGTGGCGTAACCGATGACAGCACGCCGACTTTATTCGGCACGGCTACTGCTGGCGGTATCGTAAAAATCTATGAAGGCAGCGTGCTGCTTGGGCAGGTCGTGGCCGATGTCGACGGCACCTGGCAGTTCACGCCGCCGACCGAGCTGAGCGAAGGTGCGCATACCTTCCATGCCACGGTGACGCTGGTTGCCAAGGGCGAGAGTGGCCCGAGCCGTCCGTTCAAGCTGGAAGTGGACCTCACCCCGCCCAGTATTCCGACCATCGAGCAGGTGCTGGATGATGTGGGTGCCGTGCAGGGTGTAATCGAAAACGGTCAACACACAGATGATGCCACGCCGACCTTGTCAGGCAAGGCCGAAGCGGGTAGCACCGTTCGTATTTACGACAACGGAAGCTTGCTGGGTACGGCGGTTACCGATGCCAAGGGCGTGTGGACCTTTACGCCTCCCGTGGGCTTGGACGAAGGTGAACACATGTTCACCATCAGTGCCGCCGACGCTGCCGGCAACGTGACCGCATCGCCGGCACAGTATGAAATCACCATCGACAGCACCCGCCCGGATGCGCCGAAAATCGTGAGCGTGCTCGACGATGTGGGTGACGTCCAGGGCCCGCTGCAGAACGGCGATAGAACCGACGACACCCAGCCAACCTTTGTGGGCACCGCCGAGGCAAACAGCACCGTGATCATCCGCGATCATGGTGTTGAGATCGGCCGTGTGCAGGCTGACGGAAATGGGCAATGGCAATATACGCCGGCCTCGGAGTTGGCCACGGGCCCGCACGGTATCAGCGTGATCTCGGTGGACGTAGCGGGCAATGCAAGCCAGCCGACCGAGTCGTTCGATTTCACAATCAGCCTGTTGCCGCCGAGCGGCCCCAGCATCACCTCCATCTACGATGACGTGGGCAGCAAAACTGGTGAGCTGCGCAGTGGCGCGATTACCGACGATGACATGCCGCGCGTCAACGGCAGGGGCGATCCTTACACCACCATCGTCCTCACCGACAACGGGCAGGAGATTGGCCGTACGCAGGTGGATGCGGCGGGATACTGGAACTTCCTCCCAACCTTCCCGTTGAGCCAGGGCGTGCACAACTTGGTGGCGACGGAAATCAATGCGCAGGGTGAAACAACCGGCACGTCCGGTACGTTCGGCTTCCGCATTGCGGTGCCGGGTCAGTTTGGTGGATTTGAGAACTTCAACGAGATAAGGCACAGTTCCGTAGCGATACACCGTGAAGATCTTGAGCTTTCTTCGGGCCTTATTTTGACCGGGACTTTTCGTGCCCAGCCCACCGAAGCGAAGGAGGGTTACTATAAATATCGCCCCGAAGACGCTTTTGGGGTATTGGAAACGCACCTTTCGGGCTCGGTCCGGATGGAACTTCCAACCGAAAGTTCGACGCTATCATTTCACCACTTAACCTCTGGAAGTGGGGGCGTTGCCACTTATTTTGACGCGAATGGCGAGGTGATTGGTCAGTCAGAGTTGTCAGTGAATAATGGGAGTGGCTACCAACGTATCTATTTTCAAGCGCCTGAAGGAAAGTACGTCGCGTCGATCGCGATAGTTGGTGGTAGTTACAGTACGATGCTTGATGCCTTGCAATGGGGAGAGCGTTACCCGAGCAATATCACGATTTCAAAGGCCGAGACGAGCGCTTTCGGTGACCGCATCATTTATGGTTCGGTGGACGACATGCCTTATCTGTTGCCGAACATGGTAATCCAGGTATCCACCGACGGCGGCAAGACCTGGACCGACGCTGCTTTTTCCGAAGGAAGCTGGGCAGTCATCCAGCACAAGATGCCGCCGGGCGATTGGACCGCCGAGGTACGCATTGCGGAACGTTCCAGTGGTCTTTCCCTCGGGCTGAGCCATTCCAAGTACGTGCAGGCGCAGAGTGTGGGCGCGCCGGTGATTGAGCGCATTCCTGATGCCGAAGGTGTTTACACCGTTGCAAAGGCGTCTGATGGCGCATTGATCGAAGTATCGTTGACGGCCACGGATGCCAAGCAAGGCGACAGGATACATGTGCGCTGGGGCACCATCAGTCACGACCAGGTGTTGTACAAAGCCGACATCGATGCGGGCCACGTCACTGTGAGGATGCCGGCAGATCAGCTGTTGGAACACGGCGCCAGCAAAGACTTTTCGGTGATTGCCAAGATCATCGGCAAGAATGGACATATCGGCGCCGCGTCGGCACCTTATGAGGTTGTGATCAATCACCTCGTGGATACGCGTGACCCGAACGTAATCACCTCCGCCAAGGAAAGCTTCTTTGGCTCGGACGCCAATGATGTGGTGACGTTGCAAATGTACGCATGGGAATACGTCTATCGTGCTGAATCGGGTATTTACGGGGGAGGAGGTATCGATACTCTCAAGCTTATCCCCCTCCAAAACAGTATTGTGCCTGCCGGTTTGCAGTTCAATTCAATGGAGATCATCGATCTGGGCCTCGCAGGGGCGCATGTTCAACTTTCCCTTTCGGATGTGTTGCGCAATAGCGGCACGGACATCTTTTATAAGGGCAACGAGAGTCGCCTGCAGATGATGGTCAAGGGGGGCGCGGGTGGCAGCGGGGTCCTCGAATTGAAGGATGTATTGCCAGGGGGATTCGAGCTTTTGCAGCATAGCTATGTGCCAGGTGGTGATCTGGGTACGTGGGAATATGGTTCCCAGGTTGTGATTGACGGCTTGACGTACACCTCGTATCGGCATAGCGCGTTGAATGTAGAAGTGCTGACCTACGCAGTTAAGGTGATCCTCACCAACAGAGCGGAGTTTGTCGACCCGACTCCGCGTGAGCGCGCAATTGAGTACTGGCAGGACGCTGACATCGGCGAGGCGGGTTCGATTGATGCGCTTGCACAATCGCCGGCAGGGTTGGACGCGGCTGCGCGCGGCGGAATCTCTTCACTGCTGCAGCCCGTCGAGCCGGAGCTTTTCGCGGCCGGCGGCAGCTTGTTGAATGCTGCCGGTGCAGGTGATCGAGGTACCGGTGGCATTACGTACCCCGCACACGGCTTCAGTACCGATCTGTTTGATCACAACCAGGTGTCGTACTTGGCGTATTAAGCGAAGTAGGCGGCTGACGATTGCGTCTGCCATCAAGCAATAAACCGACGGGGCGCTCAGACGTCCCGTCGGCGTTTGAGCATGCCGTGGGGTTGTGCGGCCAGGCAGGGCGATGTGCAGCGCTGGGCCGCAAGCTAGGGCGATGTGATCTGTGCCTCTTGTTGAATGCTGCGTTCTTGGTTGAAAAGCTGACTGTCCACACACTGTGGGCATCGGCGATCCTGCCGGCGTTGGATGACATGAGGTAGTCGGGCTATCGCACTTGCTGCGCGCGCTTATCGGACTACTCCTATGGTCGGGCAAGGCGCCGGCCACTACATTTCCACTGGTGAAACTATTTTTTGGGAAAGGATGGCGTAACTTCGTCAGCTGCTTCTTTGCCGATGAAGAAACGCTAGTGATTTCTGCGGTTTCTTACGGAAAGTCAAAAGAGGATCAACCCTGATCGATCAGGGTTGTCATGGATGGCGCTTGGACGATGCCCCGACAGCGCCGACCGCTATTGCAATCAGTGGCAATTCCGCGATGGTCAGCTTCGAATCGGCTGCAGTGACGGCGGGGGATCGGATCTATTTGAATCAAGGAACCAGCTACTTCGAGTATCGGTTGACAGCGGCTGATGTGCTTGCGGGCAAGGCGACGATTACCCCCGGATTCCAGGTCTCAGACGTGACCACGGCGGCGCTCATCGATCAGGCAGGGAACATCTCCAAGTTCCGAGCCTGCCCACAGCAGGGGACCACTGAGGATTTCTCGAATACCACCGACAAGAAGGTCTATACGACAGGCCAGACGCTCGTGCTCGATACCATGAGCGTGAAGGTACTCCAAGGCAAAACCCTCATTGCTACCTACGGCAATACGTATCCCGAGTTCGGACACGGCAAGCGGCTCTACTTCGGCTACAGCGGAACGCCGGGCGATCGGCTGGAGATTTCTTTCGACGCTGCTTCGAAAGTCTCGTTCACAACGGACTACTTGCATCGCCCCGCGACGTATGAGTTCTACGATATCTATGGGAATCATCTTGCTACCCAGGGCTTCGACGGAATTCCCCAGGGGTATGCAGTGAGCTACACGGCCAACCCGGGCGTGCTGATTGGATCGGTAGTCGCCTATACAACAGAGTGGGGCTTCCTCGACAACTTCGAGTTCTCGCGGGCGGGTATTCCGACGTTGGTCGACGATGCGCAGACAAAGTATGTGAACCAAGCCAACTTCAGCTATCAAGGCGACGCGCGCGACGAAATCTTCGTCGTCTCAGAAATCGCCGCGATCTCGACCTCAAGCGTTCATGGCAATGGCGGCATCGATACCCTTAGGCTCAACACGACAGGCAAGGTCCTGGACATGAAGGCGTTGGGTGACGGCGACTGGGTTCAAAAGGCGGTATTGGTGATTGATGGCGTGAACTACAACACCTATCAGCACTCGTCGCTGGACGTGGAAGTGCTTGTGAAGAAGGAGTTGACTGTTGCGGTGACGAATCCAAAAGCGGTGGGTACAGGAATTTCCATTGCAGGCGATACCGACATAGCCGCAACTGGGCCGGTTTTGGCGCAGGCGGGAGAGGACCTGTTTGCTCAGGATTCAGCGCTTACAAGTAGCGCGGTACCGGTGATTCCGGGTGGCATTGCGCTTCACACTCAAGGCTTGGGCGCGGATCCATTGGAGTTGCATCACGTCAACGATGTCACCTCCAACCTGATCGAGCTGTCCAAGCAGCGCATCATCGTCGTAACCAGCCAGCGCTATGTTGACCGCATGGCCGAACTGGTGAAGATGCTGGAGGGCATTGTTGCCGTCGATTCGGGCCGGGTCAGTGAGCTGACCCAGGCGCGTGCGCGCCTGCTGCAGGCCGAAGCCTCGCGCAGTCTGGCCGATTCCAAAGCACGCGATATCGAAATCAACCTGCGCAGGATGGTGGGCGAGCGTACGCTGCCAACGCTGCCGGGCTCCCAGTACTGGGAAATGCGCATGCCGGAGCTGAGTTGGCTGCTGGGTGAGTCGATACACCACCCGACGGTGCTGCAGGCCAAGGCCTCGGCACGTTCTGCGGACATGCAGGCCGATGCCGTGCGCTCGGCACTGCGCCCGCAGGTCAACTGGGTGGTGAGCAAGAACACCGGTGAAGACATTTATGGGCGTGAGTCTGCGTGGCAGACCGGGCTGACGCTGTCCTGGAGCGCGTTCCGCGGTGGTTCGGGGCGGGCTGCGGAACAGGCAGCACGGCAGCGGGCGCAGGCCGGCTGGATGGGGGCCGAACAGCAGGTGCAGGATCTTGAATACCGTATACGCGCAGCCAACCAGGATGCGCGTTCGTTGGCGGACCGTGCTGATCTATATCGCGGCCTGGCGCTGGAGCCCGAATCCGTCGTCTGAGCGTTACTGGGTGAGCTGTAGCTGTAGTCGTCACTGCAGCTGCAGCTGCAGTGTACTCAGCCGCGTGCCAGGGCGAGGATCCGTTCGGCAATCCTGTCCAGCGCGACGACTTCGTCGGCCGCGCCCAAGCGCACCGCACTGCCGGGCATGCCCCAGACCACGGAACTGGCCTCGTCCTGGGCCAGGGTAGGTGCGCCGGCCTGTTTCATCTCCAGCAGGCCGCGCGCGCCGTCTTCGCCCATGCCTGTGAGAATGGCACCGATGGCGTTGGCGCCAGCGCTGCTGGCCACCGAGCGGAACAGCACATCGACCGCAGGCTTGTGCAGATTCACCGGCGCGCTGTCATCAACCCGGCAGCGCCAACGCGCACCATCGCGTATCACCCGCAGATGGCGGCCACCCGCAGGCAGATAGGCATGGCCGGGCAGGATGGCCTCGCCGTCGCTGGCCTCGCGTACCGACATAGCCGAATGCCGGTCCAGGCGCTCGGCGAAGGCGGTGCTGAAGCTGGCCGGCAGGTGCTGGGTCATGACGATGGCCGGTGCATCGGCGGGCATGGCTTCCAGCACCACCCGCAGCGCTTCGGTGCCCCCGGCCGAGGCGCCAATGGCGATCAGGCGGTCGGTGGTGCGGAAGCCGATATGGGCCGGGCTGGCTGCCTGCGGCAGCGGGCGACGCGGCGCTGAGCCGATGGCGCGTACCCGTGAGCGGGCGGCCATCTTGACCTTGCTGCGGATCTCCTCGGCGTAGGCATCCAGGCCGCGCGCTACGTCGAACTTCGGTTTGGAAACAAAATCCACCGCGCCCAACGCCAGCGCCTGCAAGGTGGTATCGGCACCGCGCTCGGTCAGCGAGGACACCATGACAACCGGCAGCGGATGCAGGCGCATCAGGTTTTCCAGGAACGCCAGCCCGTCCATGCGCGGCATTTCCACATCCAGCGTCAGCACGTCGGGATTGAGCCGCTTGATTTTTTCCCTTGCTAACAGCGGATCGGCGGCGGTGCCGACGACCTCGATGGCCGGGTCGGCCGACAGGATTTCGGTCAATACCTGGCGTACCACCGCCGAATCGTCGACGATCAATACTCGGCAGGGTGCTTGCAGCGTCATTCGAACAGCTCCACGCCACCGCTGACCGGGGTGCGCGACAGACGGGCGCGGATGGCCGATTCGGTGGCGGCGACTTCGGCGTCGTGCGCATGCGGCAGGCGCTGCACCACGACCCGGCCGGTGATCGGAAAGAACCAGATCTTGCGCGGGTGGATGCCGCACAGGTCTTCGGCAACGATGGGAATGTGCTCGGCATGCAGGTACTGGCGCACGAACTCGGCATTGCGGGTGCCGACCGGATTGCTGGTGAAGCCCTTGAGCACGTTGGCGCCGCCAAACACCTTGGCCTCCAGGCGCTTGCGATGGGCGCCGCGCTTGAGCAGGTCGTTGATCAGCAGTTCCATCGCATAGCTGCCATAGCGCGCAGGCGCGCCGTCGCCGATGTTGCCTTCGGGCAGCAGGAAATGATTCATGCCGCCAATGCCGAGGATCGGGTCGCGGATGCAGGCCGCCACGCAGGAACCGAGGATGGTGGTCAGCGCGGTGTCGTCGTCCACTACCAGGTACTGGGTGGGCAGCAGTTTGGCAGCGATGGTCTGGAACCGCGTATCGCGGTAGCGCATTACCTCATCGGGATGCTGTTGCGGGCTTCTCATGCGCCATTCCTGCGGCTGCGACGGTACAAGGTGCGGCCGCACGGCTGGATCAGGTCAGCGGCGTGCAGGTAGTTTTCCGAGTGCCCGGTATAAAGCAGGCTGTCCTCGTCCATGTGCTGCACCAGCCGCGACAGGATGCCGCGCTGGGTGGGTTTGTCGAAATAGATCATCACGTTGCGGCAGAACAGGGCATCGAAGGGGCCGCCGACGTCATAGCGGTTGGACAATAGATTTAGCGGACGGAACTCGATCAGCGAACGCAGGGCCGGCAGCACGCGGCATTTGCCCTCATTGGGGCCGCTGCCGCGCTGGAAGTAACGCCGCTTCAGGGCCGGGTCCAGGCCGGCGATGCGATCCATCGCATAGACACCCTGGCTGGCGGTGGCCAGCACCTGGGTGTCGACATCGGTGGCGATGATGCGCACTGGCGGGGTCATGCTGGAGAACGCCTCACACGCGGTGATGGCCATGGAGTAGGGCTCTTCGCCGGTGGAGGCCGCGCACGACCACAGCTTCAGCGGAGCCCGTGGCGCACGCATCTGCAGTTCTTCGCGGAGCTTGTCGAAGTGATGGGGCTCGCGGAAGAACGAGGTGAGGTTGGTGGTCAGCGCGTTGGTGAACGCCTGCCATTCGTCACCGTCCTGGCTTTCCAGCTGATCCAGATAGTCCTTGAACGAGCGCAGCCCCAGCACCCGCAGGCGCCGCGACAGGCGGCCGTACACCATGTCGCGCTTGGCCGGCGCCAGGGCGATGCCGGCACGGGTATGGATCAATTCGCAGACGCGACGGAAGTCACGGTCGCTGAATTCGAAGTCGCGCTCGGCGCTGCTGGGGATGGACATGGTTGGCGTGTCGGTTCAGCTGGCCAGAGCCAGCGAGGCGGAATCGGCGTGTGGTGCACGTACGGGGGTTTGCTGCAGGCGGAACACCGCCACAGCCTGGTTAAGTACCAGTGCCTGGTCTTCCATCGCGCGCGCCGCGGCCATGGCTTCTTCGACCAGCGCAGCGTTCTGCTGCGTGGTTTCGTCCATCTGGATGACGGTCTGGTTGACCTGCTCGATGCCGACGGTCTGCTCCTGCGAGGCGGCGGAGATCTCGCCGATGATGCTGGTCACCCGCTGCACCGACGAGACAATCTCATCCATGGTGGTGCCGGCCTGCTGCACCAGCTGCGAGCCCTCGGTGACCTTGCTGACCGAGTCGTCGATCAAGCCCTTGATCTCCTTGGCCGCGCCGGCCGAGCGCTGCGCCAGGGTGCGCACCTCGGCGGCCACCACCGCAAAACCGCGGCCCTGCTCGCCGGCACGTGCGGCCTCGACGGCGGCATTGAGGGCGAGGATGTTGGTCTGGAACGAGATGCCGTCGATCACGCTGATGATGTCTGCAATGCGCCGCGAGGCCTGTTCGATGTGGCCCATGGTGATGATGACGTCATCCACCACCTGGCCGCCGCGGGTGGCGACACTGGCCGCACCGATCGCCAACTGGTTGGCCTGCCGCGCCGATTCGGCGTTCTGGCGCACGGTGGAGGTGAGTTCCTCCATTGATGCTGCGGTTTCTTCGAGGTTGGCGGCCTGCATCTCGGTGCGCTGGGACAGATCGGTGTTGCCGGTGGTGATTTCACCCGCCGATACATTGATGTTGTGGGCCGATTGCTGGATGCCCGCGACGATGGCGCCGAGCTGGGCCATGGTGCGGCTGGCATCGTCGCGCATCTGCGCGAACACACCCTGGAACTGCCCCTGCATGCTGACGGTGAGGTCGCCGTCCGCCAGTGCGCGCAGCAGGCCGGAGATCTGCCCCAGGTTCTGGTCGCTGTTGCGCATCATCGCGTTGAGGCTGCGCACCATGGCCTGGAAGTCATGCTCGAAGCGGGCTTCGTCACCGCGCTGGCTGAAATCACCTGCGGCCGCCGCCGTGGCCAGCTGTTTGATCTGCGTATTGATGGCGCCCAGGTTGCGCTTGATGGCGGCCATGGTGTCGGTGATGACGCGCTTCTCGCCCGGCAGGTCGGCCATGTCCTGGCTGAGGTCGCCCACCGCATAACGCTGGGCGAGGGCGATGACGTCCATCTTCACGCCGATATGGGTAGCAACCAGGGTATTGGTCTCGCTGACCATCACGCCGTACTCGCCCGGGAATGCGGCAGGGTCGATGCGATAGCTGATGAAGCCGGCATCGTGCTGCCGCGCCATCTCGTTCTGCGCCTCGATCACTGCGTGCAGCTGGTGCTGCATGTCGCGCATGCTGGACAGCAGCTGGCCGGTTTCATCCTTGCTTGGCGGTGGGATGACATTGTCCAGGCGGCCGCCGGCGATTGCCTTGGCTATGCCGGTGGCGCTGCGCAGCGGGACCACGATGCGGCTGCCGATGAGCCAGTTCAGGGCGATCACCAGCAGGATCAGCACGCCGCCAGCCAGGGTCATGACGCCGGTGAACCGCAGCGCATAGGTGAGGCTGGAGTTCAAATACGCACCGCTGGACACCACCATCTTCCAGGGCGCGAAGGCGGTGGCATAGGAAATCTGCTCGATGCTGCCCTGCGCGGCCGGGTCTTTCACCAGGTAATGCACGAAGCCGCCGCCATTGCGCGCCGCCTTGACCTGCTCTTCGTACATGCGCACGCCGTTGCTGTCGGCAAACTGCGAGAGCTGCTTGCCTACCATGCTCTTGTCGAACGGATGCATCAGCATGGTGTTGTCCTCGCCATAGACTTCAAACGAGGCACCACCGCTGTCCGAGTGCATGGTGGCCAGCACCGCCAATGCCTGCTGGCGTGCTTCGGCATCGCTCAGCTCACCGGCCTTGGCACGCGCGTGGAAGTTGGCCAGTACGGTCTTGCCCAGTTCGACGCGGTTGCTCAGCGACAGCTTGCGTGTCTCGATCAGGTCCAGGTACTGCATGCGGGCGCTGAGCACGGCCAGGGCAATGACACCGAGCGCGATCAGCACCGTCAACAGGTTCAGCTTGCGCCGCACCGATATGTTCGAGATGTAGTTGGACCAGAGCTGCTGGATATTCATGGGAACAGGGCGCAGGGCGCAATTGGCGGGGGATACTCTGGTATCGGCCGCTGTGATGGTGAATGAAGTAGGTAAAAACCCCAGCGTTAGCTGGGGTTTTTGGGTAGATCAGAATTCCTGCCAATCGGAGTCTGCTAGCTCGGCCACGGCGGTGGGGGCGTTGGCCCGGCGCCGTGGTGCAGGTGCCGGCGTACGCGCCGGCGCTGAGCGTTGCAGGGGCTCACGTTTGGCGACGCTAGTGCTGGCCACTACATCTGCCTCGTCGTCCTGATCCAGCAGAAACACCGAGACGACGCTGGCAAGCTGCGCGGCCTGTTCTTCCATCGAACGCGCCGAGGCGGTGGCTTCTTCCACCAGCGCGGCATTCTGCTGGGTGGTTTCGTCCATCTGCACGATGGTCTGGTTGACCTGTTCGATGCCGGCACTCTGCTCCTGCGAGGCAGCGGAGATTTCGGCCATGATGTCGGTCACGCGCTGCACCGAGGCGACGATTTCACCCATGGTGGTGCCGGCCTTTCGGACCAGGGCCGAGCCGTCGGCGACCTTGCCGACCGAATCGTCGATAAGGCCCTTGATCTCCTTGGCGGCACCGGCAGAACGCTGCGCCAGCGTGCGCACTTCGGAGGCGACCACGGCGAAGCCGCGGCCTTGTTCGCCGGCACGGGCGGCTTCCACCGCCGCGTTCAGGGCCAGGATGTTGGTCTGGAACGCGATGCCGTCGATGACCGAGATGATTTCGGCGATTTTGCGCGAGGACTGCTCGATCTGGGTCATGGTGGTGACAACTTGACTGACCACTTCACCGCCCTGCGAGGCGACCGAGGCCGCACCGATGGCGAGCTGGTTGGCCTGCCGTGCGGATTCGGCGTTCTGGCGCACGGTGGAGGTCAGTTCCTCCATCGAGGCGGCGGTTTCTTCCAGGTTGGCGGCCTGCTGCTCGGTACGGCGCGACAGGTCGTTGTTGCCGGCGGCAATCTCGGTGGCGGCCGAATTGATCGACACCGACGAATGCTTGATGCGGCCGACGATGCCGGTCAGCTGCTCGGCCGTGGCGTTGGCGTCGTCGCGCATGGTGGCGAACACGCCCTGGTAATCGCCGTGCATGCGTACGGTCAGGTCGCCACGCGAAAGTGCCGACAGCAGTGCCGAGATCTGTTCCAGGCTGCTGGCATTGGCGTCAAGCAGGCCGTTGATCTGGCTGGCCAGCTGCAGGAAGAAGCCATCCTTGTCAGCCGTTCCGATACGACCACTGAGATCGCCGGCGGCGGCAGCCTCGATGATGCGCGCCACTTCCTTCTCGACCTGCGCTTCGGTGCTGCGGTCACGCCATTCGACCACGTGGCCGACCGGCTGGTTGTTGTCGTCGCGGATGACCGAAATGGTCTGTGCGAACTCGGCCTCGCCAAAGCGCATCTCGCGCTTGAACACGCCGGTTTTCTCCAGCGCTTCCATCACCTTGCCGTCTACTTCGCCACGGTGCTCCAGCACGGTGACCGGCTGGCCGATCAACGGCTTGCTGGCGTCGAAGTCGGTCAGGGTGCTGCTGAATTGCTGCTGGTGCTCGCTGAGCTTGTCGAGCAGGGCGCGGTTGGCGTAGACGATTTCCAGATCGTTGTTGGTCAGGAACACGCCGGTTGACGAATAGTCCAGCGCGGTGCGGATGCGCAGGTTCTCGTTGGCGATCACGGTTTCGCGCTCGATGCGTTCACGCAGATCGCGCTGCATGCGCTGCATGGCGCGCAGCAGGTCGCCCACTTCGTCGGCGCGGGAAACATCGATGGAACCATCCAGCTTGCCGCTTGCCACTTCGTTGGCGACATCCACCGCGCCGCGCATGGCCGCAACCAGCGAGCGGGCGAACAGCCATACCAGCACCAGCCCGGCAGCACCGCCCAAAAGCACGGCGATGATGCCGACCAGGGCCGAGCTGCGGTAGGTTTCAGCAGCCTGCTTGGCCGCTGCCTGGGCGCGGAGATTGTCGTTGGCAGCCATTGCCTGCAGGGCGGAATAGGCCTTGCGGTGCAGGTCGCGGGTTTCGCCGACGAAGGTGTCGATGGCGTCATCCGGCAGGTCCAGAGCCAGCATCTCGCTCACCGCATCGTAGGAGGCTGCGGTCTTGCTCCAGTCGGCTACGAAGGTGTCGAACAGCTTCTTCTGTTCCGGGTTGTCGATCAGCTTGGGATAGGCGGCGATGGCGGTGTCGATCTGCATGCGCAGTTCGGTCGCGCGCGCCTTGGCATCGGCTTTGACGTCGTCGCTGGCGCGTATCAGGCTCTGGTAGGACGCATTGCGATACTCGCTGACCATGCCGCTCAACTCACCGTTGGTGCGGAGGCTGGGCATGCGCTTTTCTGCAAGGTCGGTGGTGGCGTTGTTCAGTGAGTGCAGGCCGCGGTACGCGACGATGCCCTGCAACAACATGACGAACAGCACGACGCCGAAGGTAAGCATCAGCTTCGGCTTCAGTTTCAGCGAGTTGATCCACTGCATCTTGCGCGATCTCCGGGAACAGGCCCTGCCATGTCACTGGCGCGGGAAGTCACGCCGACAATGCCGGCGTGACAAAAGGCGGATTACTTGATGTTGGCCAGCTTCAGGTTGGCCGGCGAGGCGACTTCGATCTCGGCGCGCGAGGCATCGCGCTGGATCTTGCCGATCACGCAGACGGTCTTGCCTTCCAGCGTTTCCAGCGGGAATCCGAACTTGCTGCGGTTGCTGCCCGCGATGCGCGCGGAGAAGGTGTGGCGCGGGAACATGCCACCCATGTGCAGGAAGGTCGGCTGGCCCTCGGAGCCTTCCGCATAGCGTGCCTTTTCAACCTTGCCGCAGACCATGCCGTCCTTGCCGGCGAAGCGGGCGGCGCTTTCCGGTGGAATCATCTCGGCATCGGCGGCAGCGTCGAAGGCGACGGTGGCCAATACGGTGGCAGCAAACAGCGGAAGCAGGTGCTTGTACATCGGAAACTCCGGGATGAGGAAGTAGGGCCGGTCGGGGAGGACGGGCATGCAAGGGCTATCGGCCCCGATTTGTCGTGCTTGAATTGCATGCGCGAAACTGTGACCAGTTCCGCAGATGCACGTGTCAGGCGGCTTCTTCGGCGGTGCTTGGCTGGCCGAGATCGGCGGTGTCAAGCAGGGTTTCGATATCCAGCAGGATCAACATGCGGTCGTCCTGGGTGCCGATGCCGGAGATGAAGCGGGTATCGACGGCGGCACCGAATTCCGGTGTCGGGCGGATCTGATCGGCATTGAGCGGGATCACATCCGAAACGCTGTCCACCACGATGCCGACCACGCGGTCTTCGACATTGAGCACGATCATCACGGTGAAGGCGTCATAGCGGGCCTCGTCCAGGCGCAGCTTCAGGCGCAGGTCGATGACCGGCACGATGGTGCCGCGCAGGTTGATCACGCCCTTGATGTAGTCCGGTGCATCCGGCACCCGGGTAACCGCGTCATAGCCGCGGATTTCCTGGACCTTGAGGATGTCCACGCCGTAGTGCTCGTTGCCGAGGGTGAAGCTGAGGTATTCGCCGCCGGTGCTGTCCGGGGCGGTGCTGCGGGAGTCATTCATGGCGGATCCTGGTCCTGGCGGGCTGCCGATGTGATGCGGCTGATGCACCGGTATCGGCGTTGGCGGCCGGGACTTTAGGTGCCAGGGCAGGAATCTCGACGGTGGCACGGGAAGACGGCCAGTGTTGCCATGCGTTGGGCCCGTGGTGCGCCGTTCTGTCTTGGGTCCCGACGCTCATCTACTCTGCCAGCCGGTAGCGCTAGCCGGCAGCCGGAATACCGTGTGTATCTGCGCTTGCGGGCGGGGTTTTGCCAGCCAGTGTTTCCCCGTTGCTGGGAGCTGAGGTTCACGCCCTGCCGGTTGGAGATGCAGACCAGATTCGCGTTACGGAGCGATTTCCACTCTCGTAGGGGCGCTGGCCCCGGGCGGCCGCAACAAGGCCAGATCCGGTTATGCAGCCTCTCACCCTCGATGCAGTTGCCGGAGCGGGGCGTGCGGCTCAGTCGCCGTTGCTGCGCGCTTTGCGCAGGCGGTCAATCCTGAAGATATAGCGCTGGATGATGTTGTCGGCGCCGCGCGGCAGGTCGTCAAAACGCAGGCCGATGCGGGTCATCTCGGCACCGTTGGGCTGCTTCTGCTGGCGCAGGTTGCAGACCACCAGCGGAGTTTTCACCGAACCGCCTTCCGGGATTTCGAGTACGCAACCGTTGTACCGACTCTGCAGCTTGAGCAGGTTCTGCTCCGGCGGCAGCAGCAGGGCAATACCACCAGCGCTGATGTCCAGCACCCGCCAGCGGCTGGGCTCGCCGCCGTCCGGATCAGGCAGCACGCAGTAGGGCGAGTCGCCCACCGGCGTTTCCAGCCGATAGAACTCGCGCCGCTGCAGGTGGTACACCTCCTCCGGCAATGGCACCTCGAACGCGACGTGGTCGCCACGCTCGACGCGGCGCGGGCCGTGCAGCTGGAAGCGCACCATCACCTTGTCCACCTGGCCGAAGCAGAGCAGGGTGCTGGCTGTTTCCACGGCGCGGTTGATCGAAGGCACCGGGCTGGCATCCAGCATCAGGCCTTGCATGTCCACTTCCAGCACCGCCGAGGGGAAGGACTGATCGCGGCCGTCCGGATGGACGTTGACCATCGAACGCTGATCGATCATGCCCTGCAGCAGGTGCCGTACCTGGTGCGGATTGCGCACCATGTAGCGGTCGTCGGCATACAGCTTGCCGGCGTGGGGCGAGGGCATGGGTGCAGGCGATTCGTGGTCGGGCATGGACACGGTATGGGTTGGCCGAGGAGCAATGTGGCCGTGCTGAAGGCGCCACAAACTGTGATAACGGCCGCCTTTTTAACATCTTTAGGCGGCCTGTTACGACCCTGCAGGCCAATACGGAAGATCCGCGCGCCGCGGACCCGGAAAGCGCCAGCGATGACCGCTCATGGGGTGGATTTTCGGGTGCAGACGCGTGACCAGCGGTGAGACAGAGGCGTAAATTTTTTTCAAACGGCGGTAAATAGTTAGAAACAGTGATGATCACCACGGTTTAACATGTTCCTATTCGTGAGCATCTGCAACTTCCGGGCAGTACCCTCACAGCAAGGGAACAGCAATGAGCAGGGAAGCCGCAGATCAATTTGATCAGTTGGGCGCTCTCTACGAGGACATGGCGACGTGGCCATTCCGCAAGTACATCGAAACGCCGAGCGTATTTGCCGCGCTGGGGTCGCTTGATGGGCTGGACGTTCTGGAGTACGGCTGCGGCAGCGGCTATTACTCGCGCCTGTTGAAGCGCGCGGGCGCACGCACGGTGGTGGGTTACGACCTTGCCGAGGGAATGCTCGACTATGCACGCCGCTGCGCGCAGCGCGACGGGCTGGATATCGACTTCCGCAGTGCGCTGGATGAAACCTGTCGCGGAAACTTCGATCTGGTGCTGGCTGTCTACGTATTGCCTTATGCCACCACAGCGCCCGAACTGGAGCAGATGACCGCCGAGATGATGGCGCCGCTGCGGCCCGGCGGGCGGCTGGTGGCGCTGCCGATCCATCCGCGTTATGAACCCGATCCGGACTATTACGCCGGCTGCGGTTTCACCTTGACGCCGGACGACAGCGCCGCTCCTTACCAGGAGGGCGGGCGTCTGCGCTTGGACCTGCGTTATCGCCAGTACGATGCCAGCGTGCATGCCTGGTACTGGTCGCAGCAGGCGATCGAAGCGGGGCTGCGCAAGGCCGGTGCCGCGTCGATCCAGTGGTCCAATCCCAGCCTTGTTGCCGGCCACGATCTGGCCGGGGTGCCTCCGGCATTGCAGGCGTATGTCGATAAGCCGCACGCGGCGATCGTCGAGTGTCGCAAGCGCTGACAGCGGTGGCCGGAAGTAGCTTTTACCGGCAGGGCGTGCGCTTTCACTGAACCATCTCTTCGCTGCCCCGATGCCCATATCGGGGTATTGGGCGATCCCGAGGACTGGCCAATGTCCATTGAAGTGGAAATCCTGCATTCCATCGAAGCGGTGGATGAGGCCGAATACCGTGCGTTTCATCAGGCAAGCGGTGCCTCGTTCTTCTACGACTGGCGCTTCCTCTGCGCTGCTGAACGTTCGCCATTGTTGGCCATCCAGGGGGCGTTCTACCTGCTGGCGCGCGATGGTGGGCAGCTGGTGGGCTTCGTGCCTGCCTATCTGCAGTCGGTGCGGACGGTGGACCCATTCGGCTTGTTGGCGCGCACCGCAGGGATTGAAAGCGACCGTGCGCAATGCGCGCTTTTCAGCCACGTCATGCACTGCTTTGACAGTGAGGTGGTGACGCTGGGGGAGGCGGCGGCTGTCGTCGAGCAGGCATTGGTGGCCGCCTTGAAAGCGCAGGCGACAAAACTGGATGTGCACTACGTCGGGGTGCTGAATGTAGCCGATGCCCAGGCGCGGCTGCGGCTGGCGGAGCAGGGCCTGGTGGTGCGCTATCTGGTGGACCGCTATTACATGGACATGACGCGGTTTGGCGATTTTGCCGCAGTGGTCAAGGCGCTGCCCAAGGACGGCCGCTACGAAATGACCCGGCAGCTGCGCAAGTTCGCTGCCGGTGCCGGTGTGATCAACATGCACAGCCCGCCGTTCGATGACCGTCTGGAACAGCTGACCGAGTTGTGCCAGCAGACCACGGCCCGCAACGGCACCCCGCAGTACTTTCCGGCGCAGACACTGGCACGCTTTGTACGCACCTGTGATGGACTGATACGGCTGGTGCTGGTGGAAGACCAGGGCAGGGTGGTGGGCGGCCTCATCTGCTTTCTGGATGGCAGCTTGATGTGCATCTGGTCAGCCGGCATGCGCTACGACCTCACCGACTACAGCCCCTACACGGTCAGTTTCGCCTACGCCTACGAATGGGCCTTGGGCGCCGGCATCCGCACCATCGAAGCGGGCCGCTTGAATGCGCGCATCAAGACCCGCCTGGGCTTGCAGCCGTTGCCACTGTATTCGGCGACCAGTGCCGTTGCCGCCTGATCCTCCTCTCGAACGATCCTGGAAACCGCCATGGAACCGCAGCACGCAAAGACCCTGCCGGACGACTACCGTGCGTTCTCGCAGACATTGGAAGGCAAGGTCAGGTCGCGCCATCACGCCGAGTACGCCAGCTGGTATTACAGCACCGCATGGAACCGGCGCCATTTCGAGCGCTACCCGGAATACATCGTGCGTGCCGCCTCGGTCGACGATATGATCAAGAGCGTCAATTTCGCCCGCCGGCATGGACTGGGCATTGCGGTGAAGGGTTCCGGGCACAGCTATGCCGGGAGCTTTCTGCAGCAGGGCGGGCTGCTGCTGGATCTGGCCGCGCTCAACACGATGGAAATTCACCCGGACCAGGACGCGGTGACGGTTGGGCCGGGCGTCACCAGCGCGCAGCTGTCGCAGGCCCTGGCAGACCAGGGTCGGGCATTTCCGACCGGTCACGGTGCAAACGTGGGGATCTCCGGCTTTCTGCTCGGCGGCGGCTTGGGCATCAACTGCGACGCCTGGGGTGGCATGAGTACCTTCAACATCCGTGCGTTGGATGTGGTTACCGCCGACGGCCAGTTGCTGCACGTCAGCGAGACGGAAAACGCCGAGCTGCTGTGGGCGGCACGCGGCGGTGGCCCTTGCCTGTTCTTTGTGGTGGTGCGGTTCCATCTCAGGACCTGGCCGGCCGTATCGGCGATGCGGGCACGCAGTTACGGCGTGGATGCCGCAAACATCAGGCCGCTGTTGATGGCGCTGTGCGCGCGCCGGGACGACCATCGTGTCCAGATCATGCTCGCCGTAGGCGGCGCTGCCGGTCTGCCTGCCGGCCTGAGCGTGAACGTGTTCTGTGACGATGCGGCCCAGACAGCGGCGCTGCACGAGACCCTGTGCAGCGACATCGCATCATGGGTCGGTGCGTTCACCGAGCAGGCCCTGGATGGCTTCGAGCCGATTTACCGGCAGACAGAACAGGCCATGGTCAGCAAGCGCTACCGGGCCGACAACATCATGACCGATGCAGCCGGCAAGGCCGCCGAGCTGCTGCTGGCCGGCATGCAGGCGCGGCCATCGCCGGCCACCTTCAGCCTGCTGATACTGCGGCCAAATCATGAGCATGACGACGCGGCCTTCTCGGTCCATGGACGGCTTTCGGTGTCGACCTACGCACAATGGGATGACGAGGCTGCGGACGAGGCGAACCAGCAGTGGCTGCGTGGCGTATATGACCAACTGGCACCGCTGGCTAACGGCAGCTATATCAACGAATTCGATCTTGAGAGCCGTTCCAATGAGGTTGCCACCTGCTATTCGGCCGACGCCTGGCGGCGCCTGCAGAAATTGCGGCAACGTTATGACGCGCACGGTGTGTTCCCGGGGGTCGCAAGCTTGGCCGCGGACGCAAGTGAGCGCACTGCCTGAGCGCAGCGGCGAACCGGTGCGCTGCGGCAATCTGGTGTGGCCTTTCTTTAGGGAGGTTGCGCGCGAGCTGCCAGGCTTGATGACGCGCTCAACCGGGTGTCGCCAGCCTGCAATGCGCGAACGCGGCACTTCTGCCGACGCGCTCGCGCCTTGCGGTAGTCGGACATTTCAGCGTTGGGCGGGCGCACTCGCACCCGCCGCCCGCATCGGCTTAGAACTCCTGCCAGTCGTCGGCATTGGCAACGGGCGCGCGGCCACTGGGTTTGGGGATGGCCCGCAATGCCGGGCGGCCCCGCGGTGGCGCGGCGCTGGCACTGGCTGCCACCTTGGCCAACGAGGCACTGACCGTACCGGCCAGGCGGAACTGTGCCACCGCAGCGGATAACTGATGGGCCTGGTCCTCCATCGAGCGCGCGGCAGCCGTGGCTTCTTCTACCAGCGCGGCGTTCTGCTGGGTGGTTTCATCCATCTGCATGACGGTCTGGTTGACCTGCTCGATGCCGCTGGACTGCTCCTGCGAGGCAGCGGAAATATCGGCCATGATGGTGGTCACGCGCTGCACCGAGGCGACGATGTCGTCCATGGTATTGCCGGCGCGGCGCACCAGCTGCGAGCCTTCGGTGACCTTCTCAACCGAGGTATCGATCAGCCCCTTGATCTCCTTGGCGGCGGCTGCCGAGCGCTGGGCCAGGGTGCGCACTTCCGAGGCCACCACCGCGAACCCACGGCCCTGATCGCCGGCGCGCGCCGCTTCCACGGCGGCATTGAGCGCCAGGATATTGGTCTGGAAGGCGATGCCGTCGATCACGCTGATGATGTCGGCGATGCGCTGCGAAGACTGCTCGATCGAGGTCATGGTGGAAACCACTTGCCCAACCACCGCGCCACCCTGCGCGGCAACGTCGGCCGCGCCGCGTGCCAACTGGTCGGCCTGACGTGCGTGCTCGGCGTTCTGGCGCACGGTGGAGGTGAGCTCTTCCATCGAGGCGGCGGTTTCCTCCAGATTGGCGGCCTGTTGTTCGGTACGCCGCGACAGGTCGTCATTGCCGGTGGCGATTTCGCTGGCCGACAGACTGATGCTGCCGCTGGCGGCCTGGATGCGCGAGACGATGCTGCCCAGTTGCTCGATGGTTGCATTGCCGTCGTCACGCATGCGCGCGAACACACCGTGGAAATCGCCTTCCATGCGTTGGGTCAGGTCGCCCTGTGCGACCGCCTGCAGCAGCCGCGACAGATGGCCGAGATTGTCCTCGGTGGTTTCCATCAATGAGTTGACGCCGCCGACCATGGCGCGGAAATCATGCTCGAACTGGTCGGCGTCGCCACGCTGGCTGAAGTCGCCAGCAGCTGCCGCATGGGCCAGGCGCTTGATCTCGTTGTTGATGGCGGCAAGGCTGGCCTTGGTGCTGTCCATGGCTTCGGTGATGGCGGCCTTCTCGCCCGGCAGGCGATCCATGTCGATGGACAGGTCGCCGCGGGCGTAGTGGCGCATGACTTCCACCACCCGCATCTTGACCCCGATGTGCTGCGCGACAAGGGTGTTGACCTCGGCGACCATGCGCCCGTATTCGCCCGGGAATTTTGATTCATCGATGCGGAAGCTGATCATGCCCAGGTCATGCTCGCGCGCCATCTCGCGCTGCGCGCCGATCACTGCCTTGAGCTGGTTCTGCATGCGCTGCATGGACGCCAGCAGGGTACCCACTTCGTCCTTGCGGCTGCTGTCGATGCTGCCATCCAGGCGGCCACTGGCAACATCGTCGGCGGCCCGCAATGCCTGGTTCACCGGCCGCACGATCGCGCGCACGATCACCACGCCCAGCACGACCGACAGCAGGCCCAGCAGCACCATGCAGACGACGATGGCGTGGCTGCTGCGCGTCTGCGTGGCGTCGGCCGCCGCGACTTCCTTGTCCAGCACCAGGGCGACATGGCCGCTGAGCTTCTCCACCGCGTCAAACAGGTTGCGCCGGCTGATGCGCGACTGGTCGTTGGAAATACGCTGGGCCTGTTCGAACTCGCCGGCGACGATGGCTTTCTCCATCTGCGCGTGGGCGCCGAAGTAAGCCTCCAGGGTCTTGCCCATGTCGGCGTACAGGCCTTGCTGGGTGGCGTCGGCGGGCAGGGCTTCATACTGTTTGCGGTGCTCGGCCAGCTTCTGCCGCTGCTCGACAATGCGCTGGTTGTACTCGGCCACAAAGCTGGGGTCATCCAGGTGCGCGAGCTGCGACAGCTCTGCGATACGGATCTCGGCCAGGTCAGCGCGCATCTTCTCCAGATACTGAACTGCTGGCATGAAGCGCGTAGTCACCTGTGCCAACTGCTGGGTTGCCTGGTTCAGGCGCACCACCGCGAAGCCGCCCATGGCCAAGGTGGTGAGCGTGGTCAGGGTGAAAGCTAGTGCGAGTTTTCTGGCGATGCTCAGGTTGCGAAAGAACTCCATCTCTGACTCTCCGGATCGACTGCAGAATGAGGCGCTGTGGCGGGCGTGTGCTGGCCTGGTGCCTCAGCGTGGTGTCCGCACCGCATAACGCTGCGGATGCTGTCTTAGGCGATAACGGCGTTTTCCTATAGCGCTGTAGGGCATCGGGAGGCTGGAATTCTGAAGAATTCAGCACATTTCCCGTTTGGGGATCATCTTCCTTAGCCGTTCAAGGATGTCAGGCCTGCTCTGTGAGATGCGTTGTCGTGGAAGAACGTCCGCGAATGATCGCGGGCGGCGCATTTCATTTGCTCTCTTACGTTTGGGCAAGGCCGTCGACGTCGATCCGGATGCAGGATGGCCAGCCGGGAGCAATAAAAAGGCCCCGGCAGTGCGCCGGGGGCTTTGTGGTGGATCCGCAATCAGGGAATCAGAACTGCTTCCAGTCTGCGTCGGTGTTCTGGCGCGAAGCCTGGGTGCCGTGTGCGCTGGCCGACACCGGGCGCAGATATGGTTGCGCGCGTCGGGCCGCAGCGGCGGCCGGTGCCGAAGCAATCGTGCGGACGCCGGTATTGGCGGCTGCGGTACGGAACACCGCCACCGCCTCGGTCAACTGGTTGGCCTGGTCTTCCATCGAGCGTGCGGCGGCGGTGGCTTCTTCCACCAGCGCGGCGTTCTGCTGGGTGGTTTCGTCCATCTGCATGACGGTCTGGTTGACCTGGTCGATGCCGGCGCTCTGTTCCTGCGAGGCGGCCGAGATTTCGGCCATGATGTCGGTCACGCGCTGCACCGAGGTGACGATCTCGCCCATGGTGGTGCCGGCCTGCTGCACCAGCGTGGAGCCTTCACCGACCTTGCTGACCGAGTCGTCGATCAGGCCCTTGATCTCCTTGGCGGCGGCGGCCGAGCGCTGGGCAAGGGTGCGTACTTCCGAGGCGACCACGGCGAAGCCACGGCCTTGTTCGCCGGCACGAGCGGCTTCCACGGCGGCATTGAGGGCCAGGATATTGGTCTGGAAGGCGATGCCGTCGATGACGCTGATGATGTCGGCGATCTTCTTGGACGAGGCTTCAATTGCGCTCATGGTGGTGACCACCTGGCCGACTACGTTGCCGCCCTGGCTGGCGACACCGTGCGCGCCGATGGCCAGCTGGTTGGCCTGGCGGGCATGCTCGGCGTTCTGGCGCACGGTGGAGGTCAGTTCCTCCATCGAGGCGGCGGTTTCTTCCAGGTTGGCGGCCTGCTGCTCGGTGCGACGCGACAGGTCGCTGTTGCCGGTGGCGATTTCGCTGGCGGCCAGGTTGATGCTGGAAGCAGCATGCTGGATGCGGCCGATGATGTCGGTCAGCTGGCCGACGGTGGCATTGGCGTCGTCGCGCATATTGGCGAACACACCGTGGAAATCGCCCTGCATCTGTGCAGTCAGGTCGCCACGAGCGATGGCCTGCAGCAGCTTGGAAAGTTCGGACAGATTGCCATCGGTGGTTTCCATCAGCTGGTTGAGGCTGCTGACCATGTCGCGGAAGTCATGCTGGTAGGCATCGGCATCGCCGCGTACCGAGAAGTCGCCCTGCGCAGCGGCGCTGGCCAGGTGCTTGATCTCGTTGTTGATCGCCGACAGGCTGGCCTTGACCGCATCCACGGTCTCGGTGATGACGGCTTTCTCGCCGGGCAGGCGCTCGATGTCGATCGACAGATCGCCAGTTGCGTAGCGCTTGATGATCTCCAGCGCGGACAGCAGCATCTGGATATGCGAGGCGACCAGCGCATTGCTTTCCTTGACCATCACCCCGTAATCGCCGGGGAATGCAGCCTCGTCCATGCGGTAGCTGATGCTGCCGGCATCGTGCTGGTGCGCCATCTCACGCTGCGCGCCGATCACTGCCTGCAGGCGGGTCTGCATGCGCTGCATCGAGGTCAACAAGGTGCCCAGTTCATCATCGCGCTGTGCGCTGATGTGGTTGTCCAGCTTGCCGGCGGCGATGTTGTCGGAAATCTTCACCGCATCGTTCAGGGGCGTGAATACGAACCTGCGCAGCAGCAGATACAGCGCACCACACAGCAGCAGCGCCGCAAGCACGCCGACAATGATGATGGTCCACAACAGGGCGCGGGCCTGCTGCATCAACAAGGCGCGCGGAACCACCACACCGAAGGCGAAACTCTGCTCTGCGTTGCCGATCTTCAACGGCACATAGGTTTCTATCATCTGCTCGTCGCGCTGGGCGTCACGGTGCTGCTCGAAGGTGACCTGGCCCTTGGCAGTGGCCGCGAGCATCGCGCGCGTATCCGAATCATCGGCCTTGCTGCCAACCTTGGCCGGGTCGCGGTCGGCGATGATGGTGCCGGCGGGTGAAAGCAGGCGCACATAACCCTGCTGCATCGGATGCATCTTTGACAGGCGGTCCTGCAGGGACTGCAGGGCGAAATCCACGGTTGCCACACCCAGGAACTTATCGTCCTGCAGGATGGGCGTGGCCAAGGTGGTCATCAGGATTTTCTTGCCACCAATCTCGTAGCTGTAAGGTTCCAGCACGGAGGGCTTCTTGGAGGCGCGCGGTTGCAGGTACCAGTCGCCGTCGCCGGGGACGTCGTAACCACGCAGGGCTTCCTGTACCGGCGCGCCATTCTGCCAGGCCCAGTAGCTCATGAAGCGCCCCGTGGCGTCATGGCCTTCGGCATCGATATGGTTGGCGTCCTCGCCATCGAATGCATCCGGCTCCCACAAGGTGCCCACGCCCACCCATTGCGGATTGTTCAGGGCTTGAGCCTGCAGTATGGCGGCGGCGTTCTGGCGGCTGAATCCGCCTTGCTGGCGCAGGGCCAGGAAGCTGCGTGACAGGTTGGCGTTGGATTCAAAACCCCGCCCCAGCTCGGCGGAAATGCGCTGTGCTTCCAGCTGGGCCATGTTTTCCAGGCTCACCCGCGAAGCGGCCAGCAGCGCGTCGCTGCTGCGCAGATAGATGGTCCAGGCGGTGAGGCCGAATGCGAAGGTCGCGACCAATGCCGTTCCCAGCATCAAACGCATTGCAATACTGCGGGTGAGGAAACCTGTGGGCAAAGACATGGGCTGGTGCTGGCCTGGAATATGGATGGGATAGCTCAGTACATCGGCTTGTTCGGGTATTGCTGTAGGTGCAGTGACAGTGCGTGGCGCTTCCCTCGCGGGAAGCGCCATCAGTGATCAGAATTCCTGCCAGTCACTGTCGTTGTCGATGCGCACGGCGGTGTTGCCACGCTGCACCGGTACGGCCGAGCGCAGGCGGCGAACCGGCGCTGGCGCTGCAGCTGCGGGCTTGCTGTGGCGCGGCGGCGCAGCCACGTCCTGCACGTTGGCAGTGCGGAACACCGCCACTGCCTCGGTCAACTGGTTGGCCTGGTCTTCCATCGAACGTGCGGCGGCGGTGGCTTCTTCCACCAGCGCGGCGTTCTGCTGGGTGGTTTCGTCCATCTGCATGACGGTCTGGTTGACCTGGTCGATGCCGGCGCTCTGTTCCTGCGAGGCGGCCGATATCTCGGCCATGATGTCGGTCACGCGCTGCACCGAGGTGACGATCTCGCCCATGGTGGTGCCGGCTTGCTGCACCAGCGTGGAGCCTTCGCCGACCTTGCTGACCGAGTCGTCGATCAGGCCCTTGATCTCCTTGGCGGCGGCGGCCGAGCGCTGGGCCAGGGTGCGTACTTCCGAGGCCACCACCGCAAAGCCACGGCCTTGTTCACCGGCACGGGCAGCTTCCACCGCGGCGTTCAGGGCCAGAATATTGGTCTGGAAGGCGATGCCGTCGATGACGCTGATGATGTCGGCGATCTTCTTGGACGAGGCTTCAATTGCGCTCATGGTGGTGACCACCTGGCCGACCACGTTGCCGCCCTGGCTGGCGACGCCATGCGCGCCGATGGCCAGTTGGTTGGCCTGGCGGGCATGCTCGGCGTTCTGGCGCACGGTGGAGGTCAGTTCCTCCATCGAAGCGGCGGTTTCTTCCAGATTGGCGGCCTGCTGCTCGGTACGGCGCGACAGGTCACTGTTGCCGGTGGCGATCTCGCTGGCGGCCAGGTTGATGCTGGAAGCAGCATGCTGGATGCGGCCGATGATGTCGGTCAGCTGGCCGACGGTGGCATTGGCATCGTCGCGCATATTGGCGAACACACCGTGGAAATCGCCCTGCATCTTGGCGGTCAGGTCGCCACGTGCGATGGCCTGCAGCAGCTTGGACAGCTCGGACAGGTTGCCGTCGGTGGTTTCCATCAGCTGGTTGAGGCTGCTGACCATGTCGCGGAAATCATGCTGGTAGGCATCGGCATCGCCGCGCACCGAGAAGTCGCCCATCGCGGCGGCGCTGGCCAGGTGCTTGATCTCGTTGTTGATCGCCGACAGGCTGGCCTTGACCGCATCCACGGTCTCGGTGATGACGGCTTTCTCGCCGGGCAGGCGCTCGATGTCGATCGACAGATCACCAGTTGCATAGCGCTTGATGATCTCCAGCGCCGACAGCAGCATCTGGATATGCGAGGCAACCAGCGCATTGCTTTCCTTGACCATCACCCCGTAATCGCCGGGGAATGCGGCCTCGTCCATGCGGTAGCTGATGCTGCCGGCATCGTGCTGGTGCGCCATCTCACGCTGCGCGCCGATCACTGCCTGCAGCTGTGCCTGCATGCGCTGCATGGACTGCAGCAGCATGCCCACTTCATCACGACGCGAGGTGTCGATGCGGCGGTCGAGCTTGCCGGCGGCGACATCGTCGGCCACCCGCACGGCTTCGGCCAGCGGAACGGTGATGGCGCGGATGATGGCCACGCCGAGCGCGGCAGCCAGCAGCAGCGACACGCCCAAGCCGGCCAGGATGGCCAGCAGCGAGCGCTTGTGGGCGCTGCGCGATTCGGCTGTCTGCTTGGTCAGCTGGGCCTGGTTGTACTGCGAGAGCTGCTTGAGCTGGTCGAACAGGCCGCGGCGCAGCATGCGCGATTCGTTACTTGAAATGTTGCTGGCGGTGACGAAGTCGTCCGCAGCGATGGCCGCGGCGATGCGGTCATGGGCTTCGAAGTAACCGGCGCGCAGCTCCTTCATTTTCTCGTACAGGGCCAGCTCTTCCGGGTTGTAATCCGAATCGATATCGTCATAGGCCTTCTCCGCAGCCTCGATCAGCTTGCGGGTGTCGGCCATGCGCTTGTCGTAGTCGGCCAGCTGGGCGGGATTGCCCTGGTAGGACAGCTGCGCCTGCTCGAAGGTGCGGTATTCGCCGAGTTGTGCGCGCATCTCGCCGAGCTGCTGCACGGACGGCATCCAGTTGTTGTTGACCTGCTGGATCTGGGCGTCGGCCACCGTCATGCGCCACAGCGCGAACAACGCCAACAGCAGGGTGAGCAGGCTGGTGCTGCAGAACGCAAGCACCAGCTTTCTTGTGATCGACAGGTTCTGGAACCACTTCATTGCAGACATCTCCGTAAGCAGGCGTAGGGGGCAACCCACAGGTCCGGCGCCCCTGGGGAATGTCATGAGAATGGTGCAGGCCGCGCAGAGGCCCGGGTCGGAGGACAAACCCGATTGCATTGCGTTGCGGTATCGGCAGGATTTCGGGCTTCTTGAAGGCGACCTGCATCGCCGCGCGGCCGGCATTTAGCCGCAGGCAAGCCTGTGCGCTGCAAGCCGTGGCCACGCTGCATCAGCCATGCGAACGCCGCCCGCCCAGAGCTGGGCGAGCGGCGTCAAGGTGCTGCTGTGCGGGGGATCAGGCGGCTTGCTGGGTGCGCAGGGAGCGCACCAAACCGCCGATATCGACGATCAGCGCCACCCGGCCATCGCCGAGGATGGTGGCACCGGAAACGCCGCTGATGCGCCGGTAGTTGTTTTCGATGTTCTTGACCACGACCTGTTGCTGGCCGATCAGCTCGTCCACTTCCAGCGCGATCTTCTGGCCATCGCCTTCGACCACGACCACCAGCGGCTCGGCCTGCGGGTTGTCGGGGTAGCCGTAGTACTGGCCCAGCGACAGGATCGGCAGGTACTCGCCACGCACCCGCAACACGCGGCCTTCGCCGGCCATGGTGCGGATGTCCTCGGGCTGCGGCTGCAGTGCTTCAAGCACGTAGGCCAGCGGCAGGATCAGGGTTTCGCCGGCGATGGAGACGGTCATGCCATCCAGGATGGCCAGCGTCAGTGGCAGCCGGATCAGCACGCGGGTGCCTGCGCCGGTACGGCTTTCCAGCTGCACTTCGCCACCCAGCGCCTGGATGTTGCGGCGGACCACGTCCATGCCCACGCCGCGGCCGGACAGATCGGTGACGGCATCGGCGGTGGAGAAGCCGGGTTGGAAAATAAGATCCCAGACCTGGGCGTCGGTGGGGTTGTCCGGCACGCTCAAGCCGCGTTCCAGTGCCTTGGACAGGATCTTGTCGCGGTTCAGGCCACGGCCGTCGTCGCTGACCTCAATGACGATGTGCCCGCCCTGGTGTGACGCGGCCAGGGTGATGGTGCCGGTTTCGTCCTTGCCGGCCTCGCGACGTACGTCCGGCATTTCCAGCCCGTGGTCGATGGAGTTGCGGACCAGATGCACCAGCGGATCGGCAATCTTCTCGATCAGGCCCTTGTCCAGCTCGGTGCCTTCGCCGATGGTGCGCAGGCGCACCTGCTTGCCCAGGCGGCTGGACAGGTCACGTACCAAGCGCGGGAAGCGGCGGAACACCGCATCCACCGGCAGCATGCGCACGCCGATGACGGCTTCCTGCAGGTCGCGGGTATTGCGTTCAAGCAGGTCCAGTCCGGCAAACAGCTGTTCGGCATGAACCGGATCCAGCCCGCCGGAAACCTGCTTGAGCATGGCCTGGGTAATGACGAGTTCACCTACCAGATTGATCAGTGCGTCGACCTTGTCGACGCTGACCCGGATCGAGCTTTCCGCTTCATGCTGCTGCGCGCTGGCCGGTGCCTTGGCGGCAGCCTCGTTGTTGACGACTGGCGTTGCCACAGGGGCCTCAACGGCGAGACTCGGCGGTGCGGCCGGACGGATGTCCAGTTCGCAGTCGTCCACCACCCAGGCGAAAGTGTCTTCGATCCGGCTGCGCGGCACCTTGCCGACCAGGCCCAGATCCCAGGCCAGATAGGCTTCCAGCGGATCGAGCTGGTCGAAGCTGGGCAGGCGCGCCATGCGCGGTTCGACGTGCAGCGAACCGAGGGTTTCCAGCTCGCGGATGATGCGCAGCGGATCGTTGCCACTCATGAACAATGACGGTGCCGGGGCAAACCCGATCTGCCATGCGTCCGGGGTTTCTTCCTGTTTGGGGGCAGCGGCTGCCACCGGGGCGTCGCCTGCCAGTACCGCCTGCAGGCGATCGGTTACCGCCTTGACCGCAGCCGGATCGGCGGCTTGGCCATGCTCGACTTCACGCAGCAGGGCGCGCAGCACATCCACTGAACCCAGCATCGCATCGACGGCGTTGCCTTCCAGCGCACGCTTGCCGGCACGCAGTTCGTCCAGCAGCGTTTCCAGCACGTGGGTAAGTGCGGCGATGGCATCAAAGCCAAAAGTGCCGGCACCGCCCTTGATGGAGTGCGCGGCACGGAACACCGAGTTGATGACTTCGGGGTCGTGCTGGCCGTCTTCCAGTGCCAGCAGGCCGGCCTCCATTGCATCCAGCCCTTCGCGGCTTTCTTCGAAGAAGGTGGCGTGGAAACGCTGCAGGTCCATGCTCATTGGCGCGGTATCCGATCGGTAGGGCAGGTGGGCTGATCAGCCCAGGACTTTCTGTACGGTGGCAATCAGCTGTTCGGGATTGAACGGCTTGACCAGCCAACCGGTGGCACCGGCGGCCTTGCCTTCGGATTTCTTGTCGGCGGCCGACTCGGTGGTCAGCATCAGCATTGGCGTGAACTTGTAGTCCGGCAGCTGGCGCAGCTCGCGGATCAGCGCGATGCCGTCCATGTTGGGCATGTTGACGTCGGTGACCACGGCGTTGAAACGCTGGCCCTTGGCGCGGCCCAGGGCGACGGCGCCGTCCTCGGCTTCTTCAACCGAAAAGCCGGCTGAGGTGAGGGCGAAAGAGACCATCTGGCGCATTGACGCCGAGTCGTCCACCACCAAGATTCGTGCGCTCATGCAGCGTTCTCCACAGATTTCGTTGTGTCAGGGGTTGCTTCCAGACCCAGGGTCCGGAGGACACCGAGCAGGCGCGCGGCGTCACGGAAGGTATCGGTAGCGTTGTCAAAGACGGTGCCATGGCCGGCCTGCTGGCGCGCCAGCACAAAGGCGCACAGCACCTGCATCGCGGCGGTGTGCACACGGCCTACCTGGCCAGCATCCACGCGCAGCTCACCGGCCTGCGGCAGGTGGGTTGCCAGTTGTTGTTTCAACTCGCTGGTGGACTCGATGCCGAGATCCTGCGCCAGGGCCACAGTGCTCATCATTGCTCCGAACAAACGTTACTGGGAGAGATAGCGGCGATAGGCCTGCGATCTTTAGGGCTGCGATGCGCTGCAGCAGATAGTGTTAACCGGCGCACGGTTTTGGCTTTACCCCCTCCCTTTCGCGCAGCGAAGGGGAGGGTTGGGGAGGGATAGCTTTTGACTGTGTAGAGCCGAGCCATGCTCGGCTGGGGCCTTACCGGTAAAGCTTCTGCCGAGCATGGCTCGGCACTACCTTTGCCTGCTCCGCTTTGCTTCGCAAAAGGGAGAGGCTTGGAGCAACAGCAACAGCAACAGCACCCCTCCTCATTCCTCCCCTTCGCTGCGCGAAAGGGAGGAGGTTTGGAGCGACAGCGACAGCGACAGCAACAGCAACAGCAACAGCAACAGCACCCCTCAATTCTCCCCTTTGCTTCGCAAAAGGGAGGAGGCTTGGAGCAACAGCCCGCCCAAGCTGCATCTGGCAAGCAGGCGAAGCGGCACTCAGCGCAGCAGGCGGTCCGCGTCGAGCAGGATCATCGGTTGCTGGCCGACGCGGGCGATGCCGCGGAACAGCTCGTTTGAAATCTGGCAGATGCGTGCGGTGTCCGGTGGCTCGATCTGCGAGTCGTTGAGGTTGGCCACGTCTTCTACCGCTGATACGCGCAGGCCCAGGGTTTCGCCGTTTTCTTCCAGCACGACGATCCGGGTCTGCGCGTCCTCCGGGGCGCTGTGCACCTCCAGATGTCGGCACAGGTCCATCACCGGCACCACCTGGCCGCGCAGGTTCATGATGCCCAGCATCGCCGGGCCGGTGCCGCGCAATGCCAGCAAGGGCACCGGCAGCACCACTTCCTGCACCTTCAGCAGTTCCAGCGCATAGGTCTGCTGGCCGCAGCGCAGGCGCAGCCAGCGCGAACTGCGCTCGGCGGCGCGGCGGTGCTGCGGGCTGCTGGCCGGGCGCTGCGCCTGTGCCTGCAGTTCCTGCCAGGTGCTGGGGCGCGCGTCTGCGGCCGGCGTGTCCAGGGCGCGTACGTTGGGTGTGCTGCGCGGCGGCGCAGGCGGTGGCGCTGGCAGGCCGGCGGCGGTCGCAAACGCGGCCTGCAGGCTGGCGCTGTCGCTGTGGGCAAGCTTGCGGCTTTCAGCCGGGCCGGTTTCGTAGATGACTTCGTCCGGCAGGTCGTCCCAGGTGGGCGCGCGGCTGGCGTTGGCAGCATTGGTGGCGGCCATTGCATCGTCGAATGCAGCCTGCAGGGCGGCACTGTCTCCGGGCATGCTGGGTGGCGGCTGCGGTGCCGCAGCGGCCTTGGCTTGCGCTTCGGCCAGGGCAGCTTCGAACACCGCTTCCAGCTCGGCGCTGTCACCGGGTGCTGCAGCTGCTGAGGGTTTCGCGGCCACGGCAGGTGCGACGGCCACAGGGTCTGGCACCGCTTCGAGCAGCAGTTCGCCCAGATAGTCGTCCAGTACGTCGTTGCTCATGCGGCGCGCTCCAGCTGCGCGGCCTCGTTGAGCAGCAGCCATTCCAGCGCGCGACGGTAGGCGGCCATGCCACGCCCGGGGTAATCATCGCCAAGCAGCGGTACGGTCAAGGCGGTGGGATTGCAGATGCGGGTGTCGATTGGAATCGCATCTTCCCAGACGCGCTCCCCGTGCCGGTCCTGCATCAGCTTGAGGGTTTCGTTGCCGGCGCGGGTGCGGCGGTCGAACAGGGTCGGCAGCACCGAGATCGGCAGGGCGCGCTTGCGCGAGCGCTCCACCATCTCGCCGGTGCGGACCATGCCGTCCAGGCCGTGCAGGGCCAGTGGCTCGGCCTGGGTTGGAATGATCAGGCGATCGGCTGCCGCCAATGCATTGATCATCAGCAGGCCCAGCGTCGGCGCGCAGTCGAGCAGGATGTAGTCGTGTTGTTCGCCGTGTCGCTGCAGCGCCTGCTGCAGGGCCAGGCCCAGGCCCGGCTGGTTGGCGCTGCGCCTTTCCAGCGTGGCCAGCGAGGCCTGCGCGCAGAGATAGTCCAGGCCGGGGATGTCGCTGTGCCGGGCCAGTGCGCTGATTTCATGCGGTGGTGCGGCGAACAGCTCCTGCACGCCCTGCGGCACCGGCTCGATGGGCACGCCGAAGGCGCGGGTCAAGGAGGAATGGGGGTCCAGGTCGATCAGCAGCACCTTGTGGCCGCGCGCGGCCAGGCCGCGCCCCAGCGACAGGGTGGTGGTGGTTTTGCCGACGCCGCCTTTTTGGTTGGCAATGGCCCAGATGCGCATCAGTGGACTCCTTCAATGACCGCCGGTACTGCGCTGCGGACGGCCGCTGCGGCGGGTGCGCCGCCACTGTCGTCACCGCCGCTGGTACTGGCTGTTGTGTTGCCGGCGGCAGGCAGATCGGCTGCTGCTGCCGAATCGGCGAGGATGATCACCATCACCCGCCGGTTGCGGTTGCGCCCTTCGGGCGCGTCGTTGCTGTCGCGGGGGCGGAACTGGCCGTAGCCGACCATGGCCAGCCGTTGCGGCTGCACGCCGTGGTCGGCGAACAGGTGCACCACGCTGGCCGCGCGTGCCGCCGACAGTTCCCAATTGGACGGGAACTGCGCGGTCGCGATCGGCAGGTTGTCGGTATGGCCTTCCACGCGGACGCCGTTGGGGGCATCGAGCAGAACATCGGCCAGTGTGCCCAGGGTCGTGCGGGCGCTCGCATCCAGTGCCGCCGAGCCGGTGCCGAACAGGATGTCGCTGTTGATCTCGACCTCGATCCACAACTCGGTGCGGCGCACGCTGATGACGCCCTGCTTGACCAGCGGTGCCAAGGATTTGCTGAGCCGGTCGGCGATCTGGTTGAGCTGGCGCTCGGCGCGCTGCAGCTGGTCCTGGTTGTGCGCCGAGACCGGCATGCGCATATGCGAGGCCATCGATGGCAGCTGGGTGGGGTCTGCGAGCGCGCCGCCGGTCATGCTGGGCGCGCGGATCACCGAAGGCGAATCGAAGCCGCCACCCTGCACCTGCTGGTTGCCGACCTGGACCTGGCTGATGGTGCGCGGAGCGCCACCGAAGGCAGTGGTCAGGGCATCGGCCATCACCCGGTACTTGCCTTCGTTCAAGGACGAAATGGCGTACATCACCACGAAAAACGCAAGCAGCAGCGTCATCAGGTCGGCATAGGGAATGGCCCATGCTTCGTGGTTGGCGTGCTCTTCGTGGTGCCTGCGACGGGCCATGGTTCAGTTCACGAAGCCGGCCAGGCTGTTTTCGATATTGCGCGGGTTCTCGCCCTGGGCAATGGCGATCAGGCCTTCGATGATCATTTCGCGTTCGCGGCAGCTGCTGGCAATCACGCCCTTGAGCTTGGCCGACACCGGCAGGAACAGCAGGTTGGCCGAGGCGATGCCGTAGATGGTGGCGGTGAATGCGGCAGCGATGCCGTGGCCGAGCTTGCTCGGATCGGCGAGGTTCTTCATCACCGCGATCAGGCCGAGCACGGCGCCGATGATGCCCAGGGTAGGGGCGTAGATGCCCATGCCTTCGAACACCTTGGTGGCGGCCAGATCCTGTTGTTCCTGGCTGCCCAGTTCGATTTCGAGCATGTGCCGGATGGTGTCCGGCTCAACGCCGTCAACCACCAGTTGCAGGCCCTTGCGGATGAACGGGTCGTCCTGCAGCTCAACCTGCGGCTCCAGGCCAAGCAGGCCCTGGCGGCGGGCGATGTTGCTCCAGTCCACGATCTGCTGCACCAGCGCGCGGGGGTCGCTGGCCGGCGGGCGGATCACCCAGCGCACGATCTTGAAGGCGTGTTTGAACACCGCCGGCGAGGTGTGCAGCAGGATGGCCGCCAGGGTGCCGATGATCACAATCACGAACGCAGCCGGTGACCACAGCGAGGACAGGCCGGCGCCTTTGAGGATGCTGCCACCCACCAGCGAGGCGAGGGCGAGGAAAAGTCCAATGATGCTGAGTCGGTCCATGGTGCGTATATCGGCCTGGTTGGAGCGGTCTTGAATCGGGGGCTTTGCTTGAGCCCCTCTCCCGCACGCGGGAGAGGGGTTGGGGTGAGGGCGGTGTTGGAGCAGTCTTGAATCGGCGAGGCTTTGCTTAAGCCCCTCTCCTGCGGCAGCGGGAGAGGGGTTGGGGTGAGGGCAGCTTCAAGCTTTAGAAACTAAAAGCGCCCCTCACCCGCCCCGTCTTCGCGGGGCGCCCTCTCCCGCAGGCGGGAGAGGGGACAGTCGGGATCGTGGCCCCAGTTGGATTGCGAGATTGCAGGGGTTGCGGACGGCTTGCGTCTGCATCGCTCACCCTTGCCCCCCGCGCAGCCCATCCACGTCCAGGATCAAGGCCATGCGGCCGTCACCGATCAGGGTGGCGCCGGCATAGCCGTTGAGTCCGCGCAGCGCGCGTGGCAGCGGTTTGATCACCACTTCCTCGCGGCCACGTACCTGGTCCACCACCAGCCCGAAACGGGCCTCGCCCATCTGCAGCACGACGATGGTGAGCAGCGTCGAAGGTGCCGGGCTGACCCCCAGCCACTGGCGCAGGTCCAGCAATGCCAGGGTGTGGGATTTGCGGTCCAGCACGGCGCGGCCGTCGAACCAGCCCAATGAGGTGGCCGGCGCATGCAGCACTTCCATTACCCGGGCCAGCGGCAGGGCGTAGACATCCTCGCCGGCCTGCACCAGCAGGGTGGGCAGGATCGCCAGGGTCAGCGGCACGCGGATCAGGAAGCGACTGCCACGGCCCAGTTCCGATTGGATCTGGATCTGGCCGCTGAGTTCGCGGATGCGTGACTGCACCACGTCCATGCCGACGCCACGGCCGGAGATGTCGGTGACTTCCTGCTTGGTCGAAAAACCGGGCAGGAACACCAGGTGCAGGCATTCTTCGCTGGTCAGGCGGGCGGCGGCTTCGGGATCGATCAGGCCCTTGTCGCGGGCCTTGGCGCGCAGGCGCTCCGGATCGATGCCGGCGCCATCGTCCTGTACTTCGATACTGACGTAGTCGCCTTCCTGCTGTGCGGACAGGCGCACCCGGCCCATCCGGGGCTTGCCCTGTGCTTCGCGCAGCTCAGGCGATTCCACGCCATGGTCGATGGCATTGCGCACCAGGTGCACCAGCGGGTCGGCCAGCGCTTCGACCAGGTTGCGGTCCAGCTCGGTATCGGCGCCGATCAATTCCAGGTCGACCTCTTTCTGCAGCGAGCGGGCGACATCGCGGGCGACCTTCGGAAAGCGCGAGAACACCTTGCCGACCGGTTGCATGCGGGTACGCATGACCGCCGACTGCAGGCGTGCGGTGGCGATATCCAGGGTGGACACAGCGCGGTCCAGTTCCTCGTCCTTCAGGCGGGTGCGCAGGGTCTTTAGCCGATTGCGCGCCAGCACCAGCTCGCCGATCAGGTTGACGATGGCGTCCAGGCGTTTGGTGTCGACGCGTACGGTGTGCTCGGGCTCGGCGGCTTTGGCAGCTGCTGGTTTGGCGGCCGCCGCAGCAGGGCGAGCCGGGACAGCAGCGCGCGGTGGCGCTGCTATCGGCGCGGGCGCGGGGGTTACAGCAGGCGCGGCCTGCAAGGCGACGGCGCCAGGTGCGGCACCGCCGTGAAGCTTGTCGAGCAGTGCTTCAAATTCGTCTTCGTCGATCAGCCCGTCGTCGGCCTTGGCCGTGATGGGCTGGGCGCCGGGCGTGCCGCTGCCATGCAGTTCATTGAGCAACGCTTCGAATTCGTCTTCGCTGATCAGCTCGCTGTCGCTGGCTGCGGCGGCAACCGGGGCGGCTGCCACCACCGGCGCGTTGCCGACATCGAACTGTGCGATCAGCGCGGCCGGTGCATGCTCCGGATCGGTGCCGGAGGACACCGCATCGAGCATGGCCTGCAGCCAGTCCAGCGATTGCTGGGCGGCATCGAAATGATGCGCCAGCAGTTCGGCCTTGCCGGCGCGGGCCATGCCCAGGGTTTCCTCGGCGGCGTGGCACAGCTCCACCATCGGATGGATCGCCAGAAAACCGGCGCCACCTTTGAGTGTGTGGAAGCCGCGGAACACGGCGTTGAGCTGCTCGCTATCGTGGGGCGCCTGTTCCAGCGTCACCAGCTGCTCGCCGAGGCGATCCAGGATCTCCTGCGCTTCGAGGATGAAGTCGGCGGCGATGTCGTCGGCAAAAGCACTCATGGCTTACAGCCCCAGGTCCGAGAGCAGGTCGTCGGCATCGACCTGCGAGACGGCATGGCGGTCCAGACCGTTGACGGCTGGGCCGGCCAAGCCCTGGTTGCGGGCGTCTTCTTCCGGGGGCGGCAGACCGAGCGCACCAAAACCTTCATGCACGCGGCGGACGATGCCGACCACGCGACGGATGATCTGCCCGGTCAGGTCCTGGTAGCTCTGGGTCAGTGCTACCTCGGTGAGGTTGTGGCGGATGCGTTCGAGGATTTCGCCCTGATCGGCATTGAGCCCGTCGGCACGCAGGCGTTCGGTCAGCGCACGGCATTCCTCGGCCAGGTCCAGGGTGCGGTGGGTGGCCTGCTCGGTCATTTCCACCACGTGGTCCAGGCGCGCGCAGGCGTCGTCCAGCTCGCCGGCTTCACTGGGCACGCTGGGCAGTTCGCCCAGTGCCTGGCCCAACTCGCGCGCAAGCCGGCCCAGGCCGGACATCATCGGCTGGGTGCGCAAGGCGGCCAGCGCGTCGATTTCCCGGCGCCAGCCGGGCTCGTCACCGCTTTCCAGTGCGGCAAGTGCGTCCTGCAGGCGTTGCACCAGGGCCGATTTGTCGTTCAGGGCTTCCCCGAGGCCGTCCATCAGGCGCTCGCTGCCAGGCGTTCGAAAATCTTGCCGAGCTTTTCTTCCAGCGTCTGTGCGGTGAACGGTTTGATGATGTAGCCGTTCACGCCGCTCTGTGCGGCCTCGATGATCTGCTCGCGCTTGGCTTCAGCGGTGACCATCAATACCGGCAGGGTCTTGAGCTTGGCGTCGTTGCGGATCGCCTTGAGCAGCTCGATGCCGGTCATCACCGGCATGTTCCAGTCGGTGACCACGAAATCGAAGGACTGGCTCTGCAGCAGCGACAGCGCGGCATGCCCGTCCTCGGCTTCGGCGGTATTGGTGAAGCCCAGGTCGCCGAGCAGGTTCTTGACGATGCGACGCATCGTCGAGAAGTCGTCAACGATCAGGATGCGCATGTTCTTGTTCAAAAGACTTTCCTCTTCATGGTTCCTCGAGGCCGGCGTCGGCCGCCTCGAAAATCTTCAGCCGCCCGCGCAGGCGCAGCATGGCTTGGCCGTGGATCTGACAGACGCGGGATTCGCTTACGCCCAATACCGCGCCGATTTCCTTCAGGTTCAATTCCTGCTCGTAGTACAGCGACAGCACCAGCTGTTCGCGCTCGGGCAGCTGGCCGATGGCCTTGCCCAGCTCGGCACCGAACTGGCTGCGCTCCAACACCTGCTGCGGATTGGGGCCGCCTGTGGTCGGGGTATCCAGTTCGCCCTGGTCTTCGATGCGCGACTCCAGGCTCAGCACCTGGCCGCGCGAGGCGTCTTCGACCAGCCGCATGTAATCAGGCAGCGGCAGCTCCATTGCTTCAGCCACTTCGCTGGCGCTGGCCGAACGACCGGTGCTCTGCTCCAGGCGGCGGATGGTGGCAGCAGCGTCACGGGCACGGCGGTGCACCGAGCGCGGCACCCAGTCGCCACGGCGGATCTCATCGATCATCGAGCCGCGGATGCGGATCGAGGCATAGGTTTCGAACGAGGCGCCCTGTTCGGCGTCGTAGCTGCGCGAGGCTTCGATCAGGCCCATCATGCCGGCCTGGATCAGGTCGTCGACCTCGACGCTGGCCGGCAGGCGCGCGGCCAGGTGGTGGGCGATGCGGCGGACCAGGTCGGCGTGGCGGGCGATGCAGTCGTTGGCCGCGCTGCGCTGGACCTCCCGGTATTGGGCGGCTGCATTGTTCATGCCTTCACCTTCTGCTGGATGATGCGTTCCAGGAAGAACTCAACGCCGCCGCGCGGGGCGGTTGGGGCTTGCCAGCGCGCGGTGCGACGGGCGATTTCGTTGATGGCCAGCGAGGCTGGCGCGGAAGGGTAGAGCTTGACCACCGGCTGCTGGCGCTGCACCGACAGCCGCAGCCAGTCGTCCTGTGGCACGCAGCCCAGGTAGTTCAGCGAGACATCGATCAGGAATTTCTCGCAGACCCGCACCAGCTTTTCGTACAGGGCGCGGCCTTCGTTCGGGTCGCGGACCATGTTGGCCACGACCTGGATGCGGTCCACGCCGCGCTCGCGCGAGAGCACCTTGATCAGTGCGTAGGCGTCGGTGATGGAGGCCGGCTCGTCACAGACCACCACCACGGTGTCCTGCGCGGCCTGGCAGAACGTCAACACGCTGTCGGTGATGCCGGCGGCGGTGTCGATGATCATCACGTCGAGGTCGCGCTCGAGCTCGGAGAACACATTGACCAGGCCGACATGCTCGGCCGGCTGAAGTTCAGCCATGTGCCGGCGGCCGGACGCGGCCGGCACCACCAGCACGCCGTTCGGGCCTTCGATGATGACTTCTTCCAGCGTCGCGCGCCCGGCGACCAGGTCGGCCAGGGTGTGCTTGGGCTGCAGGCCCAGGACCACGTCGATGTTGGCCAGGCCCAGGTCGGCGTCCAGCAGCAGCGTACGTTTGCCCATGCCCGCCAGTGCCACGGCCAGATTGGCCGAGACATTGGTTTTGCCCACACCGCCCTTGCCGCCGGTCACCGCGATGGTGCGTACCGGGCCGGCCGGTTCGTGTCGGGTCGCCGACAGCGGGAAGGTGTTGGTCAGCTTGGCGTACTCACGCGACTGCATTGTTCAACTCCGGGTTGCAGGGCATATCGGCCGCGCGGCGCAAATCTTCAAGGCGAAGTACGAGATTTGCGGCAGAGGCCCGATAAAGGTCTTCCGGGACGTCCTGGCCGTCGGTCACCCAGGTGATCGGCAGGCGGTGATCGACCGCCACCGACAGGGCCGAACCGAAGCGGCCGGTCTCGTCCAGCTTGGTCAGCACCACGCCCTGCGGATTGGCGGCGCTGAAGCGGCGCACCACTTCGTCCATGTCCTGGAAGGCGGTGTTGGCGGGCAGCACCAGCAGGGTGCGGATCTGGCCGGCGGCGCGCAGCCACTGCAGCTGGGCGGTGAGGGCGCGGTCGCGCTGGCCCAGGCCGGCGGTGTCGATCAGCACCAGCTTGTAGTCGGCCAGTTTCTGCAGCAGCTGGTTCAGATCGGTGCCGCTGTTGGCCTCGTGCACGGCGATGCCGAGCTGGCGGCCAAAGCCGTAGAGCTGCTCGCGGGCGCCGATGCGCTGGGTATCGGTGGTGACCAGGGCTACGTCGCGGGCGGCATGGGCTTCGGCAAAACGCGAGGCCAGCTTGGCGATGGTGGTGGTCTTGCCGGCGCCGGTGGGGCCAACCAGGGCGATGATGCCACCGGTTTCCATCGGGTCGACCGGGGCAATCGGCAGCTTCTTGGAAATCAGCCCCAGCATCAGGCCGCGGGCACGGCTGGGATCAATGTCGGCCGGAATCTGGGTGGCGACGTCGCGGGCGAGGCCGGCGTCGAAGCCGTACTCATCCATCAGGTCCAGCGCATTGGCGCGCACCGCGCTGCCACGCAGGCGTTCGTCGGTGAAGCGGTTCATCTCGCGCTCGATCAGGTGGCGCATGCCGGCCACTTCCTGGCGCAGCTGGCTGAGTTGTTCGTTGTCGCGGGCGGCCACGGCCGGACTGGTCGGCACGGGACTCAGTGCTGCAGTGGCAGCTGCCGCAACCGGCGCGCCAGGCTGCATGGTCGCATGCAGCGGCTGGGCGGGTTCCACCACGGTAACGGGAGCTGCCACTGGCGCAACGGCGGCGGCTGCAACCAGGGCATCGCTGGATGGGGCGTGCATCGCGGCCGCAGCCGGCAAGGCCGGTGCGGCGACGGGCGGCGCGCGGGTCGGCTCGGGCAGCGGCGGATCGATCACGAAGCGGGCACGCTCAACCGGTGCCGGCGGTGCGATGGTGACGGCGGCAATGGCGTCGGCAAAGCTGGCCTGCGCGGTGCTGGCTGCGACCGGTGCCGGCGCAAGCGGTGCGATGGCGGCGCCGCTGCCGGCAGGACGGAATGCCGGCACCACCGGCAGTTCGTCGGCGCTGGCCGGCTGGGTGGCAAACAGGCTCTGTGCGACGGCTGGCTGGCGCGGTGCGGCCGGTTCAACCTCAGCCGAGCGCAGCAGGCCGGCGAAGCGGCTGCCCGGTGCCAGGTCAACGCTGCTGTCGATGGAGCGGCCGGTAGCGCCCACCGCCGAGCGCGCCAGTGCGGCGACGGCCGAGGTGGTGGCGGTGACCGGTTCCGGCTCCGGCGTCTTGCGGCGGGTCATCGCGGCCATGATGGCTTCGGCGGCACTGCGCGGCTTGGCCGGTGCCGGCGGGGCCGGGCGGGTCGCTTCCAATGCCTGCTGTACCGCGGTTTCGTCGTAGTGTGCGGCCGCCACGATCTCGACACCTTCCTCGATCCGTCGATTGGACAGGATCACGGCATCGGGACCGTGTTCTTTGCGCACGAGGTTCATGGCGGTGCGCATGTCAGCGGCGACGAAACGTTTGATCTTCATGCTTTGGTACCGGGAGTGGGGTTGCGGTGAAGGAGGGGCGTTGGCGATGTCATACATGGCGTGGCGGGCTCCTTCTTGCGGAATGGGTGCGGGCTGCAGCTGGTGTCTGGTTTCCGTCGCCGGCTGGGCGGCCGGCGTCGGTTTTCGGCGTGCCTCAGCTGATCGTGCCGACCAGCTTCAGGCGTTTGTCTTCCGGCACTTCGCTGTAGGCCAGGACCGACAGCGAGGGAACGCTGTGGCGGACCAGGCGCGCCAGCGCGGCGCGGACCGGGGCCGGTACCAGCACAACCGCAGGCTCGTTGCGGGCCTCCTGCTTGCCGACACATTCGGCAAGACTCTGGTGGAGGCGTTCGGCGAGACCGGGTTCCAGTGCGGCACCATTGCCTTGTGTTGACTCCTGCAAGACCCGTTCCAATTGCGGGTTGAGGGTGAACACCGGCAGCTCCGGCGAGGAGCCGGCGATTTCCTGCACGATGAAGCGGCCCAGGGTGTTGCGTACTGCGGCGGTGAGCGCGGCCGGATCCTGAGTGACTGGTGCGGCTTCGACCAGCGCCTCGGCGATCTTGCGCAGCTGGCGGATCGGGATGCGTTCGACCAGCAGGTTCTGCAGCACGCGCGCCACGGTGGACAGCGGCAATGCCTTGGGCGAGAGGTCTTCGGCCAGCTTGGGCGCGCTCTTGGCCAGGGTGGCCAGCAGCTGCTGCACTTCCTCGTGGCCCAGCAGTTCCGGCGCGTGCTCGCGGATCAGGTGCGACAGATGGGTGGCCACAACCGTAGCCGGGTCGACCACGGTGTAACCCAGCGATTCGGCGTGGGCGCGCTGGTGCGGCTGGATCCAGGTGGCATCCAGGCCGAACGCCGGGTCCTTGCCGGCGATGCCGTCAAGCTTGCCCATGGCGCTGCCCGGGTCCAGTGCGAGCTCGCGATCCGGGTGGATGTCAGCGGTACTGACCGGCACGCCATGGATCAGCAGGCGGTAATGGGTGGCCGGCAGTTCCAGGTTGTCGCGGATATGCACCGGCGGGATCAGGAAGCCCATGTCCTGGGTGAGCTTGCGGCGCACGCCCTTGATCCGCGCCATCAGTTCGCCGCCTTGGGTCTTGTCCACCAGCGGAATCAGCCGGTAACCGACTTCCAGGCCCAACGGGTCCACCGGCCGCAGTTCGTCCCAGGTCAGTTCGGCGGTCGGGGCCGGTTGCGGCTGGCCCAGTGCGTTCATGCCGCCTTCGGTGGCCGCAGTGGCGCTGGCTGCCGCGTTGGCAGCAGCGCTGGTTTCACGTTTCCACAGTTTCCAGGCAATGAAGCCCAGAATCACTGCCAGGCTGAGGAAGGCAAGGTTGGGCATGCCCGGCACCAGGCCGACCAGGCCGATGATGCCGGCGGTGATGGCAAGTGCGCGGTACTGGCCGAACACCTGGCCCATCATCGCCTCGCTCATATCCTGCGAGCGCGAGGCACGGGTGACCAGCATGGCCACGGCGCTGGAGACCAGCAGGGCCGGCAGCTGCGCCACCAGACCGTCACCGATCGACAGCAGCGTATACGTGGCGGCAGCGTCACCGAAGGCCATGTCATGCTGCAGCACGCCCACGGCCAGGCCGCCGAGCATGTTGATGAAAAGAATCAGGATGCCGGCGATGGCATCGCCACGGATGAACTTGCTGGCGCCGTCCATCGCGCCGTAGAAGTCGGCTTCCTCGCGCACTTCTTCGCGGCGCAGCTTGGCTTCTTCACGCGTCAGCAAACCGGCGTTGAGGTCGGCGTCGATCGCCATCTGCTTGCCGGGCATGGCGTCCAGGATGAAACGCGCGGTCACTTCCGACACGCGCCCGGCACCCTTGGTGATGACCACGAAGTTGATGATGGTCAGGATGGCGAACACCACGATGCCGACCGCATAGTTGCCACCGATCACGAACTCGCCGAACGCGGCGATCACCTTGCCGGCGGCGTCATGCCCGTTCTGGCCGTTGAGCAGGATCACCCGGGTCGAGGCCACGTTCAGCGCCAGCCGCAGCATCGTGGTGACCAGCAACACGATCGGGAAGATGGTGAAATCCAGTGGCCGCCGCACATACACCACGGCCAGCAGCACCAGCATCGAGATGGCGATGTTGAGGGTGAACAGCGCGTCCAGCACCGGCGCGGCCAGGGGCACCACCACCATTGCCAGCAGTGCCAGCACGATCAACGGCGCGCCCAGCCCGTGGCGCAGCATGTCCAGTGCGCGGCGTGCGGAGAAGCCGGAAGTCTGGCTGCTCATCGGGCGTCTCCCTTGCCGAATTCATCGATATCGATGGACGCCATCTGCGGCATCGGGCCGGTGCGCCATTGGCGCAGCTGGTAGACATAGGACAGGACAAGGGCAACAGCCGAATACAGTCTCACGGGGATTTCCTTGCCAAGTTGGCTTTCCCGATACAAGGCCCGTGCCAAAGGCGGTGCCGAGACGATGGCGACCTTGTTGCCGTCGGCCACCTGGCGGATGCGCAGGGCCATTTCATCGACACCGCGGGCGACCACCGTGGGGGCGTTCATGCGCCCGCTCTCGTACTTGAGGGCAACCGCATAGTGTGTGGGGTTGACCAGGACCACGTCGGCGGTAGGCACGGCCTCGTTCATCCGGCGCTGCGACAGCTGCATCTGCATCTGCCGGATGCGGCCCTTGACCTCGGGGCTGCCCTCGCTTTCCTTCATCTCGCGGCGCAGCTCTTCGCGGGTCATCTTCAGCTTCCGCAGCCAGTTCCACTTCTGGTACGGCGCATCGATGGCGGCCAGCAGCGCCATGGCGCCGGCGGTGGCCAGCAGGAGCTTGAGGGTGAAACCCAGGCCGCGGCCGATGGCGCTTTCCAGCGGCAGATGCAGTAGCCCGCGCAGGGCATCCACACCGTGCCAGATGCACAGGCCGGCGGCAGTGCCCACAAAGACCACGCGCAGCAGCGATTTGACCAGCTCGGCCAAGGCCTCGGGGCCGACCAGGCGCTTGATCCCGCTCATCGGGTTCATGCGGTTGAAGTCCGGCATCATCGCCTTGCTGGAAAACCGCAGCCCCCCCATCAGCACCGGGGCGATGAAACCGGCGGCCAGGCACACGAGCAGCAACGGAGTAAAGGCCAGCATCAGCTGCAGCAGCATCCAGCCGGCGTGGCCGAACAGGGCGTTCGGGGTGTCCAGCAGGCCGGGTTCGGGCGAAAGCGCGGCCTTCATCCATTGCCGTGCCGAACCGCCCATGGAGTCAGACATCGCATACAGCGCCAGCACCGCGGCGACGAAGACAGCAGCGGTGGCCAGCTCGCGTGAACGCGGGATGTTGCCTTGCTCGCGGGCTTCGCGCAGGCGTTTTTCGGTGGGGAGTTCGGTTTTTTCCCCGGCCTGTTCGTTTTCTGACATTGCCTGGCATGGAAGAAGGGTTCTTCCAGGGCCGTGCAAAAATCATTCCAAACCAGGGTTTGGGTAGTGCCGAGCCATGCTCGGCAAGGGGCTTTGCCGATAAAGCCCTTGCCGAGCATGGCTCGGCACTACAGATTGGGCTTTACCGGGAATGCCCCTGCCGAGCGTGGCTCGGCACTACGGGGCTCTACTCGGGGCTGGCCTGGAACGAGGCCAGCCGTGCTTCCATTGCCGCGTGCTGGACGTCGCCGCCGTGCAGGCGCATGAAATTCTCTGCGCTGACCGGGCGGCCCAACAGATAGCCCTGCAGATGGTCACAGCCCAGACGCTCCACGTAGGAGCGTTGGCCCTGGGTCTCGATGCCCTCGGCAACCACCTCCAGATTCAGCGCATGGCCCAACGCGACGATGGCCGAGACGATCACCACGTCCTCGTCGCTGTCCTCCAGCGACATCACGAAGGCCCGGCCGATCTTGATCTCGGTCGCCGGCAGTCGCTTCAGGTGCAACAGGCTGGACACGCCGGTGCCGAAATCATCGATCGAGATGCCCACTCCCAGCCCGGCGATGCCGCGCAGCACCGCAATGGTGTTTTCGGTATCGCGCATCACCGCGGTTTCGCTGATTTCCAGGATCAGCCGCGAAGGCTCCAGGTCGTTGCTATCCAACGCCGCCCGCACGTCCTCCAGCAACTTGGGCGAGCCCAGCTGCCGGCCGGACAGGTTGACCGATACCCGCCATTCGTTGTTGCCGGCATCCTGCCAACTGCGCATCTGCCGGCACGCCTCGCCCAGGACCCAGTTGCCGACGGTCTCCATCAGCTCGCTTTGCTCGGTAAGGCGGATGATGCGTTCGGCCGGAATATAGCCGTGTTCAGGGTGGCGCCAGCGGATCAACGCCTCGGCCCCGCTGATGCGGCCGCTGTGGGCATGCACGCGCGGCTGGTAGTGCAGTGACAGCTGCCCGGTACCCAGCGCCTTGCGCAGGTCGTCGAGCAGGCGCCGGTCCTGCTCGACGTTGTCGTTCATCCAGTCGGCGAACACGGCGTGGTTGTTGCGGCCGGATTGCCGGGAATAGGCCATGGCGGTTTCAGCCATGGCGATCAATTGCGCGGCGGTGTTGCCATGTTGCGGGTACCGGGCCAAACCCAGGCTGGCGGTGATGCGCAGGTCACGGCCGGTGGCCCGCACCGAGTTGACCGCCAGGATGATGCGCTCGGCCAGGGCATCATGTTCGTCCGGCTGCGCCAGGGGGCTGGCAATGACGAACTGGTCGCCACCCAGGCGGCCCACCAGGTCTTCGGCTGGCAGCAGTTGGCGCAGGCGCTCGCTGACGTCCACCAGCGCCGCATCGCCGGTCTGCGCGCCGAAGGTGCCATTGATCAGGCGGAAGCCGTCCAGGTCGACCACCATCACTGTGAATGCCGGCCTTTCCTGCAGCATCTGCTCGATGCGCTCATGTGCGAGCTGGCGGTTGGGCAGGCGGGTCAGTGAATCGTGCAGGCTGGCATGGAACAGTTCCTTGCGGGCATCGTCCAGCGAGGCCGACAGCATCGAGTTGCGCAGGTGCAGCAGCCGCGCCTGCATGCGCTGCTCGAACAGCGAGATGGTCAACACCACCGCCATCACGCCGACGGTCAGCAGCACCACGCAGGCCGCCAGCCATTCGGTGGGGACGCCGCCGCTGGAGGCCGCCGTGCAGACCGCGCCGGCCGGGAACCGCGCCGCCGCCATGCCGGTGTAATGCATGCCGACAATGGCCAGGCCCATCACCGCGGCCGCAACCAGCCGCTGTGGCAAGGGATGCTCGACGGTACGCAGGCGGAAGGCGATATACAGCGCGCTCCACGATGCGCCGACCGCGATGATCAGCGACAGCGCGAACCAGAGAGGGTCGTAGTCGATGTCCGGTGACATCTTCAGCGCCGACATGCCGACGTAGTGCATCCAGGCGATACCCAGACCCATCAGCAACGCGCCCAGCGCCAGCCGCATGTGCGGCAGGGTGGGCCGTGACACCAGCCACAGGGCGAAAATGGACGCCGCGACTGCCACCAGCAGCGATTCCAGGGTCAGCCACAGGTCGTAGCCCAACGGGATGGGTAGGCGGAAAGCGAGCATGCCGACGAAGTGCATCGACCATATCCCGGCGCCCATCGCCACGCCGCCGCCCAGCAGCCAACGGGCGGCCCCCCGCCGTGGTTGCGAGGCCGAGACCCGCGAGGCCATGTCCAGTGCCGTGAACGAGGCAAGGATGGCCACCAGGATGGACAACACGACAAACAACGGGTTGTAGCTGCCAACGAGCATCGAACCCTCTCCCTAAGATTGCCGTGCCGCGGTTGCGGCAGCGAGATGCCGTCACGGGTTCCGCATTCCCCTGCGGCGCCCGACTGTAAGCGGACTATCCACGGGTAGAAGGAAACCGGCAAGAGGGGGGTCAGGCAATGCGAAACCGAAAGCATTGAGCTGAGGAGGGCGTCACATTGTCACTTGCCGCGCCGTATCAAAGGCGGTGTTGAACAGACGTTGCACCGGCGGCCCCATTTCTCCTGCCAACAAGGTCAGCAGGGATAGCCCCAGCAGCAGTGCAATCGGCAGGCCCAGCTGCATGGGATTGAGTGCCGGGGCGGCACGCGCCAGCACGCCGAAGGCTAGGTTGATCGCCAGCATCGCCACCACCAGCGGCAGGGCCAGCGACAGCGCGCCACGGAAGATCTGCAGGGCCAGGGTCGGGGCCAGCGCCGCCACCGCATGCGGGTCGGGCAGGGCGGTGCCGATGGGCAGCGCCTTGTAGCTGTCCACCAGCAGCGAGATGAGTGCCAGATGCCCGTTGCTGGTGAAAAACAGCAGGCCGAACATCAGGTAGAACCATTGCCCGATCACACCGGAGCTGCCGCCGCGCATCGGGTCGGCCATCTGCGCAAAGGCCAGGCCGGTGCTTTGCGCGATCATTTCACCGGCCATCGCACCGGCTTCGAAGATCAGCCGCAGCAGGAAGCCGATGCTGACCCCGACCGCCACTTCGCGCAGGATGCTGAGCACGGTGGCCGAGTCGAAGCCGGTGAACACCGGCACCGGCGGCAATACCGGCGCCAGCGCCACGGACAGGGCCACGGCCAGCATCGCGCGCACGCGGGCCGGCACCGCACGGGTGCCGAGCATGGGCATTGCCATCAGCATCGCGCCGATGCGCAACATGATCCACAGGGTATTGCCGATGATGGCAAACGCCTGTTGGCCATCGATGACCGTCTGCGTGACCGAGTCCATGCCGCTAGCCGATCAGATGCGGAATGCGCTGGAACAACAGGATGGTGAATTCGACCAGATGGCCGAGCAGCAGGCTGCCCAGCGCAAACAGCGCTGCGGTAAGGGCGGCGGCTTTGGCGACGAAGGCGATGGTCGGCTCATTCAGCTGGGTGGCGGCCTGGATGACGCCGATCACCACGCCGACAACCAGCACGACAAGCAGCAGTGGGCCGGCAATCCACAGCGTGGCGACAAGGCCGCCGCGCAGTTCGGTGAGGGCAAGTTCGGGACTCATGCCGGGACAGATGCAAGAGCGGTGCCAGAGCGCAGGCGTCGGTTTTCCGGCAGTGCCTCGCCGGTGGGGCCTGTGGGGGCGTGTGCGCTGGCAAGCGCTTCTTCTATCAGGGTGCAGGCCGCGCCTTCATCCATTGGTTTCGGCTTCGCGGCTTACGCCGCTCCCACAACAGCGGCCCTGTTCCGCGTCGGCATCATCAGCCTGCCCTTGCCCTTGTGGGAGTGGCGTAAGCCGCGAAGCTCCCGGTCCATCCGGTGGCAAGTAATAGGGTCTACTAACGCTTCCGGCTCGCGGCTGGGGTCTCTCGCACAGGCCATCATGATCTTTCCTCTGCCGAACGGCGATGAAGCAACAGACGGATGGCGGTGTGATCGTCGTCGGTTGAGATGCACACATTGCTTCGTTGCTAAATCGCGCCTAAACATGTCGATTCGACCGAGCCCGCGCTGCACTTCCAGCAAACGCTGCATCCGCGCGCTGTGTGGAGCCGCTTCACAGCAATTGTCTTCATAGTGTTGATGGCGGATTCACGTGGCCCGACAGTTCCTACACGTTGTACGTGGCAGGGTTGGTCACAAGTGTTCTGGAAGGCAAGTACGTAATGGACGCTGATCTGGTCGAACTTCGACCCGAAGGAATGTACTGCCCGGCCGGTGACTTCTACATCGACCCTGGACAGCCGGTGGCGCAGGCCGTCATCACCCATGGTCATGCCGACCACGCGCGGACCGGCATGGGTTGCTATCACCTTGCCAACGCCGGACTGCCCATCCTGCGCTGGCGGCTGGGCGAGCAGAACTACGTGCCGCATCCCTACGGCGTGCCGTTCCGGCTGGGAGCTGCAACGGTGTCATTGCATCCGGCCGGCCACGTACTGGGCTCGTCACAGGTGCGGATCGAGGTGGATGGTCAGGTGTGGGTGGCGTCGGGTGACTACAAGCGCCAGGCAGACCCGACCTGCACGCCCTTCGAGCCGGTTCCCTGTGATGTCTTCATCACCGAGTGCACGTTTGGCCTGCCCATCTACCGCTGGCCGGACGCGGCGCAGGTGGTGGCCGACATCGCTGCATGGCGTGACGAATGTGCAGCACAGGGGGAAACCGCAATTCTGTACTGCTACGCGCTGGGCAAGGCACAACGCGTGTTGGCGGAACTGCTGGCGCTGGGCAAAACCTCACCGGTATGGCTGCATGGCGCGGTTGACGCGGGCGTGCAGGTCTACCGCGATGCCGGCGTGCAGATGGTGGAGACGCATCGCGTCGCCGACGCGGCAGCGGATGTCGATTTCGCCGGGCAGCTGGTGATTGCGCCGCCTTCGGCCGCCGGCAGCCGCTGGCTGCGCCGTTTCCGGCATGCGCAGCAGGGCTTTGCATCAGGCTGGATGCAGTTGCGCGGCAACCGCCGTCGTGGCAACTACGACCGCGGCTTCATCCTGTCCGACCATGCCGATTGGCCGGCCTTGCTGGAAACGGTACGCCAGTCGCGCGCACGGCGGGTGATCGCCACCCATGGCAACACCGATGCGCTGGTCCGCATGCTCAACGAGCAGGGCATCCACAGCACCACGTTTGCGTTGACGCGCGGCGAGGAAGACTGATGCAGGGCTTTGCCGCGTTGTACCAGCGTTTGGATCGCAGCACGTCGCTGTTGGAAAAACGCGCGGCGCTGGTGGACTACTTCAAAAACGCAACCGCAGAGGATGCCGCATGGGCGCTGTGGCTGCTGGTGGGTGGCAAGGTGGGCGGTGCCAAGGCGCGGATCGCCAACAGCCGCGAGCTGCGCGAATGGGTGGCGCAGGAGAGCGGCCTGCCGGATTGGTTGGTGGAAGCAAGCTATGACCAGGTAGGTGACCTGGCCGAGACGCTTGCCTTGCTGCTGGACGAACCGGCCGTGGCCGGCGCTGATACGGGTTTGGCGGAGTGGATCGAACAACGCTTGTTGCCGGTGGCCAACGCCGCGCCTGACGTTCGGCGGGATGTGATCGTCGATGCGTGGCGCCAATTGCCGATGAATGAACGCTTCGTGTTCAACAAGGTGTTGACCGGTGCGTTGCGGGTGGGCGTGTCACAGGGTCTGGTGCAACAGGCATTGGCCCAGTTGTCCGGCTTGGATGTGTCCCTGCTGGCGCAGCGTATGCTCGGTTTCAAGGCGCCCACGGCTGTCTGTTTCAACAGCCTGCTGGCCGCGCAGGGACAGGCCGGCGATGCCGCCTTGCCCTATCCGTTTTTCCTCGCCTCATCGTTGGAAGTACCACCGGACAGTCTGGGTGGCATCGCCGACTGGTTGCTGGAATGGAAGTGGGACGGCATCCGCGTACAGCTGATCCGGCGCGGCAACGACATCGTGTTGTGGTCACGCGGCGAGGAGCGCATGGATGGGCGTTTTCCCGAGATAGAAGCAGACCTTGCGCGGCTGCCGCATGATGCGGTGATCGACGGTGAGCTGCTGGCCTGGGCCGACGGCCAGACCACGCCGATGCCTTTCACCGCACTGCAGACCCGCATCCAGCGGCGCAAGCCTGGGCCGAAGATTCTGGCGCAGACGCCGGCCCGCGTGGTGGCCTACGATCTGCTGGAACTGGATGGACAGGACCTGCGCCAACACAGTCTGCAGCAACGCCGCGCCGCCCTGCAGCAGTTGCTGGACGAACATGGCTCGCCGTTGTTGCAGCTCTCGCCGCAGGTAAGGGTGGCGGATTGGGCGGAAGCAGCGGGCCTGCGCGTGCAGTCGCGCGAACGCGGCGTGGAGGGCTTCATGCTCAAGCGCCTTGACTCACCGTATCGGCATGGGCGCAAACGTGGCGACTGGTGGAAGTGGAAAGTGGATCCACTGACCATCGATGCGGTGCTGCTGTACGCACAGAGCGGGCACGGCCGGCGCAGCACCTTGTACACGGACTACACCTTCGGCCTGTGGGACCAGGACAAGCTGGTGCCGGTGGCCAAGGCGTATTCCGGTCTTGATGACAAGCAGATTCTCGCGCTGGACCGCTGGATACGTGGTCACACCACCGAACGCTTCGGGCCTGTGCGGGCGGTGCAGCCCTTGCAGGTGTTCGAGCTTGGTTTCGAGGCGGTGAATCGTTCTGCCCGCCACAAATCCGGCGTGGCGGTGCGTTTCCCGCGCATCCTGCGCTGGCGGCAGGACAAGCTGGCCGGCCAGGCGGATGTGCTGGAAACCCTGCGCAAGGTTGCAAAATGAGCAGCGCAGGCGGTGCAAGGGCTGCGCGCGCGCAGGCCGATGCCCGTTGGCTGCAATGGTTTGCCAGTCGCGGCTGGAAGCCGGCTGCGTTTCAGCGCGAGGCGTGGCGCCGCTACCGCAACGGCGAGTCCGGTTTGCTGGTCACGCCAACCGGCAGTGGCAAGACCCTGGCCATGATCGGCGGCCCATTGCTGGAGGCCGCGGCGACGTTGCCGCTGGCGGTGGCTGCGGGTGGACGGCGCGCTGCGGCCACGGCACAGGTACGGATCCTGTGGGTTACCCCTTTGCGGGCGCTGGCCACTGACACGGCGCGTGCGTTGCGTGAGCCGATTGCCGCGCTCGGGCTGCCCTGGACCGTTGCCATGCGCACCGGTGATGCCAGTGCGCGCGACAAGCGCCTGGCCCGACAGGGGCGCGCCGAAGTGCTGGTGATTACTCCTGAATCGCTGGCCTTGCTGCTGAGCTATCCGCAGACGCAGGCGCAGTTTGCCGGCCTGCAGGCGATCGTGGTCGACGAATGGCATGAGTTGCTGGACAACAAGCGTGGTGTGCTGTTGCAGCTGTGCCTGGCCAGGATACGCGGCTGGGTGCCGCAACTGCGTCTGTGGGGGTTGTCGGCAACGCTGGGCAACCTTGAGCAGGCGCGGCAGGTGCTGCTTCCACAGATACCCGATGCAGCCCTGGTGCGCGCCGCCTCGCCGCGACGGCTGGTGCTGCAGACGGCATTGCCAAAGGCAGGGGAGCGTTTTCCGTGGGCCGGGCATCTGGGTCTGTCACAGATGCAGGCGGTGATTGAGCATCTGCAGCAGGCGCGCAGCACCTTGCTGTTCACCAACACCCGCGCGCAGGCCGAGCTTTGGTACAAGGCACTGCAATCGGTATGGATGGACGCGCCGCAAAGCCTGGCACTGCATCACGGCTCGCTCGACCCGGCATTGCGTGCCGAGGTGGAGCAGGGGCTGCGTGATGGCGCCATCCGCTGTGTGGTGGCAACGTCCAGCCTGGATCTCGGGGTGGATTTCCCGACCGTGGACCAGGTGATCCAGCTGGGCAGCCCCAAGGGCATGGCGCGCCTGCTGCAGCGTGCCGGCCGCGCCCGCCACCGCCCCGGTGAAGCCGGGCACATCCTGTGCGTGCCCACGCATGCGTTTGAACTGGCCGAATATGCGGCGGCCCGGCTTGCCCTGCGCAGTGGTCACGTGGAGGCGCGGCGCCCGCTGACGCTGTCACTGGATGTGCTGTCCCAGCACTGCGTTACCTTGGCGTTGGGCGGTGGTTTCGATGCCGGTCAACTGTTCGCCGAAGTGCGTTCCACACATGCCTTCGCCGCGTTGAATGCGGAGCAGTGGACACAGGTCTTGCAGTTCATCGAACGCGGCGGCACCGCCCTGCAGCAATATCCGGATTTCTGCCGGGTGAGCCGTGATGCTGACGGTCGGTATGTGGTCAGTGAGCGTCGCGTTGCGTTCCGCCACCGTCTGTCCATCGGCACCATCACCAGTGATGGCGCCATGCTGGTACGGATGGCGCGTGGCGGCAGCCTGGGCAGTGTGGAAGAAAGCTTCCTGTCGCGGCTGCGCCCGGGCGACAACTTCCAGTTTGCGGGCAGAACCCTGCGGCTGCTGCGCCTGCAGGACATGACCGCCTACGTGCGGCCGGCCAAGCAGGGCAGCGGCATCGTGCCGCGCTGGCAGGGCGGGCGCATGCCCATGTCCAGCGAACTGGCAGCACATGTCGCCGCCGTTCTGGCTGACCCGCCGCGGACGCCGGAGCTGCGCGCGTTGGCACCGTTGTTGGCCCTGCAGGCCCGGTTGTCCGCGTTGCCCGCCGCCGGTGGCCTGTTGGCCGAAGTGCTCAAGACCCGCGAGGGTTGGCACCTGTTCCTGTATCCGTTCGCAGGGCGCGCGGTGCATGAGGGGTTGGCGGCCTTGATCGCGCTGCGCTGGAGCCGCCTGTTGCCCAATACGTTCGCCTTCGCGGTCAACGATTACGGCTTGGCCTTGACCGCCGCTGCCGAGGTGGAGCTGGATGTGGCGACATTGCGCACCCTGCTGTCACCCCAGTCACTGTTGCCTGACCTGGCGGCCAGCGTGAATCTTGCCGAATTGGCACGGCGTCAGTTCCGCGACATCGCTCGGGTAGCGGGCCTGCTGCCGCCATCGCTGCCTGGCCGGGCGGCGCGCAGCCTGCGTCAGCTGCAGGCCTCCAGTGGGCTGCTGCATGACGTGCTCAGGCGGTACGATCCGCAACACATGCTGCTGCAGCAGGCCGAGCGCGAGGTGCTGGAGCTGCGTCTGGACCTGCCCTCGTTGCAGCGGGAACTGCAGCGGTGCGCCGATGCCCGCATCGACTTGAAGCGGCCACGCACGCTGACCCCGCTGTCCTTCCCGCTCTGGGCCGAAGCCAAGCGCGGCAGCCTCAGCAGCGAACAATGGAGCGTGCGCGTGCAGCGCGCGGCGCAGCGGTTGGAGCAGCGCTATGGTTGAGCAACTGGAGCTGGAGATCGCTGGCGAACCCGTCATCCTGCTGGCCGACCGCGCGTTGTACTGGCCTGCCCAGCGCCGGCTGGTGATTGCCGACCTGCATCTGGGCAAGGGCAGCATCATGCGCAGAGGCGGCATCCCTGTGCCCGGCGGTGGCACCGCGGCGGATCTGCAGCGGCTGACGGCGTTGTTGGCCGGCACCGGCGCCCATTCCCTATGGGTGTTGGGCGATTTCCTTCATGGCCCGCACGCTGCACGCAGCGACGCGCAATGGCAGCAGTTCCGTGCGGACCACGCCGCGATTGCCATCACGGTGGTGCCAGGCAATCACGATCGCCACTTCGATGCCGTGCAGGCCCAGGTAACGCTGGCGTCGGAAGGCCATCGGGATGGCCCATTTGTCTTCCGCCATGCCCCGGCAGCAGGGCCGGATACAGCGGCGCATGTGATCTGCGGCCATCTGCATCCGGTGGTGAAGCTTCCCGGCATGGGCGCCCATCCCGTGTTCTGGCGGCGCCCGTCGATGACGGTACTGCCGGCGTTCTCACTGTTCAGCGGCGGCATACGCATTGCCCCCGCGGATGGCAGGGGCAGCGTGCTGTGCAATGGCCGCGAGTTGGCGGTGATCGGCTGAGCGGATCTGCCGTGGGCTTGCGGCTCAGCGCCGGCGTAGCCAGAAGTAGATCGGCAGGCCGGCCAGGATCAGGGCCACACCCCACAGCAGCGCTTCGGCGCCGATGCCACCGATGGCATACAGGCTGAAGGCCAAGGCACCTGCGGCGGCAAGCCGCGAGGGGATGCCGCTGCCGCGCCACAACCAGGCGGCAGCGCCAGCGAGGTAGGGCAGCAGGGTGGCCGCAGTGGACAGCAGCACCGAGAATTTGAACAGGTCCACCAGCGAGCGGTTGTAGTTGCAGATCACCAGTACGGTGGCCAGCAGGCAACTCACGATCACCCCGAATACCGGCGTGCCGCGCTTGTTTTCATAGGCAAAAGCCCGTGGCAGCACGCCGTCGCGGGCGGCCGCCATCGGCAGCTGCGCCGACAGCAGGGTCCAGCCGTTGAGGGCGCCAACGCAGGAAATGGCCATCACCACCGCCAGCAGCATGCCGGCGGTCGGGCCCCACAGCGCGGCGGCGGCATCGGCCATCGGCGCGCCGGACCTGGCCAGCACATCAGCCGGCAGCAGGCCGAGCACGGTGGTACAGGCCAGCACGGTGGCGATGCCGGCGATCAGCGTGCCGGTGACCGTGGCGCGGGCGATCGTGCGCGGCGCATCATCAACCGAGTCGGCCGGGACGGTCGCCGCTTCCAGCCCGATCATCGCCCACAGGGTCAGCGCCACGGTGGCGCCGGCCACACTGCCCAGGGATTCGCCGGAAGGGTTGAAGGGCACGTAATGGCTGGTATCCACCAGCCACAGCGCGACCAGGCCGAACATCAGCAGCGGCACCACTTTCAATACGGTGGTCAGCAGCTGCAGGCGGCCGGCCTCGCGCATGCCGACCAGGTTGACGCCGGCACAGGCCCACAGCGCGATCAGGCCACAGGCGGCGGCACGCACCGGGGTGGCGGTGAGTTGCGGGAAGATGGCACCGATGCTGCCGGCAAAGGCCACCGCGATGGCGGCGATGGCACACCACATCGAGATCCAGTAGCTCCAGGCGACCAGGAACCCCGGCAGTTCGCCAAACGCATTGCGGGCGAACACATAGGGGCCGCCGGTCTGCGGCCAACGTTTGGCCAACTGGGCAAAGGTGATGGCCAGCAGCAGTGCGCCGACCAGGGTGATGCCCCAGCCGATCAGGGTGGCAGCGCCATAGGGGGCGAGGGTGGCGGGCAACAGGAAGGTGCCCGAGCCGATCATGCTGCCCACGACCAGGGCAGTAGCGGACCAGAAGCCCAGCGGGCGACGCGAAGTAGTCATAAATACAGCAACGGCAAAGGCTCACGCCGGGAGAGGTGCCCCGGGAGAGCGTGAATACAGGGGAGGCGGACGCCGGTGGCGACCGCAGCAGGGGACGGATTATGACGGTTTGCGGGCCAGGCCGCGATGTTGGTGGCCCGGCAATGACCTTTGGCCCTTACGGCAAGGGGCTGTTGCGCTGACGCTGGCGGCCTTGTTCCCCTTGCTGGAAACCCCTGATGACCGTCCGACCGTTGGCGCTAGCCGTTTCGTTTTCCCTGGCCACCGTGCTGGCCGCCTGTTCACCCTCCTCGCAGCCGGCAGCAGGCGACAGCAGCGCCCAGGCGCCGCAGGCCGACAAGGCCGCGCAGCTGAACCAGCTGTACGCCGACTACTGGGAAGGCGTGCTCAAGCTGAACCCGTTGCAGGCGACCTTCCAGGGTGACAACCGCTACAACGACCAGCTGCCGGATTTCGGCTCGGCCGAATTCCGCAAGCAGAGCCATGACTTCACCCAGGAATGGCTGGGCAAGGCCGAGAAGATCGGCGATGCCGGCCTGGCGGGGCAGGACCTGCTCAGCTACCGCATCTTCGTCGAAGAGCAGAAGCAGTCACTGGAAGGGGAGAAGTTCCCGACCTGGATGATGCCGGTCAACCAGATGGGCTCCACCGTCAGCTATGCGGTGATGCTGGGTTCGGGCCAGGTGGCGCAGCCGTTCAAGACGGTCAAGGATTACGACAACTGGCTGGCACGTGCCGCGCGCATCCCGGTGCTGCTGGAAACCGAAAACGCCAACATGCGCGAAGGCATGAAGGCCGGCGTGGTGCAGCCGCGTGTGCTGATGGAAAAGGTGGTGCCGCAGTTCGACGAGATCATTACCGCCAAGGCCGAGGACAGCCAGTTCTGGGGTCCGATCAAGCTGCTGCCAGCCGATTTCTCACAGGCCGACAAGGACCGCCTGACCGAGGCGTTCCGCAGCGTGATCAACGACAAGCTGATGCCTGCCATCAAGCAGCAGCGTGATTTCATCGCCAACGAGTATCTGCCGGCCACGCGTGACACGGTAGGCCTGGATTCGCTGCCGGACGGCAAGGCGTGGTACGCCTTCAACGCCAAGCAGAGCACCACCACCGCACAGACGCCGGAGCAGATCCACGAGATCGGCCTGAAGGAAGTGGAGCGCATCCACGGCGAAATCCAGAAGGTGATGGCCGAGGTGGGCTTCAAGGGTTCGCTGCAGGACTTCTTCAAGTTCATGCAGAACGACAAGCAGTTCGAGTTCAAGTCCGAACCGGAGCTGCTGGAGCATTACCGCGGCCTGGAAGCCAAGATCAACGCCAATGTGCCCAAGCTGTTCTCGCTGACCCCGAAGGCGGGCTTCGAGATCCGTCCGATCGAGGCGTTCCGCGCCAAGTCGGCCGCCGGCGGCGAATACATGCAGCCCAGCGAAGATGGCAGCCGCCCGGGCATCTTCTACGTGAACACCTATGACCTGCCGACGCGCAAGACCTGGGACGCTGAAGACCTGTTCCTGCACGAAGCCATTCCGGGCCACCACTTCCAGCTGGCGCTGCAGCAGGAGTTGAGCGGCGTGCCGGCGTTCCGCCGCTTCGGTGGCGAGACCGCCTTCATTGAAGGCTGGGGCCTGTATGCCGAAAGCCTGGGCAAGGACCTGGGCGTCTACACCGACCCGTACAGCTACTTCGGCCGCCTGCAGGGTGAGCTGTGGCGCGCGGTGCGGCTGGTGGTGGATACCGGCCTGCATTCCAAGAGCTGGACCCGCCAGCAGGTGCTGGATTACATGTTCGCCAACTCCTCGGTGAGCGAGCCCGATGCCATTGCCGAAGCCGAGCGTTACATCGCCTGGCCGGGCCAGGCACTGGCCTACAAGACCGGCGAGCTGAAGATCCAGGAGCTGCGCAAGCGCGCGCAGGACAAGCTGGGTGCCAAGTTCGACATCCGCGAGTTCCACGCCGAAGTGCTGAAGGATGGTTCGGTGCCGCTGGACGTGCTGGACGAGAAGCTCAACGCCTGGATCGCCGAAAAGGCCAAATAATCGGCAACGCCGGTTACCGGTAGTGCCGAGCTATGCTCGGCAGAGGCATTACCGCAAAAGGCTAACCCCTCCCCAACCCTCCCCTTGGCCGCTGGCCAAAGGGAGGGAGCAGGAGCGTAGTGCCGAGCCATGCTCGGCAGAGGAATTACCGCAAAAGGCTAACCCCTCCCAAACCCCCCCTTGGCCGCTAGCCAAAGGGAGGGAGCAGGAGCGTAGTGCCGAGCCATGCTCGGCAAGGGGCGTTCCCAGCATTGCCGGGAAAGCCCCAACCGACCCAGCATTGCTTGGCAAGCCCCAGCCGAGCATGGCTCGGCTCTACAAGGGGCCTGCTTGTGGGAGCGGCGTCAGCCGCGAAGCTGGCAATAATGAAACTGCAGAAAGGCTCGCAATCAGAACGATTGCGGGCTTCGCGGTGCAGATGGCTTCAAGAATGGTATTGCCTGGAAAGCCTCAGCCGAGCATGGCTCGGCTCTACAGGTGAATTTCCGGCGAGCGCGGCAGTTACGTACTGTTCCGGCAATGACTACGCGATCTGCCATCGCGCCATGGCAAAGTAGCCGGTCTTCGTTCAAACCCTTTGGTGGCGTGCCTGCGGCTGTTCCGCGCGCCCGCCGCTGCTGTCGCCCATGACTCTATTCGTCTCGCTGATCCTGCCGTTGCTGGCCATCTGGTTGTGGTGGCCAGTCACTCCCTTGTCCAAGCGCCAGCGTCGTTGGCGGACCGGTATCAGCGTTGGCCTGGCGCTGGTGGGGTTGGGCTTTGCCACGCTGTGGCGGCTGGATGTCTTCAGCTACTCGGTCGAAGCGTGGATCCAGCTGGTATTCGGTTGGGTGCTGGTGATGTTCGTTTTGCTGCTGGCCTTCCTGCTGCTGCGCGAGGCCGGCTGGCTGTTGTCACGCCTGCTGCCGCGCAGCGCGCGTTTGGCGACGCTTTGGCACGGTGCCGGCTTCAACCATGGCGCGGCGACGGTGATCGTGCTGCTCGCCACGCTGGGCATCTACAACGGACTCAAGCCGCCGCAGGTGCACGAGCGCGACCTTGTCGTTCCGCACCTGCCCAAGGAAATGGACGGGCTGCGGGTAGCGGTGCTGGCCGACCTGCATATCAGCCCGGTCAAGCGCGCCTGGCGTACCCAGCGCATTGTCGATGCAACCCTGGCGGCCAAGCCCGACATGATCGTGCTGCCCGGCGACATGGCCGACGGTGGCCTGGAGGACAGCGGCCGTTTCGCCGAGCCGCTGGCACAGCTGAAGGCGCCTTACGGTGTCTGGTTGGCGCCGGGCAACCATGAGTACTACTACGACTACAGTGCGTGGATGGCGCATTTTCGCCAGATGGGCCTGGGCGTGCTGGAGAACCAGAGCGCGCTGTTGACCATCAATGGGCGCAAGCTGGTGGTCTCGGGCATAGGTGACCTGGCGGCGCTCAAGCCGACATCGTATATGCACGGTGGCCTGGCGCCGGACATGCAGGCAGTCGTTGACGGCGGTCGGGGTGGCGACGTGCATGTGCTGCTGGCCCACCAACCCAAACAGGCACGCGCGGCTGCGGCAACCGGCGCGATCGACCTGCAGATATCCGGTCATACCCATGGCGGGCACATGCTGGGATTTGATCGTTGGGTGGTGGCGCCTTTCAACCACGGCTATGTACGTGGCGAATACCGCGTGCGCGGGATGGCCTTGTTCGTCAGCAGTGGTGTGGGCCAATGGGACGGCTTCACCGCGCGGCTAGGTGTGCCTTCGAGCATCGATGTGCTGGTGCTGCGCAGCCCGGCGTTGTAGGAGCGGCGTAAGCCGCGAAGCTGGTATTGCTCAACGCTGTCACCTTCTTCTATCTGATGATGTACATGCTTCGCGGCTTACGCCGCTCCTACAAGGGTTGGAGCGCTGATGTCGGTGGGTAATGCAGGCCGATCAGGTGTCCAGATCGGCTTCGTTGGCTTCGACGTTTTTGCGCTTTTCCGGCATCAGCTTCGGCAGCGTGCTGACCACTGCAAGCGCGGCCAGCGTGGTGATGAAGGCGACCATTTCCAAGCCCATGCCGGCGGCCATGCCGATCGCGGCCGTCGCCCAGATGCCGGCCGCGGTGGTCAGGCCCTGGATGCGCTCCTCGGCGTCCAGTTTGAGGATGGCGCCGGCGCCAAGAAAACCGATGCCGGAGACGATGCCCTGCATCACGCGGGTGACGTCGGCACCGGAGATTCCCATCTGCAGGGGGGCAAGCACGAACAGCGCGGATCCCACCGAGACCAGGATGTGGGTTTTCAGTCCTGCCGCGCGTCCCTTGCGTTCCCGTTCCAGGCCGAGCAGCCCGCCCAAAATGATGGCGGTGCTCAGGCGCGAGACGATGGCGGTCAGTGTGCGGACATCCGGAATGGCGAATTCGGCGGCCAAGGCCTGGCCGATTTCTGCAGTGATGCTCATGCGGGAACGTTCTCCATTGCGGGATGATCGGCAGCCATCAAGGCTGTGTGACAGCTGGCTGATCCTGCGTTGGTGTCCCTTTACCGGTGGTGATGCCGGTGTGCGATTGGCGTGAAATCCGTAAGTGGTTCAGCCGCCAGCGCATGGCGCGGCGTGCACAGCAAGACGGCCCCATCAGGGGCCGTCTTTGTATGCGCGGGTGAGTCGATCAGAGCGTGATCTGATCGAAGCGCTCGACCCGGGTATGGCCGTGTGTGGCTTCGCCGGTGCGCGGCTGCGGGTAGTCGTTGAGACGGTCCAGCAATACGGTCTGCAGGCCGGCGTCGCGGGCGGCATCCAGTTCTTCGACGATGTCGGACAGGAACAGGATCTCGCCGGGTGCGATGTTGATGGATTTGGCGATATGCGCATAGCTTGCCGCTTCGCGCTTGCCGCCGACTTCAGTGTCGAAGTTGCCGGAAAACAGGCTGTTGAGATCGCCCGCGTCGCTGAAACCAAAGAACAGCTTCTGCGCCGGCACCGAGCCGGACGAGTACACGTACAGCGGCAGGCCACGGGCGTGCCAGCTGCGCAGCACATCGGCGACTTCCGGGTACATATGCGCGGTGTAATCACCATTGCGGTAGCCGCTGTCCCAGATCATGCCCTGCAACGCCTTGAGCGCGGTGTGCTTGCGGTCCTGGTCGATCCAGCCCTGCAGGGTTTCAACGATGACCTCGTCCTCGCAGGCGCTGGCGGCGATTTCGGTGGCCACGGCGTCTAGCCATTGGCGCACCTGCGGCTCTTGGCCGTGGGCCTGGACGAAGCCGGGCAGGGCGTTGCGGGCGTAGGGGAACAGCACTTCCTTGACGAAGGAGATGCTGGAGGTGGTGCCCTCGATGTCGGTGAGGATGGCGTTGATGGTCATGCGTTGGAGTCCTGCGCGGTGCTTATGGGCTCGCGCGTTGTGCGGGTGGTTTGAGGCATGAACTGCGTAGAGCTGCCCTAACCCCAACCCCTCTCCCGCAGGCGGGAGAGGGTCAAGCAGAGCTGGGGCTCCGGGCAAAAGGGGGCTCAGGCCGCGCTGGGCTGGTAACGCGGGAAGCGCTGGGCGATGTCGGTGCCGGTGAAGTGGCCGACCCAGCCGTCCGGCTCGGTGAAAAAGCGGATGGCGACGAAGCTGGGTTCCTCACCCATGTCGAACCAGTGCTTGACGCTGTCCGGTACGGCGATCAGGTCGTCCTTCACACACTCCACTTCGTAGACCTTGTCGTCCACGTGCAGGGTGAACAGGCCAGAGCCGGCAACGAAGAAGCGGACTTCGTCTTCCTTGTGGTAGTGCTCGTCGAGGAACTTCTTGCGGATATCGGCGCGTGCCGGGTTGTCCGGGGCGATCGAGGCCACGTCCACGCTCTTGAAGCCGTGCGCGGCGACCAGGCGGTCGATGTCTTCGCGGTAGGCGGCAAACACCTCATCCTGGCTGGCGCCCGGTGCGACCGGGTGCTTGGCCTGCCAGCGTTCGAAAGTGACGCCGATCTTGTTCAGTTCGGCAGCGATGACCTCGCCGTCGCGGCTGTCGAACAGCGGCGCGTCCGGGGCGGTTTCATTGAAAATGCGCAGTCGGCTCATGGGGGACTCGACGTGGGAAGGGGTCAGGCGTTGCCGCGCAGGCGGCGCAGCTCCAGCTCACAATGCAGCAGAAACTCGAAGGCTTCCAGGTGGCGACGGGCTTCGGCCATGTCGCGGCCCCAGGCGTACAGGCCGTGGCCATCAATCAGATAACCCCACATCGGTCCCTTGTCGAGTTCGGCCTCGACCTGGGCGGCCAACACATCCATGTCCTGGGTATTGGGGAATACCTTCAGGTCCACGGCGGTTTCGTGGGTGGTGTTGCCGTGCAGGGCCTTGAGCAGCTCGTAGCCTTCCAGGCGGATATGGCCGTCGCTGCCATACAGGCGCGAGGCGATGGTCTGCACTGGCGAGTGGGTATGCAGCACGCAGCCGACTTCCGGGAAGCGGGCGTACAGCTGGGTGTGCAGCAGGGTTTCGGCTGACGGGCGCAGCGGGCGGCCTACGGCCTTGCCATCGAAATCCACAACCATGATGTCGCTTTCGATCAGCCGGCCCTTGTCCTTGCCGGACACGGTGATGGCCGCGTGCCGGTCATCCAGGCGGTGCGAGAAGTTGCTGCTGGTGGCAGGTGTCCAGCCGGCGTGGGCCAGCTCGCGGATGTTGTCGATCAGCAGCTGGGCCAGTTCGCTCAGCCGCTGGGCGTCGTAGGGGACAGTAGGCGCGTTCATGGCGCCCATTCTACTAAGAACAGTTGCACGTTCATGCATGCATCCGGATGGAACTGATACCTGTGCGGAATATGGGTGTCATCGCGACGCAGGCGCGGGTGCAAGTGCAGCCGGGTAAGCCGTTGTAGCCCGGGTACGCGCAGCGCACCCGGGAGAGTGGGGCCAGGATTCGCGCGAAAGGCCCCGGGTGCGCATTCGCTTACCCGGGCTACGATTCTACGCGGTTCGGGTATCGCTCTGCAAAAGAAAAGCCCGGGACCAGGCCCGGGCTTCAAGTTGGCTTCTGGCCGGCGACTCAGCCGTTCTTGGCCTTGTTTTCCGCGTTCAGCTTGCTATGGCGCACGCCGTACAGGAAATAGATGATGAAGCCGGTAGCCGTCCAGACGCCCATCAGCATCCAGTTGTGCAGGGTCATGGCGGTCAGCAGGGCGATGCAGCTGAGCACGCCCAGGCTGCAGATCAACCAGGCCATCGGAATGCGGAACGGGCGCGGCAGGTCCGGTTGGGTGCGGCGCAGTACCAGTACGCCGGCGCAGACCGCGGCAAAGGCGATCAGCGTGCCCATCGAGGTCAGCTCGCCGAGGATGTCCAGCGGGAACAGTGCCGCCAGCAGGGCAATGCCGATACCGGTGATGACGGTATTGATGTGCGGCGTGCGGTACTTGGGGTGGATCTTGGTGAACACCGGCGGCAGCAGGCCATCACGGCCCATGATCATGAAGATGCGCGGTTGCCCGATCACCATCACCAGCACCACCGAGGCCAGGCCGATCAAGGCGCCGATCTCGACGATGATGCGCAGCCAGTCCAGCTGCGGGTGGGCAGCTACCGCGGTGACCACCGGCTCGGCCGTGCCCAGCAGCTGGTACGGCACCAGACCGGTCATCACTGCCGCCATGGCGATGTACAGAATCGTGCAGATCACCAGCGAGAGCAGCATGCCGATCGGCAGGTCGCGTTGCGGGCGATGCGATTCCTGCGCCGCAACCGACACCGCTTCAAAGCCGATATAGGCGAAGAACACCATCGCCGCGCCGCGCAGCACGCCCTCGAAGCCGTACTTGCCCGGGCCTTCGTTGGCCGGGATGAACGGGGTCCAGTTGCTGGTGTCCACGTATTTCCAGCCAGCAATGATCACCAGGATGATCAGGCCGGTCTTGAGCACCACCATGGCCATGTTCATCGCTGAGGACTTGCTGATGCCAACGTAGCACAGCCAGGTCAGCAGCAGCACCAGGATCGCGGCTGGGATATTCGCGATTGCCCCGGTCGGCTTGAGCTGGGCGTCCAGCGGCGCATTGACCAGCGCCGCCGGCAGGTGGATGTCGAAGTGGTTGAGGAAGCTCAGGAAGTAGCCGGTCCAGCTGACTGCCACGGCCGACGCCGAAACGCCGTATTCCAGCACCAGCATCCAGCCGATGAACCAGGCCGAAAGTTCACCGAAGGTGGCGTAGGTATAGGTGTAGGCGCTGCCGGACACCGGCACCATCGAGGCGAATTCGGCATAGGCCAGCGCGCAGAAGGCGCAACAGACCGCCGCCAGCACGAAGGACAGCATGATCGCCGGGCCGGCGTGGTTGGCCGCGGCCTGGCCGGTGATGACGAAGATGCCGCCACCGATCACCGCGCCGATGCCCAAGGCGGTCAAGCCCCACGGGCCGAGGGTGCGCCGCAGGCTCAAGCCATTGGCCTCCTGGTGCGCGGCGTGCGGGTGTTTGGTGGCCCAGAGTTGCTTGAACATGTTTCGGGTCTTCGCTCGTCGGTGCGCGGCGGGCGCGCAAAAGAAAACCGGCGCGCGGGGCGCCGGTCGAGGTGGTATCAGGCGCGCTTGTTGAGCTTGCTGTGGCGGATGCCGTAACCGAAATAAATGAACAGGCCCAACACGGTCCAACCGACGAACAGGTGCCAATGCACGACGAAGGCCTGCATGAACAGCGCCAGGCAGGCGATCGCACCCAGCGGGCAGATCAGCCATGCAGCCGGCACCTTGAACGGACGCACGATGTCCGGCTTGGTCCGGCGCAGCACCAGCACGCCGATGCAGACGGTGGCAAAGGCCAGCAGGGTGCCCATCGACACCAGCTCACCCAGCACGTTCAGCGGCACCAGCCCGGCCAGGGCGGCGGCCAGCACGCCGACCACGATGGTGCTGACATACGGAGTACGGAAGCGCGGGTGCACCTTGCCGAACACCTTCGGCAACAGGCCATCGCGCGAGATCGTATAGGCAATGCGCGACTGGCCCATCATCATCACCAGCACCACCGAGGACAGGCCGGCAATGGCGCCGATCTCGACCGCGGTCTTGAGCCAGGAGAGGCTGGGGTAGGCTTCCAGCGCGGTGGCCACCGGCTTGTCGGTGCCCAGCAGGTTGTACGGCAGCATGCCGGTCAATACGGCACAGACGATGATGTAGACCAAGGTGCAGACCGCAAGCGAACCGAGCAGGCCGATCGGCATGTTCTTCTGCGGATCCTTGGTCTCACCGGCGGCGGTGGAGACCGCATCGAAGCCGATGTAGGCGAAGAACACGATGGTGGCTGCGCGGAACACGCCACTCCAGCCGAACTCACCAAAGGTGCCGGTGTTCTGCGGGATGAACGGGTGCCAGTTGGCCGGGTCGATGTACTGGATGCCGAAGCCCACGAACAGGCAGATCACGGTGATCTTGATCGCCACGATCACCGCATTGACCAAGGTGGACTGGGTCACGCCGACATACAGCAAGCCGGTGATGGCAGCCACGATCAGCACGGCAGGCAGATTGAACAGCTTGCCGGAGTTGACGAACTCACTGCCGGTCCAGGCCAGCGGCGCGGCCGACAAGGCGTCGGGGAAGGGCATGTGCAGCGTGGTGGTGATGAAACTGATCAGGTAGGCCGACCAGCCGACCGCCACCGAAGCCGAAGCGAACAGGTACTCCAGCACCAGGCACCAGCCGATGAACCAGGCCATGCCTTCGCCCAGAGTGGCGTAGGAATAGGAGTAGGCGCTGCCGGAGACCGGCATCATTGCCGCGAACTCGGCGTAACACAGGCCGGCCAAGGCGCAGGCAATGCCGGCGAATACGAAGGACAGCATCACCGCCGGGCCGGCATGGTTGGCCGCAGCCTGGCCGGTCAGAACGAAGATGCCGGCGCCGATGACCGCGCCTATGCCCAACAGGATCAGGTGCTTGGCCGTGAGGGTGCGTTTGAGTGTGGCTTCGCCTTGCAGGCTGCCTTCGACAGGCTCACCGGCATCGACATGTGCGGCCGGTTCGACCGGCTTGACCCTCAACAGTGCTTTGAGCATTCCACGATTTCCCGAGCTGTGTGTTGGCCCGGACGCGCTTGCGCGACCGGGGCCGTCTGTATGGCGACGCAATCTGAATGGTCGGCAACCACGCTACCTTGCCAAACACCGCGAAACTCGACAAGCGCATATGCAGCATGGATGGCGATAATGGCGGCCGGATCAGATCGAAGAACGACCCCGCATCATGCATGAACACGACCGGCAGCTGGACCTGGCGCTGCGTAACTACGCAATGGCCCACCCATCGGATGAGGGGGTGACGCGGGAATTTCTGACATTGCTGGCCGAGAAGAGGCAGGACCCCTTTACCCGCGAGCGTGTCGCCGGCCACTTCACCGGCAGTGCCTGGCTGGTCAGCGCCGATGGCCAGCGCGCGCTGCTCACCCACCATCGCAAACTGCAGCGTTGGCTGCAGCTGGGTGGACATGCCGATGGCGACCACGACCTGGCGGCGGTGGCGCTGCGCGAGGCGGAGGAAGAATCGGGACTGCCCGGGCTGAGTTTGGCGTCGGCAGAGATCTTCGATCTGGATCGCCACTGGATCCCCGAGCGCAAGGAGGTGCCGGGCCATTGGCACTATGACGTGCGCTATGTGGTCGTCGCTGGCGGTAACGAGGCGTTTGTGGTCAGCGAGGAATCGCTGGAACTGGCCTGGCGCCCGGTGACCGAGATCGCCGCCGACCAGGATGAGTCCATGCGTCGCATGGCAAACCGGTGGCTGCAGAGATAGATGCGGCGCGCAGCGATATTGCGGTGGGACATTGCCGGTAAGACACATTAAATTGCCGGGAAAGCTTCTGGGTAGAGCCGAGCCATGCTCGGCTGGGGCACTACCGGTAAAGCTTCTGTCGAGCATTGCTCGACACTACAGCTCCCTCCCTTTCGCGTAGCGAAGGGGAGGGTTGGGGAGGGGTTGCTTCTGCCGCGGTGACGTCGCCGGGAAAGCCCTTGCCGAGCATTGCTCGGCACTACCGGTTTGGGGTTGCCGGTAAAGCCTCTACCGAGCATGGCTCGGCACTACGGGGGCGCGTCAGTACAGGATGCGGGTACGCAGGGTGCCCTGGATGGCGGCCAGTTCTTCGCGGATGGCGGCGGCCTGTTCCTCGGTGGCACTGATGTCGATCACCACGTAGCCGACCTTGGGGTCGGTGCGCAGGAACTGGCCATCGATGTTGAGGTTGTGGCGCGAGAAGATCTCGTTGATCTTGGACAGCACACCCGGCACGTTGCGGTGGATATGCAGCAGGCGCAGGCTCTGCTCGTGTTCGGGCAGGGTCACTTCCGGGAAATTGACCGCCGACAGGGTCGAGCCGTTGTCGCTGTAGCGCACAAGCTTGGCTGCCACTTCCACGCCGATGTTCTCCTGCGCTTCCAGCGTGGAGCCGCCGACATGCGGGGTCAGGATCACGTTGTCATGCGCCGTCAGCGGCGACTCGAACAGGTCGCCATTGCCCTTGGGCTCGACCGGGAACACGTCTACCGCAGCGCCGCCGAGATGGCCGGAGCCCAGTGCGGCATCCAGCGCGGCAATATCGACCACCGTGCCGCGCGCTGCATTGATCAGGTGCGCGCCCTTCTTCATCTTGCCCAGCTGTTCGGCACCGATCATCCACTGCGTAGAACCATTCTCCGGCACGTGCAGGGTGACCACGTCCGAGCGCGCCAGCAGGTCGTCCAGGCTGATCGCCGGGTGTGCATTGCCCAGCGACAGCTTGGTTTCGATGTCGTGGAAGATCACGTGCATGCCCAGCGCCTCGGCCAGCACGCCGACCTGGGTGCCGATATGGCCATAGCCGATGATGCCCAGGGTCTTGCCGCGCACCTCGTGGCTGCCGGCAGCCGACTTGGACCAGCCGCCGCGGTGGCATTCAGCGTTCTTCTGCGGAATGCCGCGGGTCAGCATGATCGCCTCGGCAATCACCAGCTCGGCGACCGAGCGGGTGTTGGAGTAGGGCGCGTTGAATACCGGAATGCCGGCCAGCTCGGCCGCTTCCAGATCCACCTGGTTGGTGCCGATGCAGAAGCAGCCCACCGCGATCAAGCGCTTGGCGTGGGCCAGCACCTCGGCGCTGAGGTGGGTGCGCGAACGGATGCCGACGATATGCGCTTCGGCGATGCGCGCCTTCAGTTCGTCCTCGGGCAGCGACTTGCTGTACAACTCGATCTGCGAGTAACCGGCCGCCTTGAAGACGTCCACGGCGGTCTGGCTGACCCCCTCAAGCAACAAAACGCGGATGTCCTGCTTCGGGAACGAGGTCTTCTTGGGCGACATGTCGTGAACGGCGGCGAAGGTGGTAGGCCGCCAACTATGCCAGAAGCTGCCCTGCTTTTGTGCGCTGCGCAACGCGGCAAAGCCTTGATGGCAAAAGGTTTCAGATGAAATCCAGATCGCCCGCGTAACGGCTGCTGGATGACTGGACGGGGCGCGATGGGGCTGTCACGCTTGGCGGCTTTCACGCTGCCGAAGCACCGCCATGACCGATCCGCGCCTGGAATCCCTGCTGCAGTCCTGTCCCGACCTGCGTCTGAAGACCGAGGCCGGCGACCTGGAACACTACGGGCGCGATTGGACCCGGCGCTGGGCACCGGCACCCTTGGCCATTGCCTTGCCGGGTAGCGTCGAAGAGGTGCAGGCCGTGGTTCGCTGGGCCAACACGCACAAGGTGGCAGTGGTGCCGTCCGGTGGCCGCACCGGTCTTTCCGGTGGCGCGGTGGCGGCCAACGGCGAGCTGGTGCTCAGCCTGGAGCGCATGAACAAGCCGCTGGGGTTTGATGCGGTGGACCGCACCCTGGTGGTACAGGCCGGCATGCCACTGGAAGCGGTGCACAACACCGCCAAGGAGCATGGGTTGATTTATCCGGTGGATTTCGCCGCGCGGGGTTCCTGTTCGATCGGCGGCAACATCGCCACCAATGCCGGCGGCATCCGGGTGATCCGTTACGGCAATACCCGCGAATGGATTGCCGGGCTCAAGGTCGTTGCCGGCAACGGCGAGCTGCTGGAGCTCAACAAGGGCCTGATCAAGAACTCCAGTGGCTACGATTTCCGCCAGCTGATGATCGGCTCGGAAGGTACCCTGGGCATCGTGGTCGAGGCCACGTTGAAGCTCACCGATCCACCGCCGAGCACCAATGTCATGGTGCTGGCGCTGCCGTCGTTCGAAGTGCTGATGCAGGTGTTCTCGGCGTTCCGTGAGCGCCTGCAGCTGGAAGCCTTTGAATTCTTCACCGATCTGGCGGTCAAGCACGTCACCGCGCATGGCGCGCAGTATCCGTTCGAGCAGATCCATCCGTACTACGTGGTCACCGAATACGCCTCGGCCGATGAGGCCGGCGAAGCGGCGGCGCTGGCGGCGTTCGAGTACTGCATGGAGCAGGGCTGGGTACTGGATGGCGTGATCAGTACCAGCGAGGCCCAGGCCCAGCAGCTATGGCGCCTGCGCGAAGGCATCACCGAGTCGGTGGCGCGCTACAAGCCCTACAAGAACGACGTGTCGGTGCGCATATCGGCGATGCCGACTTTCCTGGCCGAGACCCAGGCGCTGATCAACGGGGCCTATCCGCACTTCGAGGTGGTCTGGTTCGGCCATATCGGCGACGGCAACCTGCACATCAATGTGCTTAAGCCCGACGACACCAGCGATGCGGAGTTCCTCAGTCAATGCGAGCATGTGACCAAGCTGCTGGCACAGGTGCTGCACCGGTTTGACGGCAGTATTTCTGCCGAGCACGGTATCGGTCTGGTCAAGAAGGCCTATCTTTCCAGCACACGCAGCGAGGCTGAAATCGCGTTGATGCGCGGCGTCAAACGTGCGTTCGACCCGAACTGGTTGTTGAATCCCGGCAAGCTGTTCGATGCCTGACAGGACTGCCCTGATGAGAGCGATGATCAACCCTCTGCTCGATCAGCAGCGCTGAAAGCGGGCTTACTCGCGCGGTAATTCCAGCACGAAGCGGCTGCCGCCTTCAGCGCCGCTGCGGCAGGAAACACGGCCGCCGTGGGCATCGGTAATTGCCTTGACCACGGCCAGGCCGAGTCCGCTGCCGCCACCTTGGCGTGAACGCGAGCTCTCGCCGCGCATGAATGGATCGAAGACATGCGGCTGCAGCTCGGCATCGATGCCGGGACCGTTGTCTTCGACGGCCAGCTGCACGTGGTCCTTGCCGTCCTGGATTGAAATCCGCACCCGCCCTGGGCTGGCGTAGCGGCGCGCGTTTTCAAGCAGGGCGAGCAGGGCCTGACGCAGGCGGGTCGGGTCGCAATACGCAAGGTGTTCGTCGCGGTGGGTTTCCAGCTCCAGTACGGAACCTGCGTTGCGGAATGCCGGGTCGACCATGGTCATCACCGAATGCACTTCCTGCACCACATCGGTACGTGCACGTCGTACGTCGAGCCGGCCGTTGCCGGCCAGCCCAAGTACGCGCAGGTCCTCGATCAGCCGCGACAGGCCTTCCACCTGCGCCAACAGGCTGCGGAACTGCACTTCATCCGGTTGGAACACGCCATCAGCCAAACCCTGCAGACGGCCGCGCAGGATGGTCAGCGGCGTGCGCAATTCATGCGCGATCGCCACGTGCCACAGCGTGCGCTCGCGGTCCATGTGCTGCAGGCGTGCAGCCATGGTGTTGAAGTCCTCGACCAGCAGGGCAACCTCATCCAGCGCATCGTCGCTGGCGCTGGCACGCACACCCAGGTCGCCATCGGTGAGCGCGCGCACCGATTCCACCAAGGTGTTGAGCGGGGACACGATGCGGCGGGTGAGGCGGATCGATGTGGCCAATGCCAGGGCCAAACCGACCACGGTGACACTTGCCATCCAGACCAGCTCGGGGCCGGTTGGCAGCCAGCCTTTCTGCTCCAGTGCGCTGGCGGGAAAGAACTCGACCAGAACCGCCCACAGCAGGCAGGAGGACAGAATCGTCATCACGATGACGCTGAGCACCATCAGCGACATCGACCCGGTGATGTGGCGGTTGAGCCCGGGTCGGCGCATCAGCGATCCGCCGCCAGGCGATAGCCCACGCCGCGCACACTTGCCGGCATGTTGGCCACGCCTACGTCGTCGAGTTTGCGTCGCAGCTTGCTGACATGGCTGTCGACCGTGCGCTCCAGCGCCTCGCTCTCAGGCAGGCATTGGTGCATGAGCTCGCCGCGGCTGAAAATGCGGGTCGGTGCCAACGCCATGCAGTGCAGCAACTTGAACTCGGTGAGGGTAAGCAGCAATTCGTGGCTGTAACCTTCGCCTTCGACGTGCACCGAATGGGTTTGAGGGTCGATCAGCAGCGGCCCTGCTCGCAACGATGCGGCGGCCTGTCGCGGCGCGCTGCGCAGGGTGCGGCGCAGTACCGCACGCACCCGGGCGGCGACTTCGGCCGGGTTGAACGGTTTGACCACGTAATCGTCTGCGCCCATCCGCAACGCGGTGAGCTTGTCCAGATCCTGATCCAGCGCGGTGAGCATGATGATCGGCGTGTCGCTGCTCTGGCGCAGTTGCGAAAGCACGCCCCAGCCATCGATGCCGGGCAACTGGACATCCAGCAACACCAGATCGGGGCGCGCACTGCGGTGCAGCTCCAGTGCGCTGCGGCCGTCGGCGGCGCGCACAACGCGCAGCTGCTCCCGCTCCAGATAGGCAGCGATGATGTCGGCGATCTCGGTTTCGTCCTCGACGATCAGGACAAGTGCATCTGGGGAGCGGTCCCATTGCGCCATCATGGCGGCGGGTAGGTGTGCAGTCATTGCCGGGTCGGGGCCGAAAGGTTCTTGCCTCCATGCTATCTCCACATTGCCTCCATCGAAACCCCATCATCGCCTTGCACACTGCGCACCTGCGTTCCTGCAGGCTTTCCAGTACCACGTGTAGTGATGACCATTCGACGGATTACGACGGCCTTGTGTGTGGCTCTGGTTGTGGCCATGACGGCCTGTTCCTCTCCTGAAACGCCACCGGAAGCGGTGCCAAAGGTCAGCGTGCTGACCGTTGCTGCACAACGCGTGCAGCGCGATGACGAGTTGCAGGGGCGGGTTTCGGCGCTGCGCACCGCGCAGATCCGCGCGCAGGTCGGCGGTATCGTGCGCAAGCGTCTGTTCGAGCAGGGTGCGGAGGTCACTGCCGGGCAGGCACTGTTCCAGATTGATCCGGCCGCATTCCGTGCCGACGTCGATTCCGCGTTGGCTGCATTGCAGCGCAGCGAGGCGGCACTGTCGCGTAGCCGGGTGCAGGCGCAGCGGCTGCAGGCGCTGGCCGACGCGCAGGCAGTCAGCCAGCAGCACCGCGATGACGCCACGTTCGAATATGAGCAGGCACGTGCAGCAGTGGCTGAGGCCAGGGCGATCCTGGCCAGACGTCAGCTGGATCTGCGCTATGCCACGGTCAGCGCGCCGATTGATGGGCGCATCGATCAGGCCATGGTGACGGAAGGGGCGCTGGTGGGTGCTGCCGACAGTGAGCCGATGGCGCTGGTGCAGCAGATAGACCAGGTCTATGTCGACGTGCGCCAGCCAGCCTCGCAGTTGCCGCAGGTGCGCCAGGGTGTGGGCGATGGCGGCGCGCTGCCGGTGGCGATCATCGGCGCCAATGGCCAGCTGCATGAGCAGGCCGGGCAGCTGTTGTTCTCAGGCATCAACGTAGACGCACGTACTGGCGATGTGGTGTTGCGGGTGCTGGTCGACAACCCGAATCGCGAGCTTCTGCCGGGCATGTTCGTGCGTGCGCGTGTGCCGCGTGGTGCGGCCAGCCAGGCGCCGCTGCTGCCGCAGCAGGCGGTGCTGCGCAGCGCCGGTGGCCAGGCGTATGCGTGGGTTGTCGGTGAGGACGGCAAGGCCGTCATCCGCACCCTGGAGATCGACGGCAGCGTCGACCGGCAGTGGATTGTCCGCAGCGGCCTGAAGGCCGGTGAGCGGGTGGTGGTGGAAGGGCAGGAGCGTCTGCAGGAAGGGCGTCTGGTCGAAACCTCGCCTTGGCAGCCGGTGCCCGTACAGGGCAAAGCCGCCGTTGCGTCCAGCAACAACTGAAGGTAAGACATGGCCCGTTTCTTCATTGATCGCCCGGTATTCGCCTGGGTGCTGGCGATTTTCATCGTGCTGGCCGGCGTACTGGCAATTCCGCAGCTGGCGGTTGAACGCTATCCGTCGGTGGCGCCGACCAGTGTCAGCATCTATGCCAGCTACCCCGGCGCCAGCCCGAAAACCCTGGATGACTCGGTAGTCGGCTTGATCGAACGCGAGCTGTCCAGCGTCAAGGACCTGCTGTACTTCCAATCGTCGGTGGATACCTCCGGCGAGGCATCCATTACCGCCACCTTCGCTCCCGGCACCAACCCGGAGATGGCGCAGGTAGACGTACAGAACCGGATCAAGGCCATTGAGCCACGGCTGCCTGCCAGCGTTCGCCAAAGCGGCCTGTATGTGGAAGCGGCTGATTCCGGGTTCCTGATGCTGGTGGGCCTGAGGTCAACCGATGGCAGCGTGGACGAAGCGCAGCTGGGCGACTTCATGGCGCGCAACATCATCGACGAACTGCGTCGCATCGACGGTGTCGGCCGGGTGCAGCTGTTCGGTGCCGAGCAGGCGATGCGGATCTGGCTGAATCCAGCCGCATTGGCCGGTTATGAACTCACCGTAGGTGATGTGGTCGCTGCCATCGAGCAGCAGAACCAGAACATCGCCCCGGGCCGCATCGGTGACTCACCGAGCGTGGTTGGGCAGCGCATCACCGTTCCCTTGGTTGCCGATGGCCAGCTGACCACGCCTGCGCAGTTCGCTGCGATCGTGCTGCGTGCGGGTGCCGACGGCTCGCGGGTGCTGCTGGGCGATGTGGCGCGGGTGGAGATTGGCGCGCAGAGTTACGCCTGGGGTACCCGCGAGGACGGCCAGGTAGCTACCGCGGCTGGCATCCAGCTGCGTTCGGGCGCGAACGCGGTGAGCACGTCATCGGCGGTGCGTGCGCGCATGGCCGAGCTGCAGTCCTTGCTGCCGGCCGGCGTGGAAGCCAGCATTCCGTTCGATACCGCGCCGTTCGTGAAGATATCCATCCAGAAGGTAGTGCAGACCTTGCTGGAGGCGATGCTGCTGGTGTTCGCAGTGATGTTCCTGTTCCTGCAGGACTGGCGCTACACCCTGGTGCCGGCGCTGGTGGCGCCGATTGCGCTGCTGGGTACCTTTGCGGTGATGCTGGCGCTGGGCTTCTCGATCAATGTGCTGACCATGTTCGGCATGGTGCTGGCGATCGGCATCATCGTCGACGATGCGATCGTGGTGGTCGAAGGTGTTGAACGGATAATGGCCGAGGAAGGATTGGAGCCGCGCCAGGCCACGATCAAGGCCATGCGCGAACTGACCGGTGCGGTGGTCGGCATCACGCTGGTGCTGACCGCGGTGTTCATCCCCATGGCCTTCGCCAGTGGCTCGGTGGGTGCGATCTATCGCCAGTTCACCGTGTCGATGGCGGTAGCGATCCTGATCTCGGCATTGCTGGCCTTGAGCCTGACCCCGGCACTGTGCGCAACCCTGCTGAAGCCGGTGGCACATGGACGCCAGCGCGGGCGCGTGTTCGCTGCATTCAATCGTGGGTTCGCGCGCATGAGCGGGCGCTACCACCGCAGCCTGGCCGCCGTGCTGCGTCGCTGCGGACGGGTCATGGGCGTGTTTGCCGGCCTAGTACTGGTGTTGCTGTTGGGCCTGCAGTGGCTGCCGGGCGCGTTCCTGCCGGAGGAGGACCAGGGCTATTTCATGACCTCCATCCAGCTGCCCGCCGAGGCGACCGCCGAGCGCACCCTGGCGGCGGTCCAGGCCTACGAGACCCATATCGCCTCGCGTCCGGGCGTTGCTGCCAACCATGTAATCACCGGTTACAGCTTTGCCGGTTCGGGCCCCAGCGCGGCCATGGCGTACACCATGCTCAAGGACTGGGGCGAGCGCGACGGGGCAACCGCTGCCGGCGAGGTGGCAGCAACCTTGGAGGCGATGGCCGCCAGCGGCGAGGGTCAGGTGATCAGCGTGATGCCGCCGGCCATCGATAGTCTGGGCAACTCCTCCGGCTTCAGCCTGGCGTTGCAGGCGCGTACTGGACAGGCCCAGCCGCAACTGCGTGCCGCGCAGAAGCAGCTGTTGGCGCTGGCGCAGGCCAGCCCGCTGCTGGGTGAAGTGCACGCCGACGGCCTGCCATCGGGTAGCAGTGTGCGGCTGCAGATAGATAGAGCCAAGGCGGAGGCGATGGGCGTCGGATTTGCCGACATCAGCAGTACCTTGTCGGTGGCGATGGGTTCGCAGTACGTCAATGATTTTCCCAACGCCGGGCGCCTGCAGCAGGTGATCCTGCAGGCAGATGCGCCGTTCCGGATGGAGGTTGAGGACGTGCTGCGGCTGTATGTGCGCAATGCCCAAGGCGGCATGGTTGCGCTCGCGGAACTGGTAAGCCCGCAATGGGAGGAGTCGCCGTTGCAGCTGCAGCGTTACCTTGGCTTCCCCGCATTGAATGTGTCGGGTGCGCCAGCCGAAGGCGTTTCCACCGGCCAGGCCATGGCCGAGATGGAGCGGCTAGCGGCGCAGCTGCCGCCGGGTTTTGCCCTGCAATGGACCAGCCAGTCGCTGCAGGAGAAGACGTCCGGGTCACAAGCCCCTTGGCTGCTGCTGATATCGATGCTGGTGGTCTTCCTGGTGCTGGCCGCCTTGTACGAGAGTTGGTCGATACCGATGGCGGTGATGCTGGTAGTGCCGCTGGGCCTGTTGGGGGCGGTGGCGGCGGTATTGCTGCGTGGCATGCCCAACGATGTTTTCTTCAAGGTCGGCATGATCACGGTGATCGGCCTGTCGGCAAAAAATGCGATCCTGATCGTCGAATTTGCCCGGCAATTGCAGCAGCAGGGAATGACTGCGGCGCAGGCTGCATTGCGCGCCGCGCGGCTGCGTTTGCGGCCCATCCTGATGACGTCGATTGCGTTCGCACTGGGCGTACTGCCGTTGATGCTGGCGCAGGGCGCGTCGCGGGAAACCCAGCAGGCCATCGGTACCGGCGTGTTTGGCGGGATGGTGACGGCAACGGTACTGGCGGTGTTCTTCGTGCCGGTGTTCTACGTCGTGGTGGATGGCAGCTGGCGCTGGTTGCGCCAGCGTCTGCCGGATTCGCGCAGTCGTTCCGCTGGCGCGGGATGATGAACGGATCAGGCGGGCAGGGCAGTTGCAGGTTCCAACCGACGGCGGCGGTGGGTACTCTTTGCATCCTTACTGACCCGATGTTGACCTGCCGATGATCCGTTCGATCCTGTTCTGCGCCTTGATTGCCCTGCCGTTGTCGGCATTCGCCTCCAGTTTCGCAGGCACTTCGGCCGGCTCCGCCTCGGGCGCATCGTCCAATTCATCGGGCAGCTCCTCGGGCGACGACAAGGTGCTGCTGGATGCCCGTGAAGACGCCGCCGGCTTTGTCGCCAGCAATGGCGCCATCCGTGGTGCCTGGCTGGAGGCCGCATTGATCCAGCTGCGCGAGCACGACGCTGCCGCCCGTGATGCCAGCGACATGGCACTGGCCCGGAAGATCCTGGCGCTGTGATGCGCCTGCGCCGGCTGCCGCCCGCGCGGTGGCTGGCGCTGCTGCTACTGCTGAGCGTGGTGGCCCCGTTGCAGGCGGCCCTGCGCATCCAGGTGCAGGCACATACGCCGGCGCTGGATGCGGCCCAACTGCAGGCCAGCGAGCATCTGATCGAAGACGTGCTGGCGCGTGTTCCTGCCGCTGTCGCGGAAAAATCTTCCCTGGTGTTGCAGCTGCGCTGGCGCGAGGACCTGCCCGCGTATGTGCAGGGCAGGGCGCGAGGTCGCCAGCTGGGCCTAGACCGGCGCCTGCTCGCGCCATTGCTGGCCGGTGATCAGGCGTCCGCCGCCGCCCCGGCCTGGCAGGCAGCCCGCGCCGCCCTTGTCCATGAGCTGGCGCACGCGCTGGACCGCGGGCCTGAAGGCGGCTGGTCAGCGCAGCCACGGTTCCTGGATCTGGCTGGCTGGCAGCGGCGGCCGCTGTTGCCCTGGCGTGGGGAAAACGCGTTCACCCTGCGCAGCCCTGACCGCTATGAACTGCAGAGCCCGGCGGAGTTTTTCGCGGTAAATCTCGAGCACTATCTGCTGGATGCGGACTACGCGTGCCGGCGGCCGCTGCTGCATGCGTGGTTTGTACAGAATCTGGGCGCGCCCGCCCAACTGGATGCCGCGCAATGCCCGCCGGCCCTGCCGTTCATGCAGGCCGGTGAGCAGGAAGGTCTGGCCGAATTGACGGCGCTGGATCCGGAGCGGGTCTACGAAGTCGATTACCTGCTGGCCGAAGGCAACGAGAAGCTGATGAGCCGCTGGGGCCACAGCATGCTGCGGCTGGTGATCTGCGCCCCGGGCCGTGCGCCCGGTCCGGCCTGCCGGATGGACCTGCGCCATCACCTGGTGCTGTCGTTCCGGGCCTTTGTCGGTGATGTGCAGATATCCAGCTGGCGTGGGCTTACCGGCGCCTATCCCTCGCGCCTGTTCGTACTGCCGCTGAGCCAGGTGGTCGAGGAATACACCAAGGTCGAGTTGCGCGGGGTCTCCTCCACGCCGCTGCGGCTGCAGCGCGAGGAGATCGCCGGCCTGCTGCAGCAGGCGGCCCGCCTGCACTGGGACTATGACGGGCGCTATTACTTCATCAGCAACAACTGCGCGGTGGAAACCGGCAAGTTGCTTGGCGACGGCGCGCCGCGGCTGGGTGCGGCGCGGTTGTTGTCGATCACCCCGACCGGCTTGCTGCAGACGCTGCGCGCCAAGGCGCTTGCCGATCCGCCGCGCGAACGCGCAGCCGCCCTGCGTGGCGGCTATTACTTCGAGTCGGCAGCGGCCCATTACAACCTGGTGTTCGACGTGGCACGCAAGGCCTTGCCGCTGCCGGCCGACAACGTGGGCCAGTGGTTGGCGCTGCCACCTGCACAGCGCAGGCTATGGATGCAGCAGGCCGACGAGCAGGTGTTGGCCGCAATGCTGCTGCTGGAGCAGGCTGCCCGTCGGCAGGCTGAAGTCGCTGCGGGGGACGTGCTCAAACGCAAGCTGTTGGCGGCGGACCCTGCGCAACCAGAGCATGCGGATTTCCATGCCTTGATGGATCGCGCTGGCGGCTTGCTGACGCCAGGAAGCCTGCTTGATGACAGCCCAGGCTATGGCATCCCCGATGCCGGCGAACAGACGCGGCTGCGCGCGGCCAACGCCGCAGGTGCAGGGCAGGCACAGCGGCAATGGCAGGCGCTGCGGGCAGCGGCGTTGGCGGCCTTGCCCGAGACGCAGCGTGGCCAGCTGGCTGACATTGAAGCCAACCTGCTGTACCTGCGCGAACGTCTGCGTTTAGGCTACGGTACGCAGCCAAGGGAGGCGCTGACGTTGCAGCATCGGCGGCTGGTTCAGTTTTCGGGAGAGCACGGTTGAGCAGTACACAACAGCAACAAACGGCCGATGCGGCGGCATTGGCCGAGGATGTATTGAAACTGCAATGCTGCGCCATCCTTCAGCTTGATCCCGACGGCCGCATTCTCAGCGGCAATGCCGGTGTGGCAGCAGTGCTTGGCTACGTCGGCCAGGAGATCCTGACGCAGCCGTTCTCGGTGTTGTTCAGTGCCGCCGATGCGCAGCGTGGTGCTGCCGAACAGGCGGTGGCGCGGGCGCTGGAGCAGGGCATGGAACAGCTCAGCCTGGCGATGGTGCGCAGGGATGGTGTCCGCTTCCGCGCCTCGGTGATGATGGAGCGGGTGCGTGACCAGGCCGGCCCACGGGTGCTCGTGCTGATCCGCGACACCACCGAAATCTTCCAGACCCAGAAGCGTGTCCGCGAGGCGCAGGAAATCGCCCTGCGCGCGCAGCGTCTTGATGCGGTGGGCAAGCTGACGCTGGGGTTGTCGCACGATTTCAACAATCTGTTGTCGGTGATCGGCAACAGTCTGGACATGTTGTCACTGCGGCGCTCCGGCGACGAGAGCGTGCGGCGCATCCTGGATGTCGCGCACCGCGCGGTGGGGCGGGGCACCCAGCTGACGCGGCAGATGCTCGCATTCGGGCGCGGCCAGACGCTGGTGCCGCAACTGAGCCAGGTCGACGAGTTGATCAATGCCTCGCTGGAACTGTATCGACGGGTCTGCGGCGATACCATCCGGCTGGAGGTGGATCTGGCGGCGGGGCTGCCGCCTATTTCAGTGGACGTAGGTCAGCTGGAGGCGGCGCTGTTGAACCTGCTGAGCAACAGCCGCGATGCCATGCATGGTGTTGGCAAGGTGGTGCTTTACACACGTCTTGAAACCATCGTGGTGCCTTCCGGCGGTGGCGAGCGCGGTCAGTTTGTCAGCATCTGCGTGGGCGACAGCGGCCCGGGCATCCAGGCGGAGATCCAGGAAAACGTATTCGAGCCGTTCTTCACCACCAAGAGCGTGGGGGATGGCAGTGGCCTGGGCTTGAGCCAGGTCTATGGATTTGCGGCGCAGTCCGGTGGCACCGCCATCATCGGCACCTCACCGCTGGGCGGAGCCGCGGTAGCGCTGTATTTCCCGGTAGCGGGCTGAAAGCAGGCCTGCAGCGCTGTGGGAGCCAGCTTGTAGGAGCGGCGTAAGCCGCGAAGCAGGCAATGTTTCAGGTGTTGAAAGCCTTCAGTCGTTTCAGTTGGCCAGCTTCGCGGCTTACGCCGCTCCTACAACTGCAATAGCGCACCCTCCCGCTGTTGTGCGGGAGGGTGCGGCTGATCAGTCGGCGCGGCCGCCGAACTCACCGGTGGTGGTGTTCACCAGGATGCGCTCGCCGTTGACGATGTACTCCGGCACCATGATTTCCAGGCCGGTGCTGAGCTTGGCCGGCTTCGGTCGCTTGGTGGCGGTGCCGCCCTTCAGTTCCGGCGGGGTTTCCACCACTTCCAGGGTAACGTGCTGCGGCAGCTGGATGGCGACCGGCTGGTCGTCGATCACCTGCACGAAGATGCCAGTCAGGCCTTCGGTGATGTAGCCGGCGTCATCGCCGATCACATCTGCGTCCAGCGTGTACGGGGTGTAGTCCTCGTCATCCATGAACACGAAGGCATCGCCATCCATATAGGAGAAGGTGGACTGCCGGCGCAGCAGCTCGACTTCGGGCAGGTTGTCATCGGCATCGAAGCTGGCATCGAGCTTGTTGCCGCCCGGCACGCTGTACATGATGAAACGGAAGCGGACGTTGCCGCCGCGGCCCTGCGGTGAGCTGCGCTCGATGTCGCGGATCTGATACACGCCGTTGTTGTACTCGACGACGTTGCCTTTCTTGATGTCGTTGGCTTTCATGCTTGGAAAGTCTATTGGGGTAAACGGAGGCGGGCGCCACTGGGCGCCCGCAGATGGGTCACTTCGGTGCCAGACGCACGGCACCGTCGAGGCGGATAGTCTCACCGTTTAGGTAGGTATTGCCAATGATGTGGCCGACCAGGCTGGCGAAATCGGCCGGCTGGCCCAGGCGCGACGGGAACGGGATGGAGGCGGCCAGCGATTCCTGCACGTTCTGCGGCATGCCATCGACCATTGGCGTCCAGAACACGCCCGGGGCGATGGTCAGCACGCGGATGCCGAAGCGCGACAGCTCGCGCGCCATCGGCAGGGTCATGCCGACCACGCCGCCCTTGGAGGCGGAGTAGGCGGCCTGGCCGATCTGGCCTTCATAGGCCGCCACCGAGGCGGTGTTGATGATCACGCCGCGTTCGCCGTCGGCATTGGCCTCGTTGTGCTGCATCAGTTCGGCGCCGGCCTTGGCGACGTTGAAGCTGCCGACCAGGTTGACCATCACCGTGCTCTGGAAGTTGGCCAGCGGCATGGCCGACTCACGGCCGAGCACGCGACCGGCGCCGAGGATGCCGGCGCAGTTCATCACCACGTTCAGGCCACCCAGGAAGTCCTTGGCGGCGGCCAGGTTGGCGGCGACGCCGGCTTCATCGGTGACATTGGTGGTGAAGTAGCGGGCATTGCCGGCGCCCAGCTCGGCGACCGCTGCGGCGCCCTTTTCATCGTTGAGGTCGAACAGGGCGACCTTGCCACCATTGGCGACCAGGAACTGAGCGACGCCCAGGCCAAGGCCGGAGACGCCGCCGGTGATGACGGCACGAACGGAAGACAGCTGCATTGAACAATCCTGCTGGGTGAGCCGCCGATTCTAGCCGATGCCGATCCGTGCCAAGTTGGCGTGATCAGACCTGTGGCGCAGCTGGGACAGGGTGTCCGGTGGGCCAAGGTAGCCCGGGTAAGCGCAGCGCACCTGGGGTGAGGATAGTGGAGGACTTGGCGTTCCAAGGTAGCCCGGGTAAGCGAAGCGCACCCGGGGAATGAGGATAGTGGAAGACTTGACGTTGTATGCCGAGAGCCCCGGGTGCGCTGCGCTTACCCGGGCTACATGGCTACATGGCACCTGGTCCGCTGGGTCCGCTCAGGCCAGCTGCCGGCTGAAGTCGGTCGGTGACAGGCCGGGGGCGAACAGGAAGCCTTGCCCGACCGGAACGCCCAGGCCCAGCAGGAACTGGCGCTGTGCCTCTGATTCGATGCCCTCGGCAACCAAACCCAGCCCGAGGCTGCGGGCGATGCCGCAGACCGCTTCGCACACCGCCACATCGGAAGGGTTGTCGGGTACGCCGCTGATGAACAGCTGGCTGAGCTTGAGCCCGTGGATGGGCAGGGTACGCAGGTAGTTGAGGGCGCTGTAACCCTCGCCGAAGTCGTCGATGGTCAGCACCACGCCCATGGCGCGCAGCTCGGCGAACGTGCGCAGGGTGGCGGGCGCGTCCTCGATCAAGACGCGCTCGGTGAACTCCAGTTCCAACGCGCTGCCCGGCAGGTGGTAATGATCCAGTACCTCGCGTACCTGCCTGGCCAGGCGGTCGCCGCTGAACTGGCGGTAGGAGACGTTGATCGCCACCCGCATCATGCCCAGGCCTTCGTTGTGCCACTCGCGGATCTGCCGGCAGGCCTGGTGCAGCACCCATTCGCCGATGCGCACGATGTCGCCGGTGTTCTCCGCATGGCTGATGAAGATGTCCGGCCGCAGCTCGCCGAGCTGGCGGTTGCGCCAGCGGATCAAGGCCTCGCAGGCGATGGTCTGGCCGCTGCGAAGGTCCACCTGGGGTTGGTAGACCAGGCGGAACTCGTCACGGTCCAAGGCCTTGCGCAGGCGCCGTTCAATCTGCAGCCGGTCACGCTGGCGCCGTGCCAGTTCCGGTGAGAACACCTGCCACCCGTTGCGGTCGCGGCGCTTGCACTCGTACATGGCCAGATCGGCATTCTGGATCAGCTGCTGCGGGCGCTGGCCGTCCTGCGGCGCGCGGGCGATGCCAATGCTGGTGGTGACCGGGAACTCATCCTTGCCGAACTGGAACGGCGGGATGAAGGCTCGGGTGATCGCTTCGGCCAGTTGTTCGGGGCGCCCGGGCAGGTCGCGCGCGTCGCAGGTGACAACGAACTCGTCGCCGCCAAAGCGCGCCAGCAGGCCCTCGGTGCCAATGGCATCGGCGATGCGGCGGGTGGCTTCGATCAACAGCAGGTCGCCGGCGTTGTGGCCCAGCACGTCATTGACGGTCTTGAAGCGGTCCAGGTCGATGTACAGCACCGCCACGCCGGAATGGGACGGGTTGCTGAGCCGGGCTTCCAGATCGGTGAGCGCGGCATCGCGGTTCATGATGCCGGTCAGCGGGTCGGTGCGGGCCTGGTTCTTGAGGGTCTGCTCGGCGTGCTTGGGTTCGGTGATGTCCTGCAGGGTGCCGGCGATGCGGGTGGACGCCAGATCGCCCAACTCGACCTCGCCGATCATCCGTATCCAGAAGCTGTGGCCGCTGGCGCGCTGGCCCTGCAGTTCCAGCTCGAAACCGGTGCGTTGCTCGATCACCCGTTCCATCGCCTCGCGCAGTTGCTGCCGCGACAGGCTGTTGAGGCAGGCCAGCAGCTGCTCAAGGTCGGTGGGCGCGACCTGCTGGCCGAGGATGCGCTGTGCCTCGCCGGTGAGGTACAGGTGTTGCTGGCCACGGTCCCATTCCCAGCCGCCGATATGCGCCAGCGACTGCGCGCGGTCGAACAGGGCGTGGTCGCGTTTGAGCTCGGTGATGTCACTGAACAATGAAAACACGTGGTCAGGCAGGTCACAGCCGGCCGAAAACACCGGCACAGTGGTGATCGAGATCCAGATCATGCGGCCGTTCGGCCGGTGGTAGAGGCCGATGATGGTGCTGGGAATGGACCGGCCATCGGCAAATGCGCGGGTTACCGGCCACTGTTCGGGCCGCAGCCGGCGGCCGTGTTCGTCCACGCTGATCCACTCATCGTTGTGCAGCGGCACCTTGGCGGGCGCGGAGCTGCCGAGGTTGAAGATGCGGTGCGCGGCCGGATTGGCGGAAATGATGCCCAGGTGGCGGTCGAACAGCATCACTCCCTTGTCGATGGATTCCAGCAGCAGCCGATAGCGGGTTTCGGCCTGCCAGCGCCGGCTCAGGTCGCGGGCGACCGCCACGATGCAGTGCTCGCCATCGTGTTCGAATGCGGCCGAGTGCACTTCCACTGGAAAGCGGCTGCCGTTGCCGCGCATGTTGGTGACTTCCACCACATAAGTCTCACCGCGGTTCAGGGTTTCCCAGACCGGCTCCAGGTGATCGGCCGGCAGGTCGGGGTTGAGCAGTTCGATCGGCTGGCCAACAATTTCCTCGCGGGTGCGGCCATAGGCGCGGACGCCTGCGCTGTTGACGTCCAGCACCACGCCTGTGGCGCTGAGAATACTGACCGGGTCGGGCACCGCATCGAACAATGCGGCGTAGCGGCGCTGGGCCGCCCGCCGCTCGACCATCGCTTCGGCCAACGCATCATGGGCGGCCAGCAGCGCCTGTTGCAGGGCCAGTGGCAGCGGTTGCTGCAGGGCGGTTTCCAGGCCAGCCAGCGCGTCAACATGCGCGGCGCGGTGAGCGCCGTCGTCAGGTGCTGCCTGCTGGCCGGATACGGTCATGACACTGTCAACGCCCTTCCTGTCTTGCTGCCTGTCTGCCGGCCCAGTCGTTCTGCGAGCCAGTTCCCTGTAGCGGCCAGCGCCGGCAGGTCCACGCCGGTGCTCATCCCCATGCCGTGCAACATGTAGATCACGTCTTCGCTGGCGACATTACCACTTGCACCGCGCGCATAGGGGCAGCCGCCGGTACCGGCTACAGCGGAGTCGACCACGCGCACCCCTTCCTCCAGGCAGGTGGCGATATTTGCCAGGGCCTGGCCGTAGGTGTCGTGGAAGTGCACCGCCAGCGCGGCCATCGGCAGCTCGGCGGCCACCGCCTGCAGCATCGCCCGTGCCTTGTGCGGGGTGCCGACGCCAATGGTGTCGCCCAGCGATATCTCATAGCAGCCCATCGCATGCAGGCGGGTGGCCACGCGCACGACGTCGGCCAACGGTACCTCGCCTTGGTAGGGGCAGCCCAGTACGGTGGAGACGTAGCCGCGGACTCTTACGCCGTCCTTGGACGCCCGCGCCAGGATGGGTTCGAAGCGTTGCAGCGACTCCTCGATGCCGGCATTGGTATTGGTGCGGTTGAACTGTTCGGAGGCGGCGGTGAACACCGCCACCTCGGTGGCGCCCACCGCCAGGGCACGTTCGTAGCCCTGTTCGTTGGGGACCAGCACCGGGTAGCTGACCCCGGGCTTTCTATGGATGCCGGCAAATACCTCGGCGGCGTCGGCCAGCTGTGGCACCCACTTGGGGCTGACGAAGCTGGTGGCCTCGATGCTGCGCAGGCCGGTGGCCGTCAGCCGGTCGATCAGTTCGATCTTGTCGGCGGTGGCAACCTGTTGTTTTTCATTCTGCAGGCCGTCACGCGGGCCTACTTCGACGATACGGACGAAATCGTTCATTGAACTGTCTTTGGCTGGAGGAGGGCGCGGATCAGTGCGCGGCCCAACGGGGCGGGCGTTTCTCAAGAAAGGCGGACAGGCCTTCGCGGCCTTCATCGGAGGCGCGCAGGGCGGCGATCAGGCCGGCATTGGCGCGGTCCAGCCCGTCGCGGTCGCCGACGGCGGCATGTACTTCGCGTACCAGCACCTTGGCCGATGCACTGGCGACCGGGCCGGCCTTGCCCAGCAGTTTGAGCTGGGCCTGTACGGCGGCATCCAATGCGTCGGCAGCCACCACTTGGTGCACCAGCCCCATCTGCTGGGCGGTGGCGGCATCGAAGTGTTCGCCGGTAGCGAACCAGCGGCGCGCCTGGCGTGGGCCGATCGCGGCAATCACATAGGGGGAGATCACCGCCGGCAGCAGGCCCAGCCGGCTTTCGGTCAGGCCGAAGCGCGCCTCCTCGGCGGCGATGGCGATATCGCAGCAGGCCACCAGGCCGACGCCGCCGCCGAAGCTGGCGCCATGGACGCGGGCGATGGTCGGCTTGGGTAGCTCATCCAGGGTGCGCATCAGCCGCGCCAAGGCCAACGAGTCGATGCGGTTCTCTTCCTGGCTGGCGCTGGCCATGGCACGCATCCATTGCAGGTCGGCTCCCGCTGAGAACGAGGGCCCGGTGCCGGCCAGAACAACGGCGCGTACCGCCGGATCCGCGCCCAGCGCAGCCAGGGTTTCAGTCAACGCGGCAATCAGAGCGGCGTCAAAGGCGTTGTGCAGATCCGGCCGGTTCATGGAAAGGGTCGCTACTGCGCCCTGGTGCTGCACGAGCAGTGCATCGCTCATAGGTAATGCCTGTTTCAACGGTAATCCGACGAATCATAGCGGTGCACGGGTGGGACGCCATGACGCAGCGCGGCGATGCTACAATCGATAATCATTCTTATCCACTCTACATAGGCGCCCATTCAGTGACGTTGTCAGATTTGCCCCTGCACGCTTCAGCGCGGGTGGAGAGCGTTCAGGACCTGCATGCAAATGACGCCATTGCACGGCGTCTGCGCGAGCTGGGCTTCGTCAATGGAGAAGAGGTGCGTCTGGTCGCGCGCGGCCCGGTAGGCGGTGAGCCGTTGCTGTACCAGGTGGGCTTTACCCGCTTCGCCCTGCGTCGCAGTGAAGCGGCGCGGGTCCAGGTGAGCGCAGAAGGAGCGCAGTCATGAGTACGGCAGTTGCACGGTTGGCCCTGGTCGGCAACCCGAACAGCGGCAAGACCGCGCTGTTCAACCAGTTGACCGGCAGCCGCCAGAAGGTGGCCAACTACAGCGGTGTCACCGTGGAGCGCAAGGAAGGCCGCATGCGCGGGCCGTCCGGGCAGGAATACGCGGTATTGGACCTGCCAGGCGCCTACAGCCTGCAGCCGGCCAGTCTGGACGAGGCGATCACCCGTGACCTGTGCCGTGGCTTCTACCCCGGCGAAGCCGCTCCGGATGCGCTGATCTGCGTCATCGACGCCACCAACCTGCGCTTGCACCTGCGTTTCGCGCTGGAAGTGCGTGAGCTGGGCAGGCCGATGGTGGTGGCTTTGAACATGGTCGATGCGGCGCGCAAACGTGGCATCGAGATCGATGTGCCAGCGCTGGAAAAGGCGCTTGGCGTGCCGGTGGTGGAGACCGTGGCGGTTCGCCACAACGGCGCCCGCGCGCTGGTCGAGCGCATCGATGCGCTGGTGCCGCAACTGGACGCGATGCCGGTGCACCCGGTCGAACCTGGCGCTGACTACCACGTGCAGGTGCGCGATATCCTGGCATCGGCCGTGCGCATGCCCGCGCCGACCGCCAAGGTGGACGACGCGCTGGACCGCTGGTTGCTGCACCCGGTCTACGGCCTGATGACCCTGGCCGTGGTCATGTTCCTTATTTTCCAGGCGGTGTATGCCTGGGCTACGCCGTTGATGGACGGTATCGAGGCCGGTTTCGCCTGGCTGGGGCAGTTCGCGGCGGCCAATCTGCCGGAAGGGCCGCTGAGCAGCCTGCTGGTGGACGGCATCATTGCCGGTGTCGGTGGTGTGCTGGTGTTCCTGCCGCAGATCTTGATCCTGTTCGCCTTCATTCTGGCCCTGGAAGAATCCGGCTATCTGCCGCGCGCTGCTTTCCTGCTTGATCGGATGATGGCGGCGGCGGGTTTGTCGGGGCGTTCGTTCATCCCGCTGCTGTCCAGCTTCGCCTGCGCGGTGCCGGGCATCATGTCGACCCGCTCGATCCAGGACCCGCGTGACCGCCTGGCCACCATTCTGGTGGCGCCGCTGATGACCTGCTCAGCACGCCTGCCGGTGTATGCGCTGCTGATCGGCGCCTTCATCCCGGCGAAGACCGTGTGGGGCGTGTTCAACCAGCAGGGTCTGGTGCTGTTTGCGCTGTACGTGGCGGGCATCCTCAGTGCGCTGGTGATGTCGTGGACGATGAAGAAGTTCCGCCGCGACAAGAGCGAGCATCCGCTGATGCTGGAGCTGCCGTCCTACCGGCTGCCCAACCCGCGCGACCTGCTGGTAGGCCTGTACGAACGCGCGATGATCTTCCTCAAGCGCGTCGGCGGCATCATCCTGTCGCTGACCATCCTGCTGTGGTTCCTGCTGTCGTACCCGGGTGCGCCGGAGAACGCGACCATGCCGGCCATCGATTACAGCTTCGCCGGCCAGATCGGTCATGCGATGGCGGTGATCTTCGCTCCGCTGGGCTTCAACTGGCAGATCTGCATTGCCTTGATTCCCGGCATGGGGGCGCGTGAGGTGGCGGTGTCCTCGCTGGCCACGATCTACGCGCTGTCCGCTGCAGATGACGACGCCGCCATCCAGGCACTGACCCCGGTGATCAGCGACGGCTGGACGCTGGCGACCGGCCTGTCGCTGATGGTGTGGTTCATCTACGCGCCGATGTGCATTTCCACTTTGGCCACCATCAAGCGCGAGACCAACTCGTGGAAGCAGATGGCCTTTGCCACGGTGTACCTGTTTGGCGCGGCCTATCTGGCGGCGTTCGTCACCTACCAGGTGGCAGTGGCGTTGGGAGCCGGCTGAGATGGACAAGAGCCTGTTGCTGCAACTGCAATATCTGATCATCGCCGTGGCGGTGCTGGTCAGTGCCTGGGTGGTGCTGAAGAAGCAGTTCCCGGGTGTATTGCGCAAGCTGCGTGGCGTATTGGCGTTGTGGCTGGTGCGGCCGCAGCGTTCGCCGCGCCTGCAGGCCTGGGGGCGCCGCCTGGCGCCGCCGGCGGCCAGTAGTGGCGGTGCCTGTGGCGGTTGCAGCAGTTGCGGGCCCAGCGAGCCGAAACAACATTGAGCGATACGACGGCGCCGGGTTATCCCGGCGTTTTCGTATCTGCGGCATGCGCCAGTTGATCCGCTGTTGGTCGAGCCGGGATGAGCCGTCATGGGCAAGGCAGTGCAGGGCAGGCGCGGTACGCCGGGGTTTTGGGCTGTGCCTGTCGATAAGCGCCGGCTGTACACTGTGGCGATTGCAGGAAGCAACCGGGGGGTGTTGGCATGAAGTCGTTTATCGGAATTGTGGCACTGGTCGTGGTGCTGGCGGTGTGTGCGTCGGTATATCTGCGTGGTGGCAACAAGATCAATCAGGACCAGGTGCGCGCGCTGTACCAGCGTACTGACCTCGCCATTGCGGCAAGCGATGACAAGCCCTTGTGCGAGATGTTGTCAGAGGACTATGTGCAGACCACGGCGACCAAGACCGAATCCGCACAGGCCGAGGAGAGCCATGATCGCGCGCAATCCTGCGCAGCACTGGCGCAGAGCATGCAGCAGCTGCGTCAGCTGCGCGAAATGTTCGGCGGGCGCATGCCGCTGCGCTACGAGCAGACGGTCGGTGATATCCGCATTGCCAGTGACGGTCGGTCGGCTGAGGTCGAGGTGTCGGCCATTGTTGAAATGGCGGGCGTGCGCATGGTCAGCCGTGGTCGCGATACCGTCGAACGCAGGCGCTGGCGCACCTATCTGACCAGCAGCCGCGCCGTTACCCATGTTGGGCGGATGTAACCATGCAGCGCGCTTGTGTCCGGGACGCTTGAGGCGTTAGCGTTCTGCCCATGAATACGACTCCCACCCGTTTGTTGATCCACGGTGCCTCCGGGCGCATGGGTCAGGCCCTGCTGCGTCTTGCGGCAGAAGATTCCTCGTTGCAGGTGGTTGCTGCGGTAGTGCGCAAACCGCCGATCCAGCGTGTGATCGATGGCATCCCGCACTTTGCCGCCAGTGAGCTGGCCGGCGCGCCGGTCTTTGATGTGGCGATCGACTTCAGCCTGCCCGAAGGGTTTGACCCGATTCTGGCGCTGTGTGCGGAGCGGGGCGTGGGCCTGGTCTCGGGTACTACCGGTATCAGTGACCAACAGCAGGCGGCGCTGGCCGCGGCAGCGGCCAGGATTCCACTGGTTTGGGCGACCAATTTCAGCCTGGGCGTGGCAGTGCTGGCCGAGCTGGTGGAGCGGGCGGCGGCGGCGTTGCCGGGCTGGGACTGCGACATCGTCGAGTCGCACCATGTGCACAAGAAGGACGCGCCTTCGGGCACCGCGCTGACGTTGGGCGAATCGGCGCTGCACGGTGGCGCGGAGCCGCGCTACGCCAGCCTGCGTGCCGGTGACATCATCGGCGAGCATTTCGTGCAGTTCACCGGCCTGGGCGAGCGGGTAGAGCTGGTGCACCGGGCTACCAACCGCGACATTTTCGCGCGCGGCGCGCTGCATGCGGCCAAACAGCTGCGCCAGCGCAGCCCGGGGCAATACCGGGTACGCGACCTGTTGGGAAACGTGACGCAGGCCTGAGAAAGCTGAATGTGGGGCATCATCGCTCCGGAAAATGGTTCGGCTTGTGCCTGAACAGCTGAAGGAAAGCGCACGGGGCGCTGGCGTTGGTGCCCCCTTGCCTTTACAATTCCGGCTCGCCGAAACACGTTAGCCGGACCGGTTCCCAGACCGCCGTCCGCGCTTTTTTGCAACCGGTTTTTGACCGTGAACGCAGGCGTGGCTTCGGAGTCCCCCGGTAGCCAAAGTGAGATTCCCGTGACCCAAGCCGCAATTCTCGTGCTCGAAGACGGCACCGTATTCGAGGGCGAATCCGTAGGCGCGCCCGGCCTATCCGTGGGTGAGGTGGTGTTCAACACCGCCATGACCGGTTATCAGGAAATGCTGACCGATCCGTCCTACGCCCGGCAGATGATCACCCTGACCTACCCGCATATCGGCAACACCGGTATGAACGACCAGGACAATGAAGCCGCCAAGGTATGGGCATCGGGCCTGATCGTGCGCGATGTGCCGCGCCGCCCGAGCAGCTGGCGCAACCAGGTGTCGCTGCAGGATTGGTTGATCCAGCGCGGCGTGGTGGCCATCTCCGGCATCGACACCCGCAAGCTGACCCGCATCCTGCGTGAGCGCGGCGCACAGAACGGCGCACTGATGGCCGGCCCCGGCATCGACGTCGAGAAGGCACTGGAAGCGGCACGCA